>JBILDS010000265.1:0-3818 GCA_044352505.1 Phycisphaerales bacterium
TGCAGAATCGGGGGCACTTCGGACGGAGCCCGTCGAACTGCTGCCGACGGAGCTCACGGAAGTCGTTCGCGCGTGGGCGGGGTTGCCGGCTGAAATCCGTGCGGCGATCACGGCGCTGGTCCGCGCGAGTCGGTGCGGGTAGGCGGCGTAAAACCGCCTGATCGACTCTCGGGACCCACGCGATCCCAGACGGCGACCCGCGGTCGCCGCTGGGCCGAGCCCGCAGACGCCCATGGTGCTCACGGGTTGCGCGCGACGCGGAAGCCGATGTCGAACGCTGTGCCGCTTAGCGAGAACTCAGCTCGGCGGGAGGCTCTGATGTCGTCGTCGCCGAACGGATTCCACGACTCACCCCGCATGACGCACGATGAACCGGTTGCGGGACCGGGCGGATTGACTCCAGGGCTGTCAGCGTAGTAGGTGGAGGAGTAGAAATCTCCGACGATCTCCCAGACGTTGCCGTGCATGTCGTGGAGGCCGAGTGCGTTGCCTGGCTTTCCACCCACGACGCGAGTCTGCGACTCCGAGTTCGATGGAGTCCACGCCACCAGCCCTACAACGCTGTCATCATTTGTCCCATCGGGGAACCCGGGCATGGAGTGGAACGCGGTCGTCGTGCCTGCTCGACATGCGTACTCCCACTCGGCCTCAGTTGGAAGCCGAACACCCGCCGACGCCAGGAATCCCTGAATCGCGTTCCACGACACCGTTTCAACGGGGCGATTTGGAACCTGCGCCGCGCGCACCTGAGCGCTCGGGGACTGGAAGAACGAGGGGTTCGACCCCATCCTCGCCGTCCACTGGGCCTGCGTGACCTCGTAGCGGCCCATGTAGAAGGCGTTTGTCAGAGTCACGGGATGGACAGGGTTTTCGTCAGCAACGCAGCTGTACACGCTCGACGGCGAGCAGCCCATGTTGAATGACCCCGGCGGGATCAAGACCATCTCGATCTGAGTGAGGTTGTCGCGCACGCGCCACGCGTAACCCGTGGCCACGATCGCCGCTCGCAGCGATGGGTTCGTCACAACCGCGGGGTCGGGTGCGGCCTCGATCAGGGTCGCCCACAAAGGCGTCGTGACAGCTCCGTAAACGAACGCAGCCTCGACCGTGGTTGTCCCCGCGGGCGTTGTGACCGAAACCGATGCGGCCCCGGGCTTGACCGAAGGAGTCGTGGCGCGCACCTCGTTGGCCGCGATGACGGTCACGTTCGAGCATGGCACCCCACCAACTCTCACGACCGATGTCGCGCCAAGGCCCGTACCCAAGATTGTGATGACGGTTCCGCCGCTCGCCGGGCCTTGGGCCGGGCTCACAGACTCGATCGTCGCTGGATACGTCGTCCCCCAACTCGCAAGAACCATCGAGAGGTCACTCGCATCAACAACCCCGTCACCGTTGATGTCTGGGGAACATGTCTGAGCGTACGCGAGGCTGGACATGCCAGCGGCAGCGATGGTGGTCAGGACGCGGAGTAGGTGGTGGGGACTGGAGATTGACAGCCGCATCGGGTTGCCTTGAAGGACGGTGTGCGCTCGGTCTAGACCGCACCCCACGGCGGGGCTCATCCAACCGGCTCACCCTACAGGCGACATCCGCAGTGCGCTCCGCCACTTTCGTTGATCGCTGAAGGCGACCTTCCTCTGTCGGCTGGAGTCCCGAGGATTATCGGCGTGCGCTTCATGCGGGCGCGTGAACCGCCCCGCCGTCACCGCCTCGCCTTCGCGCGCGCCCTCGCCTCCATGCCGACCCGCACGAGCGTCTTCTTGTGCAACGCGGCGAGGAACGCTGCGTAGGCCTCGTAGTCCTCGCTCTCGAGATCCACGCTCCACTGCCTGAAGGTCGCCAGCACGAGCGCGAGCGCGGCCTCCTTCGGGTCGCTGACACCCGACAGCTGCGCGCCGTCGAGCCACTGGTAGAAGCACTCGTTGTCGTCCCAGCTGATGCGCAGGAGCCCCCATCGCGAGTCCCCGCCACGGAGCGGCACGAGGTAGAGGTGCTCCTCCATCCGCCACGTGTAGCCCGGCCGGTCGGCGAGCGTGTGCCCAAGCACCCCAAGCGAGTAGGCGCGCCTCGGCACGCGCCCCTGCATCTTCGCAAGCGCCGCCGCGTGGTCGCGCTCTTCCTCTTCGTCCTCATCGCAATCCGCCCGCCGCCGCGGGTACGGATCCGTCATGCAGGAGAGGGTGAAGCCGGTGTGCAGGTCGACTGGGATTGGCGGCACGGTCTTCCCCGTGTGGACGGACTGCGTGCGGGCGACTCAGGGCGATCCCGGGGATGCCCGCGCCGCTCACGGATTGCGAGCGACGCGAAAGCCGACATGGTCATTGGCGTTGTCGGGTGAGCCATTGGGAATGCGATAGGAAGCGCGAAGCCAGAACGGGAGCACATAGTTCCATGATCCACCGCGTAGCGAGCGATACGTGCCCGTCGCCGGTCCCGCTGGGTCTATCGGTGGGCTCACGGCGTAATAGCCTTCCGAGTACCAATCACTCACCCACTCCCACACGTTGCCCGCCATGTCGTGGAGTCCGAAACCGTTCGGCGCCCTTCCGCCAACTGGGCGTGGCTGGCCGATCGAATTGGAGTTCCACCACGCGATCTCCCCGATGAGCGCATCGTCATTCGTGCCGTCTGGGAAGGCAGGACATCCGTGGAACGCGGTCGTCGTCCCCGCCCGGTACGCGTACTCCCACTCCGCCTCGGTGGGAAGGCGCATGCCGGTGGCTGCGAGAAAGCCCTGCACGACATTCCACGACACCTGTTCGACCGGACGACGTGGGACCTCCGCCGCTGGCACCTCCGTACTCGCTGACTGATGGAACGCTGGATTTGAACCCATCTGCGCGCTCCATTGCGACTGCGTGACCTCAAAGGTTCCCATGTAGAAGGCGCCGCTCAGCGTGACGTTGTGGACAGGGCTCTCCTCTGGATAGCACGCATACTGATTCGACGCCGAGCAGCCCATGCTGAAGGTCCCCGACGGAATCAGCGTCATCTCAATCTGGGTCAGGTTGTCGCGTACCCGCCACGCGTAGCCCGTGGCCGTGATCGCAGCGCGCAGCGACGCGCTCGTCACGATCGCAGGATCAGGCAAGGCCTCGATGAGGGTTGCCCATGCGGGAACCACCGCAGCGATGTAAGACAGCCCATTCGCAAGGCTCGCCGCACCCGAGCTGGTCGTGACGGTGACCGACACGCTTGCGCCGACTTGCCCCGCCGGCACGATCACGCGCAGCTGCGAAGAGGACAGCACCGTCACGGAGGCGGAGGCCGCCTTGCCAAACCGAACCGTGGGTACGCCGTAGAAGCCACTTCCGTCGATGTGAACGGTCGTGCCACCCACGGCCGCACTCACATTCGGCGATACGGAGGCGATCGTGGGCGCACCGAAGTACGCAAACGAGCCAGCGGACGCACTCCCTCCTTGGGTCGTTACAAGAACCGCAGCAGGACCCGAAACATGCGCAGGCGCGATCACCGAGACGGCGTTCTTTGTGCTCGACACGACGGTCGCCGAAGCTCCGCCGAAGGTCACGGCCGTGGGACTCAGCAGGTTGTCGCCCGTGATCGTCACCATCACGCCACCCGCAAGCGGTCCCGCATCAGGCGAGATCCCCGTCACCGTCGGCGCGCAGGTGCCGCCCCAGCGGACGAGGACCGACGCGAGGTCCTCGCCGTTCACCACGCCGTTGCCGTTGACATCACCTGGGCAGCCCGCGCATGAGCCCCAGCCGACGAGCACTGTCGCGAGGTCGTTGCCGTTCACCACGCCGTCACCGTCGAGGTCGGCGATGCAGCCTTCTTGGGCATGCGCCGTG
>JBILDS010000068.1:0-13040 GCA_044352505.1 Phycisphaerales bacterium
CGGCCCCGCCGAGATCGTCGCGGGCTCGCTCGCAGACCTGCGGCTTCCGGACGCCGTGATGGTCGAGGTCGGCTCGAGCCAGCAGCAGATGCTCTTTCCCGCGGAACTCGCCCCGGGCGCGGTGCCCGCGCCAGGCCAGGTGTTCGACCCGAAGGGCCCGAAGCGCCCCGTCGAGATCGGCGACATCATCGAGTTGAACGAGCGCCGCGCGCGCGTCGTCGGTCTCGTGAAGTGCGCGGAGACCTTCGTCGCGGCGCCGACCATCTACACCACCTACTCGCGTGCCGTCACCTATGCGCCGCCGTCGCGCCGCGTGATGAGCGCTGTGCTCGTCACCGCGTCGCCCGACATCGACCCCGCTGCCCTCGCCGAGCGGATCACGGACGAAACGGGCCTCGATGCGATGCAGCCCCACGACTACTCGATGCGGACGCTCGGCTACTGGATGCGCGAGACGGGCATCCCGATCAACTTCGGCATCGCCATCGCGCTCGGGTTCTTCGTCGGCGTCGCGATCGCCGGGCAGATGTTCTACAACTTCACGCTTGACAACCTTCGCTACTTCGGCGCATTCAAGGCCATGGGCGCATCGACGTGGCAACTCCTCGGCATGGTTGCACTGCAAGCGCTCGTGGCTGGCATACTCGGCCTTGGCATCGGGCTCGGTGCCGTGAGTGCCTTCGGCCTGAATGCGGCGGGCGGAAAGCTCGCCTTCAAGATGCTGTGGCAGATTCCGCTCATTTCCGCGGGCGCTGTGCTTGTGATCTGCACGCTCGCGAGCGTGATTTCAATGTGGAAAGTCATCCGCCTCGACCCCGCCGATGTCTTCAAGGGGCCATGACGTTTCGATTCCGGCACTTTGATTCCCACACTTCGACCACGACGCTTCGACCACGACACGACACGCCATGCCGATCGCCGCTTCTATTCCCACCGCCTCACCAACCGGCACGGCAATCCGTCTGCGCGGCGTGGCCAAGACCTTCGGCAAAGGCGAGTATGCCGTACGTGCGTTGCGCGGCGTCGACCTCGATATCCCCGCAGGCGAACTCACGATGCTCGTGGGTCCATCTGGTTGCGGGAAAACCACACTGATCTCGATCCTCGCTGGTCTTCTCTCGCGCGACTTTGGCGAGCTCTCGGTGTTCGGCCAAGACCTCGGCACACTGCGCCGCGATCGTCTTGCCGCCTGGAGGCGCGACAACGTGGGTTTCATCTTCCAGCAATTCAACTTGGTTCCGCAGTTGTCGGTTGCTGAGAATGTGTCCGTACCACTGGTGTTGAAAGGTGAGTCGGTGGGTGCGTCGGTTCGGCGCGCGAATGAGTTGCTTGCGACACTCGGGCTCGAGGGCCGTGGCAACGGCGCACCACTCAAGCTCTCGGGCGGACAGCAGCAGCGCGTGGCGATTGCGCGCGCGCTCATCCACGAACCCCGGCTTCTCGTGTGTGATGAGCCGACAAGCGCGCTCGACGCAGAACTCGGCCGCCGCGTGATGACGCTCATCCGCGACCGTTCGCGCAGGCCTGATCGCGCGGTCGTGGTGGTGACACACGACGACCGTATCTTCCATCTCGCCGACTCCATTGCGCACATGGACGACGGCGTGGTCGACAAGGTTGCACGCGGAAGACAAGACGTTCCCGCAGATTCGACTGCTTCGGCAGACTTTGGAGAGACTTCATGAAACTCCGCCTCATTGCCCTTCCCATCCTCGCTGTTGGCGGATTCGCGCTGACGGCGGTCGCTGTTGCTCGGTTCAACATGCCACCGAAGACAGGACCGGCCCCCATCGCGCCGCCGGCGATCCCGTTCGAAGACCGTGTTGCCGGAGTCGGCATCGTTGAGCCCTCAAGCGAGACGATCCAGGTTGGTGCACAGATTGGAGGCGTCGTCACGCGGGTTTTCGTCACAGAGGGTCAGCGTGTGGCCGCGGGCGATCCGCTCATCGAAACAGATCCGCGCGAAGCGGACGCGCGACTCGAGACTGCTCGCGCGTCGTTGGCCGCCGCTCAGGCACAAGTGTCTGCCGCCCAAGCGCGCGCAGCCACGGCGCAGGCGCGCGTTATGCAACTCGAAGCGCGACCGCGCTCCGAAGATCTCGCCGAAGCTGCGGCCATTGTGGATGCGCGACGCGCGGCTGTGGTCGACGCAGAGGGCAGGCTTGAGCGGCTCCTCCGCGTGAGCGACCGCGGCACGGCCGCAAACGAGCTGCCGACGCTTGAGGCGAACCTTGCGATCGCCCGTGCGCAGTTGGCGCAGGCTGAGGCGTCACTCGCGCGTGTCAAGGTGGGCACGTATCCCGAGGATCTCGCAGTCGCCGGGGGCGAGGCGCGCGCTGCGGCAGCCGATGTCGACACAGCGCGCGCGCAACTTCTCTCGGCGGAAGCCGCCGTGCGCGAGACGGAAGTCGCACGCGAGCTCCTTGTTGTGCGCGCCCCGATCGCGGGCACGGTGCTCAAACTCGACGCGCACGTTGGCGAATACAAAGCCGCGGGTCCGAACGCAACGGCACTCCTACGACTTGGCGACATCGACACGCTTCATGTCCGCACCGATATCGACGAACTCGATAGTTGGCGCTTCGACCAGGCTGGCGCTGCAATCGCCACGATCCGCGGCGGAAGCCGCCTGCAGGCGCGACTACGCTTCGTGCGCATCGTCCCCGATGTTCAACCGAAGAAGACACTCACCGGCGAGAACGCGGAGCGAATCGATACGCGCGTGATGCAGGTGATCTACGTGATCGAAAACCCGCCTGCGTTCCTGCAGCCAGGCATGCTCGTCGACGTGGCCGTGGCAACGAAGAGCGTCGGGAACTGACGCAAGAAGTCAGATTGGGTGTCAGGCGGGCTCGCTCGGCTTGGATGCCGCGCTGTCCGCCACGCCGTCGATGATGCCGCCGGGACGGTCGCTCACCTTGCCGAGCGCCGAGGGCAGCTCAATCCCCGCCTGGCGCGCGAGCTCGTGGAGACGCGGCAGACTGTTGACCATGCCTGCGAGGAAGTCGCTCGTGGTGTTGCGGCCATCGCGCGTGGTGCCCGTGTCCCACACGGTGATCTTGTCGATCTTGAGGGAGGAGATCGCCTTCACCTGCTCCGCCACGAGCTGCGGGAGCTGCTCGATGAGGAGAAGCGTCGGGCCGACCTGCGGGTTGCTGCCGCAGCTCTCGATGAGTCGACGGTAGCCGTCTGCCTTCGCCTCGAGCACGCTGCGCACGCCCTCTGCCTCGGCCTGGTACTTGAGCATCACGGCGTCGGCCTCGCCCTTTGCCTCGATGCGCCGCTTGTCCGCCTCTGCGGAGGCCGCGATCTCGATGCGCTTCCGCTCGATCTCCTGCGGCGCGACGAGGTCCTTGGCCATGCGGGCAAGCTCCTCCTCGCGCTCTGCGATGAGAATCGCCTCGGTCGCCTTCGCTGCAGCGACCTCGCGGCGGCGACGGCTCTCGGCCTGCACTTCGCCGAGCTGCGCCTCGGCCTCGGCCATCTTCGCGCGCGAGAGGTTCTCGCCCGTCACTGCGGATGCCTCGGCCTCCGCCACGCGAATGCGCTGCTCCTGCTCCGCGGCCTTCTTCGCGGCCACCGTCTCGGCGGCACGCTGCGCCACGCTGACCTCGCGGTCGCGCTGCGCGGCGACTTCGGCCGCGACCGCCTGCGCCTCGAGCGCCGCGACTGCGGCGCGCTGCTGGCTCTGCGCGGCCTTCTTGCCCTGTTCGGACTCGGCGAGCTCCTTCGACACGCTGACCTCGCGCTCGCGCACGGCGAGCGCCTCGCCCGTGGCGCCGTCGCGCTCCTGCTGCGCGACCTCGACCTTGGCGCGGTTGATCGCCTCGGCGGCCGCGCGCTTTCCGATCGCCTCGATGTAGCCGCTCTCGTCGGTGATGTCGCGGACGTTCACGTTGATCAGCTCGAGGCCGATCTTATTGATCTCCTGCTCGACGTTCGCATTCACGAGCGTCATGAACTTCTCGCGATCCTTGTTGATCTCTTCGATCGTGAGCGTGGCGATCACAAGGCGGAGTTGGCCGAGGATGATGTCCTGCGCCTGGTCGCGGATCTGGTTGTTGTTGAGGTTGAGGAGCCTCTCCGCCGCGTTGTTCATGAGGACGGGATCTGTCGACACGCCGACGGTGAAGGTCGACGGCACATTCACGCGGATGTTGTTGAGCGACAGCGCGCCCGAGAGCGGAATGTCGATCACCATCGGCTCGAGCGACAGATACGCCCAGTCCTGGATGAGCGGCCACACGAGCGTGCCGCCGCCGTGGACGCAGCGGCTGGCACGGCCGCTGCCAACGCGACCGAAGATCACGAGGATGCGGTTCGACGGGCAGCGGCGATAGCGGCTGGCGATGAACGCGGTCGGCACCACGATGACGAGGAGCGCCGCGAACGCGAGCAGGATGAAGAACACGGTGCTGCTGGCAGAAGAGCCGTCGATCTGCGCGAGAACCGATGCCATGTGGAAGCCTTCCATCGTTGTCGAACTCCTTTGTCGTCCGTTGCTGTTCTTTGTTCAGCCGTTCGCAGGATTGCTGGGCGCTGCAGGATGCGCGGCACTCCCTGATTCTTGCGTTCCGCCGATCACTCGCACAGAGACACTGTTGTCGCCGTTCACCTTCTCAATCGTCACGCGCGTGCGCGGCGCGATTCCATCGCCTGAGGTTGTTGCCGACACGAATCGCTCACGCTCATCAATCACGGTGCGCACACGACCAAGACCTTTGCCCGCAGCGGGAATCGCGGTGTACACCTCTGCTTCGGAACCAACGAGCTGACCAAGCGAGATGTTGCCGCTCGACTGAAGCCGCCGCGCCACGCGCAACACGAGCACGGTCATTGCGATGAAGATAAGCCCGGTTCCGACGCCGCCGCCCACGCTTGCCGGCCCCGACCATTCGAGGGCGCGCAAACAGGTAAGGCCACCCCAGCCGAAGCCCATCAAGAACGCAAGCAGCCCCTGCAAAGAAAGCGCGGTTCCGGTGACATCGCCAACGGCTCCACTCTCTGCAACATCGGCGCCACCATCGTCATCGCCGCCACCGAAGACAAGCCGAACCAGATAGCCACCCGTCCCGATGAGCGCGGGAACTGTGAACCACGGCGCGGGGCCGGTGAAGAAGAGTTCCTGTAGCGTCGCCATCACCACCCTCCAAGCCCGAGCTGGTCTCGGGTCGTGAAGAAGATACCACGACGCATTCGCACAGGCGGGCGGCTCGTAGGTCGCGCACGGAGTGTGGCCACGGTCGCTACGCTTGTGGCGCTGTGCGCAATTCGCGCAGGAAGGATGCTTGTATGACGATTTCGGCGCTCCTCCTAGCCTGCGGAATGCTGACTCCGCCGACCACACAACCGAACCCCGCGTCGCCGTCGGTTCCTGCCGCGGAGCCGCCGGCACCTCCCCCGTCGCTCGCCGCGCGTTGGCCTCAGCGGGACGGCGAGGCCGGCGAGGACATCCCCGGAATCGTCAAGAAGGGCACTCCGATTTACAAGTGGTCTGATGGCCACAACTTCACCGAGGGCCCCACCTGCGCTCCAGATGGCACGGTCTACTTCGTTGACATCCCGGGAAACGAGATCTTCCGGCTCGACCCGATGGGAGCGAAGTCTGTCACGCGCAAGTCGAACGCGACCTTCGGGCTCTTCCTCGCGAACGATGGCGCGCTGTACGGCGCACAAGCGAACCCCGGCGCGATCACGCGGATCGACCCAGCGACGGGCGAGATTCGCGTGCTCTGCGATCGGCGGAGTGAGCCTACGGATACGACCGGCACCGCCCTCGGTCGCCCCAACGACCTGGTGGTCGACAAGGACGGCGGCATCTGGTTCACCGCACCCGTGCTCGGACGGCTGCGCCAGAACGCGCCGCCCGACGCGGTGTACTTCGTGTCCACAAGCCCAACGAATGCAGAACCCCGCGCTGCAGTTGAGGTCGTTTGCGATACGAAGGTGCGCGGCCCCAACGGAATCGGCCTGTCGCCTGATGGAAAGACGCTTTACGTTGTGCCATACCTCTCGACCACGATCATGGCCTACGACATCGAGGGGCCCGGAAAGGTTGGGAAAGGACGCGATTTCTACAGAATTCCGGCAGGAACACGCGAAACCCTCGGCGGGGATGGAATGACCGTGGACGACAAAGGCAACCTGTATGTCGCCATTCCGCCACGCGCCGCAATCTTTGTGCTTTCCCCGGAAGGAAAGCCGTTGGGTCAGATCCGATTTCCGGAGCGCACGTCGAACTGTGCGCTCGGCGGGAAAGACGGCAAGACGCTGTTCGTAACCGCCACAACTGGCGTCTACGCGATCGACATCGAGAACAGCCGACCACGCTGACGACCGTCACGTGCCGGGTATGTGCCAAGTACGTGCCAGGTACGTGCCAAGTACGTGCCAGGTACGTGCCAAGTACGTGCCGGGTACGTGCCGGGTACGTGCCGGGCACGTGCCGGGTACAGACACGGCGCGTCTCAGGCTCCCAACGAAACCGCCCCGCGCCTGTTGGCGCGGGGCGGAGGAGAGAAGCACCGTTCCCGGAATGCCCTTCTGTTCAGAATGCTGTCACTGCATCACAACGATCGCCTCAAGCGCAGCGTCGGTGCGCGCCTTAAGGTCCGCGAGGTGTGCGCGAGAGTAGGGATCGATGTTGTTGTTGCCAACCTTCGCGATCGTCGCGTCCAACTTCGTCTTCAACTCGCGAAGTTCCTGCGCTGAGAGCTGCCGGGCCACACGCGGAAGCCCTGCCCTGCCCGTCGCGATCGCGATGAGTCGATCGGTGTAGTCGGCCTGCAGATTGCGGCGGAACGCAGAAATCATCGGCTTTCGCGCATCGGACGAGCCCAACTTCGATGGTGCGACCTCGGTGTAAATCTCCGTCGAAAGCGCCTTCATCAACTCTGGAAGCGTCAACGCATCCTTATCAGCGGCCACGCGCTTCTCATTGTCGTAGACGCGACCGAGCGTGGTCGGATTGAGAAGCATCGTGAGCGCCATGGCCTGCGTGCCCGCAATCTGATCGTTGATCGGCCACGTGCTCTCAGTCATAAAGCCACGCGGGCTGTCCATCCACTTCTCCACGGTCATCTTGTTCACGAGTTCCGCCGTAAGACCGTAGGCCTCGTCGCGGAACGCAGTCTCGATGATGAACGTGAGTGCAGCGCGCTGCTTCTCAACCTCGACAGGCACGAGCGGATCGCCCGTGTTCGGATCGCCCTTCTTCGCCCGGCTGACGTAGGTTCCGCCAATCCAGGGCGCCATCATGTCGATCGCGCGACGCTGCTTCGAAAGCGTCTTCACATATCCCTTGCGTGCACGTTCCCAGCTGTCGCCATCCTTCACGTACTTCTCAAGGATTGCCGAACGAAGCATCCCGATCAACTTGATCTCCGCGCGAGCAAAGTCAAGCGGGTCTTTCGAGAAGTCGTAGCGACGCGCGAGCGGATCGGGGCCGCCAGTGTCTTCGTCGGTGAGATAGGCGTGACCTGGCTCACCGCTGCGCGCAGCAACCTTGGCCGGGTCATCGAAGGTGTACCCGTACTCAATCGCCCACATGTCATACGGACCAATGCCAACCATGGTGTAGTCGCCTTGGATTCGGCCTTCCTCCACGTTGAAGTTGGTCGACATGTAGTCCATCACGCTCGCAGCGAGCGGCTTGCCCTTCACCTTGTCAGAGTTGATCTCCTCGAGGCTGTAGAGCGCGGAAGCCTTGAAATTGTGACGGAGACCAAGAGTGTGCCCGACCTCGTGCGCAACAAGATGCGCCAATTGCGGCCCCGCAAACGACTCAGGAACTCCGTCAAGCGTCTCGCCCTTCGGGGCGTTCGGGTCTGTGTTCTGATCCAGGAACCCAAGCACATCAAACGCCATGTTCGCGATGGCCATGTCGCTTGCGATTCCGCGAGCGGCAAAGCACATTGCGCCGCACTTCGAATGGTCGTGCCCGGCCTCGCCACCCGTGGCGCTGCGATACCAATCGGTCAGCGTGCGCAGTTCGGGACTCGCTGCAATCGCCGGATCCTTGCGGCTGTCGGCCGGATCGGGGTCGCCCGACGCTGCACGGCGCGCACGCTCATCGAGCGCAGTCCGACGCTCCGCAGACGGAAGCAGCTGGATGCGGGGATCCCATTCCGGGTGCGACTCAAGCCACACCAACGTCTCCTGCGTAAGGCTCTGCGCGACCTCAACCGGTCGGTCGTCGTACCAGTTGTAGAACGCGCGAATCCAACCGTCGGTGAGCACGATGTCCGCATCCAAGATCTCGCCAGTGATCGGATGCGCACGGCTTGGTCCAATTGCCGTGGCCACGTCGTTGTTCAGCCAACGCACGAAGTTGAAGCGGACGTCTTCCGGATCCTTCTCCATATGGGCGCCGGTCACTTCGTCCTGCTGGTAGACCTCGATCGCGTTGTCGATCCCGATCTTGCGGAACGCTTCGTTCCACTGCAACACGCCCTCGCGAACCCAGCGACGGTATCGCACCGGCACGGTGTATTCGACATAGAACACAATGGGCTCCTTCGGCGGCGACAGCGAAAGCTTCGGGTCGCGCTTCTGGAGATTCCACCGGTTGATGTAACGCGTGGCATTCGTCTCGGTGCCGTAGAGCCCCAGGTCGCGGTAGCCGGTGAGGAAGTACCCAACGCGATCATCGGCCACGCGCGGCTTGTAGCCCGTGTTCTCAGGAAGCATCGAGATCGAGTAGTGCACGACCTTGAACTTGCCGGATGGATCCGGCGCTTCGATCGCAATCTCAAGGTTCTTGGGGAAACTCTTGGCCTTCGAGACCTTGGCCAACCGAGCGTTCAACTGCATGCCGACCAGCTGCTGCGATTGTCCGACCAGCATCGCGTCGAGATCGATCACGGGCTGACCCGACGGCCCGTTCGCGACAATCGGAACCTCGAGCAGAACCTTGTCTGTGAAGATCCGCTGCACAGAATCCTTCGAGGCCTGTTCACCCGTGGAACGAACGTCAACCTGCGGCTCAACCAACGCGAGTCGGTTGCCATATTGCCGCCAGAACACGTAGCGCTCCGGGCCCTGCAAACCGGCGAAGATCTCGCCGCCGGACGGCGTCGCCGCGATCAGGAAGCGCATCTTCTCCCAGCCTCGCGGAAGTTCCGCCAGCATCTGTTCTTCTTTGCGATTCACGAAGAGACCGAAGAGCGAACTCCCCTCCGCGCTCGAGACGACCCGCTCGAAGTTTTTCGAGACGTCGGCGAACGGAGGGAGTTCTTGCTGTGCGACGGCCACGGCGGTCGCAAGGCACGGGAGAAGCGCGATGCAAGTTCGAGAAAGCGATGCCATCGGTGAAATGGACTCCAAGATGGGGCGGACCCGCACGAGCGGGAAAGATGGGAAGTGCACTGTACGCCAGAACCCTCGGCCGGTTTGGCGAGATCATGTGTACCGCCCGGCGATTCCCGGGTTTCTGCCAACGCGGGCACCAACCGCGCGCGCGCCAAAAACACGGACGGCCGCGCGCGTCGCACGGCCGTCCGGCAAAGAACTCAAGCGTCGAAGCGCCCGCAATCAGAGGCAGTCGCCCCAAGCCGCCAGCATGGCGGCGAGGTCGGCAGCATCGGTGTCACCGCTCCCGTCGATGTCGCCACCTGGGGTGCCCCATGCGCCGAGGAGCGAAGCGAGATCGGCGGCGTCGATCGCGCCGCTGTTGTCAAGGTCTGCGGGGCAATTCGAGCCGCCACCCGCCGAAATCACAAAGAACTGGTCGCCGGGGATATCCGCAAAGTTCACGACGCGCGGCTCGCCCAGGTTGCCGCCACCACCGAGCGGGCCAAGCACCTGGTTCGAAATGAAGTCGTGACCCTGGCCATTGATGAACGCGCACACCTTGATGTCGCCGCCCTTGTAGCCAGCGATCGCGGACAGCGGAATGCGAAGCTCAACGCCAGTCGTCGCGCCTGCTCCAGACCCGATGTCGGCTCCGCCTTCGACGCCGCCGATGTTCGAGTTGTCGATGCCGTAGCCAAAGCCCGACTTGAAGATCTGCGCGCCTGCGAGACCCGCTCCGCCGGTGCCTTGATAGCCGCCCTGACCGCCGCCTTCCGTCTGAATCGTCGCGTAGTTCATATAGACCTCTAACGGGTTGTTACCGCACGTGAGGCCAACCCACATGTCAGCCTCGAACCCTTCATCGAAGCGAAGGCCTTCAACGACCTTCGTCGTCTGAGGGTCGTCGCCCATCCGGTTCAGGCCGTTGAAGTCGACGTCGATGTTGTCATTGCGAAGTTGGTTCTGGCCGCCGGGAACGGCGTCGAGGAACACTTCAAGCTTGTTGAAGTTCGACTCGAGGTTTCCGGTGAGCATGAGGAAAAGGAAGCCATCCTCGATGTAGGCGTGGGCGGAGTTCAACTCGCTACCGTTGGCGAAGTCGATCGTGCCCGTGTTCGAGTTTCCGAACCCAGTCTGCGTGTTCTGCACCACCAGCGCCTTGGCGCCGTAGGTCTTATCCAGCACGCCGTCGAGAACGATGCTCTGGGCATTGGCACTGGCGGCAACGAGGCCGAGGGTCGCGAGGATCGGGAGGGTGGTACGCATCTTTCTGGTCGCTCCTTCTTACTGTGGGTCTTGATGGTGTATCGCGAGGGACAAGTGTCGAGAGATTCTGCGCGCAATCGCGGCAACACGAAGCGTGCTGCCAACGAAGTCATGGGTGTTCCGCTTCACGACACGCAGCCGCGTGTGGCGCGAAGCCTGTGAAATCTAGCCTCAAACTCCGAAATCCCGAACCAGAATCGCGGGCTGTGCCGTCTATCGCAGTGATGTCGTTAGTTACAGGGCGTTTGTGATCCACGAAATCCTGCGAACGCATTGGTAGGGTCAGCCGCGAGGCACGTGGACGCACGTCTCTTACACGTGTCCTCACGTTCCCCACGCGCCCAGCACGATTCCAAGATCGGCGGCGTTCACAACGCCGTCATCGTTGATGTCGGCGACCACGTTCCCAGTGCCCCACGAAGCAAGCACCAGTGCAAGATCGGTCGCATTCACCTGACCATCGTTGTTGAGATCCGCCGGATTCGGCGGCGGCGGAGCAACGCCCTGCGAGAACACAACAGCGGAGTAAGGGCCAATGTTCACAAGCGCCGATGCGGGAAGCCCATCCCAGGGCGCGGACGTTGAGGCGTTCGTATCGAACGTGCCCCAGTTCGAGAACGACGCGTCGTAGCCATTCCAATCGCTGTTGAATCGAACGCGCCACATGCCGGGTCGCGGCATTCCGATGCGATAGTTGTTGATCCCGTTCTGCGAGAAGTTCATCACCACGACCACGTCGTCAAGATCGCCGCCGTTCTGCCAGCGATGGAATGCCACAACCTTCGCGCCGTTGTTCACATGGTGGAAGTTGGCGTTGGAACCCTTGAGTCCGCCAGAAACGCCATCAAGATTTCGCCGCAGGCGAATCATGTCGCGATACATCGACTTGATGCCCGCGAAGGTCGTTGCTTTGTTCCAATCAAGCGCGTCACTATCCGCGAACCAACCATCCTCAAGGAACTCCTGACCTTGGAAGATCATCGGGATTCCCGGGGTTGTGAACACAAGCGCAGCACCGAGCGTTGAGCGCTTCTTCGAGAACCAACTTGATGCGTTCCCCGGCCAAATCGACTCGGGTACGCGCGTCCGACCATTGGCCACCTCGTCGTGGCTCTCGGTGTAAATCACGCGCTTCGTCTGCCAGCCCGATGAGCCGTTCATCACAGCGTCTCGAATCGCCCACATGTTGCGGTCAGAATCGTTCGCAGCTTCGAGCACGCCGCGCACGGGGTGCACGAAGCCAGGATCCCACTGCGAATCAAAGCCAGCGCCCCCCTCGCCTGTCGTGCGCGTGATCCAGTTGTTGGAGTCCATGTCTTCCGCAACCATGATCTTCCACGGACTCAGTGCATCGACCTCATTGTTGAGCCACTGCAAAAGCGACCAACCCTCTGGTATCTCGGGGCCGGTGAAATCGGCGAGACGAATGAACTTCGTCCCGTCGAGCCGATGCCCGTCGAGGCGGAACTCATCAAGCCACCACATCATGTTGTCACGAATGAACGAACGCACTTCGCCGCGCCCGAAGTCTGGACGAGGACCCCATGGCGTGTTGGCCCGGAAGTCTTGGTAGAAATAGATTCCACCGCCGTTGTTCTGGCTCCAACCGTCGTACTGCCAGAGATCGAGGTCACTTGGGCCGAAGTGGTTGTAGACCATGTCGCCGATCACGGCGATTCCGCGCGCATGCGCTGCGTTCACGAACGCCTTGAGATCATCGGGCGTGCCGTAGGAACTCTCGAACGCGAACGGGTGCGCAGGGTTGTAGCCCCACGAGAGATTGCCCGCGAACTCCGCAAACGGCATGAGTGCGACGCAGTTGACGCCGAGATCCTTCAAGTAATCCAGCTTCTCGCGCGCTTTTGAAATCGGCGCCGGCAGCGAAGGATGCTGACCGAACGTACCGATGTGCATCTCGTACATCACGAGGTCGTTGAAGAACGGCGTGGTGTAGCCGGTGGTGGTCCAGCTGAAACTTGCGGGGTTGTAGATGACAGAGTTGCCGACCGAGTTGGTCACACGCCGCGCACGCGCGTCGTTCCTCCACACGGTGCCGTTTGGACCGGTGATCACGAACTTGTACTGCGCGTTCTGATACGCGAACGGAACGTCGGCGGACCAATAGCCGTTGCCCTCACTCACAAGTGGGTTCGCGCTTGTACTCCAATTGTTGAACGTTCCCGCCACGCGCACGGCTGTTGCATTCGGCGCCCACACGCGGAAGGTGGTGCCCGCGGGCAGCGGCGCGAAGTAGGGAACCGCGCCAACACCCGGGCGAGCGGACTGGGCGAAAAGCGGCGAAGCGATGCTTGCGGAAACGCCGAGCGCGAGTGCTGCCGCGAGGAATGCGGAGCACTTCGACGGCACCATCGTGCGGAGAGACAGGGTCGTCATAGCGGGTCGAGTCTACCCCGCACTTCGAATCGGTCGAGCCAAAATCACCGTCAACTTGTCCGGAATTGCGGTGGAATTCGATCGTGCGT
>JBILDS010000069.1:0-13034 GCA_044352505.1 Phycisphaerales bacterium
ACGATCGTCAACAAGTACCGCGGCGAGTTCGAGGCGCGCGTGAAGCCGTACTCGGTCGCCGTCGGCGGTATCCCGCTGACGGTCGCGCGTTGAGCAGCGCTTCGCCCGCAATCGCGTTCCACCGCGGCGACGGATGCGCCGCGTCGATCGATCTTGCCGCGCTTTCGCGCGCATTCGCGGCGTTCGCGCCGCATTTTCCGCGCCCTCTCGCGCGCGTCGATGTCCTGCTCGTCGGCGACGAGGCCATGGACGCGGCGCACCGGCGCTTCATGAACATCGCGGGAACAACCGATGTGATGAGTTTCCCCGCGCACGACGAGTCCGATCCCGAGGCCGCGGTCGAAGCTGATCTCATCGTGTCGACCGACGTCGCGCTGCGCGAGGCGCGGGCGCGTGGTCACGCGCTCGACCGGGAAATCCTGCTCTACACAGTCCACGGTGTGCTGCACGCCTGCGGATATCGCGACGACAGCGAACCCGAGGCCGCCCGCATCCATGCTGAGGAGGACCGCATCCTGTCGACGGCGGGCGTGGGCGTCGTGTACGCTGCGCAGTCGCAGGCAGAGAAGGATCCACCCCCGTGAGCCCGTACCTCCTCCTCGCGATCTTCTCCGCTGTATGCGCGACCAGCTACTTTTCGTCGCTCAATCTGGCGCTCGTTCAGGCGAGTCGCACCGGGCTCGAAGAGGAGTTTGAGTCGAGGGGAATCCTCGTACGGGGCCGTTGGCTCCTCGACCGGATGCTGGAGGCGTCGCACGCGGTCGCGTTGTTCAGGACGTTCGGCCGTGTCGCTGTCTTCTCGCTTGTGCTGGTCGCGTTCGAGGGTTTCGGCGAGTCCGCACGCATCACCGTCACTGGGCTCGTGGGAACATCGCTCGTTTCTGTCGCGCTGATCTGGCTCTTCACGAGCGTGCTCAGCTCTGCAATCGCGCGTCATGCCACATATGCCGTGATCGCGTCGAGTCTCTCCTTCATTCGGGTGACGCTTATCGTGGTCGGTCCGCTGCTTGCTGCGGTGGGCTTCATCGATGAAGTGGTGCGGCGCCTGACGGGCGCGAACCTTCGCGAGGATGAGACCGAGGAAGAGTTGCTGCACTCGATTGAAGATCACAAACGCGAAGGCGAAATCGATCCTGTTGCGGCCACCCTTCTTCAGCGTGCGGTGGTGTTTGGTCAAACAGCGGTCGCGAGTGTCATGACGCCGCGAACCGACATCGAAGCGATTGAGCTTACCGACGACTTCACCGCAATACGCGAACGCATTGCGGAGATCGCGCATTCGCGTATCCCCGTGTACGAAGAGAGCCTCGACTCGATCGTGGGCATTCTGTACGTACGGGATCTCGTTGGTTACTTCGGCACAAGCGTGGATGGCTTCTCGCTGCGCGCGATTTTGCGTGAGCCGCTGCGTGTGCCGGAAACGAAGCCGATCGGCGAGTTGCTCCGCGATTTTCAGGTGAGTGAAGTGCACATGGCGGTGGTCGTCGATGAGTATGGCGGCACGTCGGGCTTGTGCACGATCGAAGACGTGATTGAGGAGATCGTTGGCGAGATTCACGACGAGCACGAGCCGCATGATGAGCTGCCGCCGGTGATGTTGGAGATCGAAGACGGTCGTTTCGCGGCCGACGGTCGCCTGACAATCGCAGAGGTCAACGAACGCCTTGGTCTCTCGCTGCCGGAGGACGCTGAGTTCGATACCGTCGCAGGATTTTTGCTCGATCGATTCGGTCGGGTGCCGACCGCCGGTGAGCGCGATGAAACTCCGGAGGCGATTTTCGAGGTTGCTGAGGCCACGCCGACCCGGATCGACAAAGTTCTCATTGCGCTGCGCGGGGACCTTGCGCGCGAGGATTCGAGCGCGGACACCGAACGAAGCGACGCTGAGGACTCGGCCGCAGAGCGGTCTGCAGCAACTCCGAGCCGGTCGGCGTCTTCGGTTGAGCGCGCGGCCGCCGAGGGGAGCACCGACGGCACTGCGGTTGCGCCTGACGAAACCGATGGGCGGCGGATCCCAAACGCCGCGCCCCGCCCCGATGGCCGATACTGACCCCACGCAGTCCCAGTTGCCAAGGGATGCCGCTTCCGGTTCCCAGAGCGATCCTTCGCCCATGCGCACCATGGTTGCGCGTTGGCGCTCCACCGTCGAGGGGCGCGTACGCGACACCATGGCCACTGACGTCGATCGCGTCGTCTGCGTGCTCATGCACCTCTGGCCAATCCTCTTCCCGGCGCTCGGGCCGTTTTGTCTGCTGGTGCCGCTCGTCCTCTGGTTCCCATTCCGCAGCCGATCACCGCTCATCGACGACCACGGCCGCGAGGCACTCAACGCCATTCTCACCCTCGCGCTCTTGGTGTGCGTGCCTTGCGTGGGTTGGTTGGCGCTTGTTGTTTGGTTCCCTGTCTGGCTCGTGTCGCTCGTGCGCGCGGCGGTTGCTGGGGGAAGCGCGGAGCTCTTCCGCTACCCAATGGTTCTGCGCCCTATCACGTGAACGGTACACTGCGCGGGTGCCGCTTCTTGAAGCTCGCAAACTTCTCAAAGCCTACAACGGTCGTCGCGTCGTCGACGGCGTGAGTTTCGACGTGGAAGCGGGCGAAGTCGTCGGCCTCCTTGGTCGTAATGGTGCAGGCAAGACCACGTCATTCCGCATGGCGATCGGCATGATTACGCCTGAAGGTGGCAGCGTGCGCTTCGCGGGTCGTGATGTGACGCGCGAGCCGATGTATCAACATGCGCTTGCGGGTATGGGGTACCTGTCGCAGGAGCCGAGCGTTTTTCAGCGACTGACGTGCGAAGAAAATCTGCTTGCAATTCTGGAGACGCAAGCACTTGCTCGCGAGCAGCGCAAGCGTCGCGCACGCGAGTTGTTGGAGCAGTTTGGGCTTCTCCACAAGGCGAAAGACGAGGCGCGCACGTGTTCAGGCGGTGAGCGACGCAGGCTTGAGATCGCGCGGGCGTTGGTGACGCGGCCAAGGTTGATGTTGCTTGACGAGCCGTTTGCAGCGGTGGATCCACACACGGTCGAGGAACTGCAGAGCGAGGTGCGGCGCCTCGCCGACAGCGGCATCGCAATGCTCGTGACCGATCACAACGTGCAGCAAACGCTGCGCATCTGCGATCGGGCGTACATCATTCATGAAGGCCGCAACCTGCGCGAAGGCACGCCGCGCGAGATCATCAACGACGAGTCGGTTCGCGAGGCGTACCTCGCCTCAACGTTCCGGGGCGACGAGTTTGATTGAGCGGAGCCGGTGGAATGCCATCGATGAGCCACGGAGTTTGAACTGATGCGAATGCACGCTCTCCAACCGGTGATGTTCATGGTGATCGCTCTGTCAATGCTTCTTGGCGGGTGCGTTGAGCGGCGCGTCTGGATCGACAGCGAGCCGCAGGGTGCGCTCGTCTGGCTCAACGACGCGCAGGTTGGTCGCACACCCGTCGACGTTTCCATCACGCATGGTGGAACCTACGACCTTCGCCTCGAGAAGGAGGGTTTCGAGCCGCTCATCACCCCAGCCACAACGGAAGGTCCTGTTTGGGACGTGGTTCCGATCGACTTTGTGGTGGAGATCCTTCCCGTGAAGGCTCGGAGCGAGACGCGATGGAAGTTCACGCTCGAGCCGCGCAACGATTCTGAGGAGGCGCTTGTCGAACGCGCGGCCGGGCTTCGCGATCGGCTGCGCGGCGATGACGCGGCTGCGCCCGGCGGTGCTGAAGCTGCGCCCGGCGGGGCTGAAGCTGCGCCCGGCGGGGCTGAAGCTGCGCCCGGCGGGGGCGCTCAAAGCAGCGCCGAATGAACCTCGCGGCCCAACTGAAGCGCCGTCGTACGCAGCAGGCAGCGCGCAGCAGGCAGCGCGCAGCAGGCAGCAGGCAGCGGGCAGCGCGCAGCAGGCAGCAGGCAGCAGGAAGTGGATTCAAGTAAAAAAAGACCCGTCCGGCGCGCTCCGACTCGCTCCGGACGGGGTACCACAGCCCGTGAGGGCGCGGATGTTGAGGTTGGGCGCGCGGGCGAAATCCACACCGGCGCGGGTTGCACGGTACACACCCCGGGGGCGGGTGGTCAATGGAGAACCGGGACGAATCCTTCGGTTCGGTAGATTCGTTGTAAACGCATTTATGGCAGGACTTTGCGATGAGCATTCCGCGCGAATTGTCCAGTAACTCCTGCGGCCAGCCCGAGTGGGTCGAGGTCGCTGTTGCCGTTGTGTTCCGGCGTCTGGCTGAATCGGTCGAATTGCTGGTGGCAAGGCGGCACGCAGAGGCGATCCGAGGAGGGCTCTGGGAGTTCCCTGGGGGCAAGATCGACGCCGGGGAGACGGCCGCCGCCGCTGCGTTGCGGGAGGTTGCGGAGGAGGTGGGGATCGACGGCGCGGCCGTCCAAGCGGCGCCGAGACCGCTCATCGTCGCCACCGATTCCGACCCTTCCGTGGCTCGGGAGAAGGCCGTTCGGCTCCACGCGTTTCTGGTCGAGGTTGGTGCCGACGCAACGCCACGCGCCCTCGCGTCGAGAGAAGTGCGGTGGATTTCCGTCGACGAGCTCGACAGCTTCGAGTGGCCGCGGGCGAACGCCGCCATCAACAATGCGATTCGGCGGTGGCACAGTGGCGCGGCAGTTGCGAACGTTGATGATGACCCCGCGCGGAGAGAGCAGCGCTTCCGGGCATGATTGATTCGTCGGCGACTTGCGCTTCTGGTTGGCTGCGGGATGATGTCGCGTATGCATCACGCCAACATGGTCACGCTCGCTGCGACGCTCAGATCACGCTCGTTCAGAGGGCTCGCGGTGGTGACCGCCACCATGATTTCGACGGCGGACGCGCGCGCCGCGTCTCAGCCTGCGGGTTCTACCGAGGCTCCTGTATTCGCTCCGATGCTCGCGGATCCAACGATTCTCGCAGGACTCGTGCGTGATGCGCATGCGGCGGGTGGACACGCGCAGGGATCATTGGTCGCAGCGTCCGCGTCTGCCTCTGCGCTGCCCGAAGCTGCGACGCCGCAAGCGGACACCGCAGAGACTGACACCGGCGTGTCTGCGGTTCACACAGCCTACGGCACAGCCGACTCGCTTGAGCTGGAGTTCGCGCTCGGCCCGGCGTTTGCCTCCGATGACACATCAATTGGCCAGTTCGGTGCCGGGCTGCATTGGTTTGTGGCCGATGGCATTTCGTTCGGCGCATTTGCGGAGGCGCTCTATGTCGACGCCGACACAAGCGACGCGTGGGGCGGGGGCGTTGGTCTTCTGGCTCGCTGGCACTTCGTGCGCGAACGCGACTTCTCGCTGTTTCTCGAAGCAGGTTGCGGCTTCGCGCTCTTCTCAGACGACGTCCCGGGTGGCGGCACCGACCACGATTTCACGCCGCGCGCCGCAATTGGCGCCACCTACGCAATCGCAGATGGCGTTCGCCTTGTTGGGCGTGCGGGTTGGTTCCACATTTCGAACGCTCAAACGGGCCCAAGCAACCCTGGCCTTGACAGTTTCGCGGTGACGATCGGCCTGAGTTTCACGCTCGGCCGGTAGCGCGTCGCGGAAGGACTCATCACGCGTAACCGTTCGGGTGCGCGCGATGCCATCGCCATGCGCTCGAGACGATTTCGTCGAGGTCGGTCACACGTGCGCTCCAACCGAGATCGCGCTCGATTGCGCTCGGATCGGCGTAGAGCGCCGGCGGGTCGCCGGCGCGACGCGCGCTCGTTTGCGTTGGAATCGCGTGCCCCGTCACACGACGGCAACTCTCAAGCACCTCGCGCACCGAGTAGCCGCGGCCGATCCCAACGTTCCAGGCGCGGAAACCCGGCAACTCCAGTTGCGCGATGGCCGCGACATGCGCATCAACAAGATCACCCACGTGAACGTAGTCACGCACGCAGGTGCCGTCGGGCGTTGGATAGTCTTCGCCAAAGATCGCGAGGTGCGACCGCTTGCCGAGCGCGACCTCAAGCGCGATCGGTACAAGATGCGTTTCCGGCCGGTGGTCTTCGCCGATGCGTCCGATCGGATCTGCACCGGCCACGTTGAAGTAGCGCAACGCCACCGCGGAAAGCGGCTGTGCCGCGTTGGGCCTCGCGGCCACTGCGCGAAGCATCTCTTCAAACTGAAGTTTCGAGCGCCCGTACGGATTGATGGGTCGAAGCGGCGCGTCTTCACTGATTGGTGTGCGATCCGGTTCGCCATAGACCGCGGCGGTGGACGAGAAGATGATCCGCTGTACCGACGCCCGCTCCATGGCGGTGAGCACCGAGAGCCCACCGGCCGTGTTCACCCGGAAGTACGCGGCGGGTTGCTCAACGCTCTCCCCGACGTAGGTCAGCCCCGCGAAATGGAGGACGGCTTCGGTCCGCTGCGCGCGCATCGTGGCCGCCAGCGCGTCGGTGTCGAGCACGTCAGCTTCGATGAACCGAAAGCGCTCCCCGCCAATCGCAGCCAAGATCTCAGCAACCCGGCGGTGACCCCGAAAGAGGTTGTCGACGACCGTGACCTCGTGACCCTCCTCAAGGAGCCGCAACGCAGCGTGGGACCCGATGTAGCCGCAGCCACCTGTGACCAGGATCGATCGGGCGGAAAGGCTGCGACGCGGTGCGGGCATCGGTTCGGTCGGGGCAGAGTTTGGGTGACAACGCCATCCGGGCTCAGGGTCTGGACGCCCGCTCGATGATACGGGAATCGACCAGCCCCCCCGCGACTTGTCGGTGTCGACACGACTTTCGCCCACGGCGCGCGTCGGCGTGTCTCAGAACCCTCGGGATCCTTCCTGCGGAATTCGGGCTCGTTCGCTGCAGGCACGCGCCCGGAAGGCCGATACGAGTTCTGAGACATGTCCGCGCGACCGATGCGGGCCTCACAGACGGACGCGCCGTGCACGGGGCGAGCTCCCGTGCGCGACGCAGAGATGAGAACGCGACCATGCAGACACGAGCAATCCTGATCGGACCGAGCGCAGAGTGCGACCTTCTTGAGCAGCAGTTGGCGCTGCTTTCAGGGAGCGCCGCCGCGAAGGGGCCGATTCCGGCAATCCTCGGCCGCGTGCTCGTCGGCACCTCGGGTGGTCACGCGTCGGCAGCGTGCGGTTGCCCCACGCAGGCTCCCGTGCTCGGTGTGCTTGATGACCTCGAGACGATTTGCGCCGTCGAACGTCCGGACGTTGCGCTGGTCACGTTGCCAGCCCAGATGTGCGAGCTGCTGCTTGCCATCCGCTCCCGGCTGCGAAGGCTTGGGATTCCCGATCGCTACATGCCCGGTCTCGAGGATCAACTCGCGGGAATCGGGCCTCGCACCGAGATCGACATCGACCTGCAGCGGCTCATTGGTCGACCCGCGCGTGCCATCGACGAGAGAGCCATTCAAGCTGTGGTGGGCGGACGCGTGGTCGCCGTCACCGGTGCAGGCGGATCGATCGGAAGCGAACTCTGTCGCATCATCGCCCGCTTCAACCCGGGCAAACTTCTGATGGTCGAGCGCAGCGAGAATGCGCTGTTCGAAGTCGACCGGCAAATCGCGCGGCGCCATCCAAGTCTCGTGCGTCGTGCGGCGCTGCATGATGTGGTCGACGCGCAGGCCACGCTTGAACTCTTCCGCGAGGAGGAGCCGGACATCGTGTTCCACGCGGCGGCGCACAAGCATGTGCCCATGATGGAAGACCACCCGGCGCTGGCAATCGACAACAATGTGTTTGGCACCCAGAGCGTTGTCGACGCATCGGTCGCCGTCGGCGCGGAGCGTTTCGTGCTCATCAGCTCTGACAAGGCGGTGAATCCGACGTCGATCATGGGTTCGACGAAGCGCCTCGCAGAGTTGTACGTCCAGCACGTCAACCGCACGAGTGGCACCGCCTGTTCGATGGTGCGATTCGGAAACGTGCTCGGTAGTTCTGGGTCGGTACTCGAAACCTGGAAGCGACAGATCGCAGATGGCGGACCACTGACGATCACAGATCCGCGCATGACACGCTACTTCATGACTATTCCGGAGGCGGCGGCGCTGGTGATTCAGGCGGCCGCGCTGACGGATCGCTCCGCATCGAGCGGCGAGGTGTTCGTGCTCGACATGGGCGCGCCGTATCGCATCGTTGATCTGGCGCAGCGGTTCATTGAAATGCACGGACTCACGCCTGTGTTCCCTGAGCAGGGGGGCGCTGGCGGTCGACCCGGCGAGATGCCCATCCTCTACACGGGCGCACGACCGGGCGAGAAACTCTTCGAAGAGCTCGCGCTCGACGCGGAGACGATCCGCGAGTCGCGTCACCCCGACATCCGAATTTGGAGCCTCTCTGCGCCGAGCGCGATCTGGATCCAGTCGATGCTCGATCGGCTGACCCCGAACCGACGGAGTCGCGATGCCGCGAAGGTCTCGACCCTCGTGCGCGATCTCTGTCCCGAGCGAGCCACGCAGTCGGCACGCGCCGCCCATCCGGCGGCCTGAACGCGGGCGGTCGACGCTGCGTGCGCACCGTCGGGTTGTGGCTTGCCTGTCCCGTACGACCTCGAAGGTCTCGACCCTTGTGCGCGATCTCTGTCCCGAGCGAGCCACGCAGTCGGCACGCGCCGCTCATCCGGCGGCCTGAACGCGGGCGGTCGACGCTGCGTGCGCACCGTCGGGTTGTGGCTTGCCTGTCCCGCGCGACCTGTCCCGTACGACCGCGCGACCGCGACTTCCGCCCGTGGCTTGCCTGTCCCGTACGACCTCGGTCGGCTTGGCTCTGGTCGGGCGCCGCCCGTGGCTTGCCTGTCCCGTACGACCTCGCGACCGCGACTTCCGCCCGTGGCTTGCCTGTCCCGTGCGACCGCGCGACCGCGACTTTCGCCCGTGGCTTGCCTGTCCCGTACGACCTCGCGACCGCGACTTCCGCCCGTGGCTTGCCTGTCCCGTACGCCTGTGGCTTGCCTGTCCCGTACGCCTGTCCCGTGCGGCTCCGTCCGCGGGTCAGCCCGCAGTTCCAGCAGATCGTTCCAGCGTTCGGATCAACGCCTCGGTGTCCGCAATTGCCACTTCGAGCGCGCTCGCGCCTGTGACTTGGCGGATTGGATCGGTTCGGCGGTCCTCCGCAAGCTTCGTCTCAACGATCGCGCGGTTCGCGTGGAGCTCAACAAGCACAGCACGAGCCTCATGCAGCGCGGCAAGGGCGGCAACCGGGTCGAGTGATGGGGGGAGCGGTCGACTCACGTTTGGGTCGATGTCTGAACTTTGACCCTGCGCGGAGCGCTGCGAATCGCCAGATCCGCCCGGGGTCGGACCACCAACGTCAGTAGCCGCCAACAGGGCGGTCGGATTGTCGCTGAAGCGGGCTTTCCGATCCATGAAGGGGGAATGATGGCAGGGAACCCGGGGCAGGGCAAGTGACTCCCCTAGACGACGCACCGCGATCCTCACCAGCGCTACCGTGGCTGAGAACTCTTGGGCGGAAGCGCCGCCTGCCTCGATGTTGTCAGACCAAACGACGTCCGATACCGCGCACCGTGGCATCTGAATCCGGCTGTCAGAGGGGCTCAGACTCGATGCTGGCCGATTCCCCGGCGAGTTTCTTCTCCGCGTAGCGCCTGATCCAAGCTTCCCAGTTCCGGCCGCTGGCAGCGTCTTTGCCCGTGAAGGCCAGCGTTCGAATCTCGCCAAGCCGCACCGACACCTTCTCGGTGGTCTCAGTTGGGAGCACGCGGATGACGTCGACAGCACTGCCGTCGACACTCTGGCTGCGCGCGTCAAACGCGAACCCGACAATCACGCGCCCGTCGCGGG
The DNA here is from genome assembly GCA_044352505.1 of Phycisphaerales bacterium. Lineage (GTDB taxonomy): Bacteria > Planctomycetota > Phycisphaerae > Phycisphaerales > SM1A02 > QWPT01. Next base: position 9,729 of record JBILDS010000069.1, read on the forward strand.
TTTCGATTGTGACATCGCCGCGAAAATCCACCGCGCGCTCCACGGCCTCGCGAAGGAGCGGCAGATCGTCTCCACGAACGACTCCTGTCGGCTCGGTCAATCGATGTCCTCGCTGTCGACCGGCATCGGCGGATAGCACGACCCGGTTTCAAGGTTGAGGAGATGCCATCCGTGTCGGCGGATCATCTTCGCAAGGGGCCCAGGAAACTCGCTCGCCGTCCCTTGGAAGACGATCTCGAACAGTTCTTCCTCAGCAACCTTCACTTCCGCGGAGAGCACTGGAGTTTGCGCTCGACCCTGCGTCGAACCCTGCACGACACCCTCCCGGGAACCATCCCCGATGCCTTCGGTCGTGAGCTCGATACGCATCCCAGGTCCGTAGAGGAATCGCCCGCCATCGTGGTCGGGCGCCGTGTTCATCCGCGCAAACGCAGCAAGCACTTCAGCGCGCGTCCCGAGCGGAAGCATTCCGCCGCCGTCGCGCTTTGGCCGGATTCTGTGAATGGTGTAGCGCATTGGGAAACGCCGAGAAAGGACGCGTGCGGTCAGAATAGCCGAAGGGCGCGGGTCGGTCGTTCACGCGCCCTTCGCCAGCAGCGTCTCCGCCAAATCAAGGAGCCGCACAAGGGAAACTGGCTTGAAGAGATACTCTTTCGCCCCGAGTCCCACTGCGAACTCGCGGTGGCGTCTGCCTTGATTGGCCGTCACCATGATGACGGGGGTCGTGATGCCCTCTTCCTGCATCTTCTCGAGGACAAGCAGACCCGAACTGCGGGGAAGCATCATGTCGAGAACGAGGAGGTCGGGCTTTGATTCGCGCACGAGGTGCAGCGCACCAAGACCATCGCCAGCCGTGCGCACCGTCGCGCCTTCCTGGCGAAACGCCAACTCCATCGACTGCAGAATGTCCGGGTCGTCGTCGACGAGAGCCACGGTTCGGTTGGAGAAGCGGGTGCGCATGGAGAGGCCAAAGCGGCTCGGAGCGAGCCTACCCGACACGGTAGCGCGGGTCGATCGCACGCGGGGCGTCGATCGATCGAACTGCATCGGGATTGACCGGTTGGTCAAGCGGTTTTGCAAGATCCGCAAGCAACTCGGGCGTCATCCACGGCAGCGCCTCGAGCTTTCGGGCAAGCCGCAGGGGCATCGGCTCGCCTTCGCGTTCGTGCTTCGGGCGGGAGTTCCATCGTCGGTGCACCCAGAGATATTGGTCCGGGCTCTCGCGGATCATCCACTCAATGGCTCGGTTGAATCGCGCACCCACGTACAGAACCGGATCGGGCGCGTCGGCCCAATCGCCCGGCTCGATGACGTCGGTCACGCGCAGTTCGTAGCGGAAGGCGTGGTCGATCCTGCGTGCATAGCCGCAGATGATCGGAAGCTCGTAACGCAGCGCAAGCAGGGGAATTGACTTGTAGGTCGAGGCAAGCCGCGAGAAAAACGGCACAAAGAGCCCATCTTCGCCCGCGTTCTGATCGGCGATGAAGCCAACCTTGCCACCAGACTCGATCACTTTCTGAATCTCGTCGGTCGCGCCCCATTTGGTGATGACCTTGAGGCCAGTGCGCTGGCGAACTCCCAAGAGCCATTCATTCAGGTACCGGTTGTCGAGCGGCCGCGCGAGAGCGGTCATCTCGAAGCCAACCAGTGCAAGGACGTAGCCGAGAATCTCCCAGTTGCCAACGTGCCCGGTGACGAACAGTGCGGGGCGGTCGCTCGTGAGATGCGTCATTGCTCGACCAACGTTGCCGAGTTGGACGCGCTCGTGCCAGTTGTCGTGGCCGATCATGCGCGGCATCGCAAAGGCGTCGACCATGAAGAGGCCAAACATGTGCCCAATCGACGTGTCGACGATTTCACGCTGGAGATCTGCGGGCATGGTGGGAAAGGCGCGCGCAACGCCGCTGCGCGCGCGCTCGCGTCGCCGCGCAGATCCGCGCGCGTAGAGCCTTCCAACCAATCGGGCTGTCTGGAGGTTTTGGTCTGGGTCGAATGGAGAAAGCAACGCGGCGACCGTTCTGGCCGCCGCGTACTGAGCTAGTTGGGTTGCAACCGACACGGGTCGAACCGCCGCGCGTCAGCGGTTCACGGTTCCGGTGAGCGCCTCGAACCGGGTCCAGTTCAGAACCGGGATCTGCGCATCGGAGGCCGTGCGGAACAACTCGCGGTACAACTCGCGTGCCGCGCGCTGTTCGGTGTACGACAAGATCTGTGCTTCCGAAGCGTCGCCTGCGAGGGCGATCGGCATTGGGGGCTCAACGCCGAGCACAAGGAAGTCGAGATCGCCGACGAGGGTGTCGCCTTCGATGACCTCGCCGCCCCACTCGAGAATCCGGCTCTTCACATAGTCTGCCTCGCCCACGGTGGCTTTGCCGTCGCCGTTGGCGTCGAACTTGCCGTGCACCATGAACTTGAAGCGGTAGTCGGGGTTGAAGACGGCGTTTGCGAGGACATCGTCCTTCACAATCGGCCGGCTGGCGGCGCCGCGGAGAACGCGGCAGGTTGAGGTGGCTTCGCCGACCTTGATGACCTGCACGCTGGCCTTGCCGCGCGAACCGGTATCGGCCGAGGCAACGATGCCTGCTGCGTCGTCGAACACCTCGAACGTCATGCCCGGAACAACGCGCTTGTTGGCGCCGATGTCGATGAAGAGCGTGCCTGTCTTCGCGTCAACGTCGACAACGCGCGCGTCAACGAGAGCCGCAGGATTGCCAGCCTTGGTTGCCGAGGCCTCGACCTTACGCTGGAGCGCAGCGATACGTCCGTTCAGAACCGATCGCTCCGCCCGGAGGCCGTCGAGATCGGACTGAAGCGCGCCGATCTCGCCCTCGTAGCGCGAGGTCAGGTCGGCGCGAGACTGGTCAAGTGCCGCCTTGGCCGCCTCGAACGAGGTTCGGTAGCCGTCGGCGGCCTGCTTGTAGCTGTCGATGCTGGCGGTGACCTGTGCGATGGCGGCGGTGCGCGCCTTCTCAGCGTCGGCAAGCCGCGTCTTCAGTGACTGAATCTCTTTGTCGAGTTCGTTCGTGCGCGTGCGCAGGCTGGCGGCCTCTTGCGAGCGGGCGTCGCGGTCTTGCATGACCTTGCGCATGGCCTCGCGCACGGTCTGACCCTCGGCAACGCCGAGATCGGTGCGCATCTTGGAGAGGTTCGCGCCGCGGTCACCCACGACGAACTCGCCGACGTTGGCGCCCTGTTCCGACATGTACCCGAAAAGGCTCTGGCTGCCGGCGCTTGTGCGCATGGCTTGCACGTCGCTTCGGCCAAGCTCGCCCGTGGTGATAAAGGCGGCGAGTTCCGCGCGCGCTT
>JBILDS010000070.1:0-12956 GCA_044352505.1 Phycisphaerales bacterium
ATCGGGCTTCGGGTCGATCTCCTCGCTCTTGAGCGGATCGGAGATGCGCACATCGTCGCGAATCACCGTGCGCGGCGCGTCGGCCTCTTGCGGCTTGGTCTTCTCGCGCGCCCTTGGGCCCGACGCTTCACGGGCAACGAACGACGCTTGAATTGCGCCGGGCGTTTGCGGAATCGGTGTTGGACCGAAACTCGTCACATCACAATCATCGGATTGGCAAAGCCCGGTGCCACGAAAAATGGCTGAGAATTCGTAGTTCGCCGCGCGCGAACATCCTGAGCAGCGAATCCGGACTTCGCGCAACAATCCCCGCCCACTACACTCGGCATTTGTGGCGCCGTATCGATCCGACGAATCCCTCCTCGAACGCTGCCGCGCGGGCGATCCGGCCGCGTGGGATCTGCTGGTCGCGCGCTACCGACGGCTGGTGTGGTCGGTGATTTTGCAGCATCGCATGCGCGAGGAAACACGTGAGGATGTGTTCCAGCAAGCGTTTTCCGCCCTCGTCGAGCACATTGATTCTGTGCGGGAAGAGGGCGCTTTGGCAGCATGGCTGACAACCACCACGAAGCGGCTCTGCTGGCAGACGAGCGCCCGGGCGCGGCGCACGGATGCGGTCGAATCGTCGCTTGAGTCTGAAGACGGAACGCGCACCGAACCCGCGGCTCGGCTTGGCGATGACCGGGCGTTTGCCATGCTTCTCGAGCGCCAACTCGTTCGAATTGGTCTGGAACGGCTCGGCGGGAAGTGCCGAGAACTTCTTGAAGCACTCTTCAGTTCAAGCGGGGAGCCGAACTACGCGCTCATCGGCGAGCGGTTGGGGATTCGCGTTGGTTCGATCGGCCCAACGCGGGCGCGGTGCCTTGAGAAGCTGGGGGGAATTCTCGAATCGCTCGGCTTCGGCACGGGCGAGACAGGGGCGCGCGTGTCCCGCGGCGGCAAATCAAACCCAGATTCCGATTGATCGAACGTATCTGGCGCCCGGCAACCGGCTCTCATGGAGCACGGGACGCTGCGTCCCCGAACAAGTTTGATGCGATGAGCGACCCATTCGACCAACTCCCACGCCCAAGTCCGCGCGACGCAATCGAGGTCTTTTTGCACACCGATGGCGCGTTCGAGCCCCCCGCAGCCGCGTTGGCACGCGCAATGGCGCTCCGAACCCGCATCGCGGCGCGACGTGTGCAATCGGCTGCGCTCCTCGCGACGGTCGGCGAGTGGATGGATCTCGCGGGAACGCATGCGGTTGAGTGGCTCGGTCTCGAACCCGGCACGGCACTCACGGGTGTGCGCGACGACCGCGGTGCGGAAATCGTCGAGGCGCCGATCGCGGGTCGCGACATCACAATCGTTGCGGAGCGCACCGTAGGTGAAGACGGCATCGTGCGATTTGTGGGCGAATTCCGAAGCGCGTCTGGTGCGACGCTGCGCGGTCGGCTCGCTGTGCTCGATGACAACCAGCGCGTCGTCGTGCATGTCGAGCTTGACGCATTCGGTATGTTTGCATGCACGCTTTCGCCCGCTGCGCGCGCTGTAGTCTTCATGCCGCGCACGAGCACCGACAGCGCGCCCATCGTCATCAACTTCGCCGCACACACGCGAGAAGAAGCGTGAGCATGGCGGCGTCCTCGCTTGACATCGCAACCTTTGAAGCACTCGACGCGCAGAGCCGCACACGTGTGCTCGCAGAGGATGTTCGTGGCGCCGCTGCGGCAGTGATTGCGCTTGGCGACGAGTGTGAGCGGCTTGCGGGCGGCGACCCCGCCCGTGCTGCGACGCTTGGTGTCTTGCTGCATCATTGTGCGCTTGAACTCGGGCACGTGGCCGCTGCCGCGCGGGCGTTGCGTGCAACCGTGCCGGCGCTTGCGTATCTCGGGCGGCTTGAGCAGTCGCTTGAACGCGCAGCAGAAGCGCGACGACTTGCTTCTGAGGCGGGCGACCGGGTTGAGGCGGCGCGCGCCGACGTCGCGTCGATTCATGCGCTCACCAAGCTCGGGCGCACCGATCAAGCACTGACGTGCGGCAGCGCCGCTCGCGACGCGCTGCGTGCGGCAGGACGTACCGATCTCGTCGCCCGCGCGGAACTCAACATCGCCAATGTGCACAAGGTGCGGGGTGAACGCGACGCCGCCGTCGCAGCGTTGGAGCGCGCGCTCTCCGGAGTCACTGCGTCCGACGCGGCCGCCCGGGGCACGATTCTCAACACACTCGGCGAGGCGCTGCTCCAGACCGATCGGCTCGACGACGCGATGCGTGCGTTCGATGAAGCCGCCGAACTCCTTCAGGAACTTCCCCTTGCGCGCGCGATTGTGGCAGGAAACAAAGCAGATCTTCTGGCGCGCCAAGGTCGACTCGGCGAGTCGATCCGAGCATTTGCAGAAGCCGCCGCGATAGCAGCACCGATTGCTCCTGGCCACCACGCTCGCTTGCTCATCGAAGAATCGGAAGCGCTCGCCGTATTGGGTGCCTTTCGCGAGGCGCTCGCTTCAGTCGACACCGCCCTTGAGGTTGCGCGTGCGAGGGATCTCAAAGCCGAGATGGCGCGCGCGTTCCTTGTTCGAGCGCGAACGCTTGCGGCGGTCGATGCACACGCAGAAGCCGACACAGAAGCCGCACGCGCGTTTGCGATTGCCACCGAGATGTCGGATGCGCGCACCGCGCGGGTCGCGGCGCTTGTGCGCGGCGAGGCTGCGCTGCACCTTGGTGATCCTGTTCGCGCCTCCGCGCACGCAACGTTCGCCAAAATCGATGCGAGTCCGATCGAACGCGCACAAGCTGAGGCGCTTTCCGCAGCGGCGCTCGTACTTTGTGGACAGGCTGCCGACGCGCGTGATGAAGCGGAGCGCGCAACAGCCACGGCTCGGGCGCGTGGTGTCCGCACTGTGGAAATCGATTGTCTCGCCACGGAGGCCGCGTGCAATCGGGCGCTTCAGGACAGCGATACCGCGATTGCGCGGCTGACACAGGCTGTTGAACTTGCGGAAGAAATCCGGGGCACCCTCGGAGCGGAGCGGCATCGCGCGGCGTTTGCAACGTCACGACGACGCGTCTATGAGGAACTTGCCGTCGATCTCCTCGCGCGGGGTGATCGCGCGTCTCTCGAGCAAGCGTTCTTGACTGTCGAGCGTGCGCGCAGTCGTCTTCTCCTTGAAGGCATGCTTCGCGCCATCGAGCGAACCCCGGCTGGTGCAGATGCTGCGACATCGGAACTTGCACAGTTGCGCACGCGACTTGCAGCACTGCACGCGCGAGGAATCGATCAAGGATCGGCTGAGGGAGAGCGACGTGGCATTGCTCCAGCGTTGCTCGCGGACATGCGCGAAGTTGAGCACGCCATCGATGCCATCGTTCTTCGCACGCAATCGAGTGCCGCGCCGCCAACCGGTGTCGGATCGCTCTTCGCGCGTCCGCAGGACTTTCGTGAGGTTGCATCGAAGCTCGAAGCAACAGACGCACTTGTCGCCTACTTTCAAGCAGGCGACGAGATCCTTGCGTTTGCATCGTTCGAAGGCGACCTCACATGTGTACGGGCGATGGCGAGTGCTGAAGAGGTTGCTGATCTCGTTGAGAAGTTGCTCTTTCAGCTGCGCGTCGGGGTTCGCGGCAACGCTTCCGCAGTGCCGAGTACATCGCTCGATGCCCTCGCGCGAACCCTGCATGCGCGTGTCATGGCGCCGATCCTCGCATCGAACCCCGCGATTGGCGCACGCGCCGCGCGTCTCGTCATTGTTCCCTTTGGTGCGCTGCATGCGCTGCCCTTTGCACTTCTTGATGACGGTCGGCAGCGATTGATCGAACAGTTTGAGGTTCACCTAGCTCCAAGCGCTTCGATTGCATGCATGCCTTCGGCGCATCGACGCGACGAAGATTCGCTCGTGGTCGGCGTCGCTGATTCTGATGCGCCGCTGATCGACCAGGAAGTCGCGGCTGTGGCATCGCACCTCAAGGCACGCACGCTCATCGGCCACAACGCCACCATTGCGGCGTTCCGTGCCGCCGCGCGCGACGCGTCTGTCATTCATCTTGCATGCCACGGAAGATTTGTGCCGTCGCTTCCCAATGCGTCCGGCCTTCGCCTTGCCGATGGTTGGCTTCCGCTGCGCGACATTCTCGAGCTTGATCTCGACGCCGATCTCGTGTTCCTCTCCGGCTGCGAAACCGGTCGCCACGCCGTTGACGTGGGTGACGAACTTGCGGGAATCGCCCGTGCGTTCCTCGCCGGAGGAGCGCGAAGACTCGTGACCACACTCTGGTCCGTCCGAGATGCTGCCGCCGTCAACATCGCCACAGAGTTTCATGCGGGTTTCGCGAAAGGAATGCGCCCGTCTGCTGCACTTCGCGCCGCGATGCTTGCTTCGATCCGAAACCGCGTCCATCCTTCGTGGTGGGCGCCCTTTGTCACCACGGGGGTTCTGTGATGTCTATGAACCGATACGTCTCCGCGCTTGTTGCCCTGTCTCTGACCACGTACGCGCCAGCCGGTGATGGGACCGACCCGCTTGTTCCGGGCGAGTTGATGGTTCGCGCAGAGTCACCGAAGGCATTGTCGGCTGCGCTCGCTGCACTGTCGGCCAACTTTACGGGTGTCGGTGTGCTGCAGCAGATTGAGGGGCGACCGATCTACCTCGTGAGTTACGAGCTCTCGCCAACACAGGTGCCAGATGATGTCGACGCCGTGATTGCAACGCTGATCACGCAAGGACATCTTGTTTGGGGCGAGCTCAACTACGAAGGCCAAACTGGCGAAGGTCGTACCGATAGTCTTTGGCTTTCGTCGCTCGGCGTTGGAGTCGATGCGTACCACGCGCAATACGCGGTGCCGCTCCTCGATGTTGACGCGGCGCATGCACGCTCGCGTGGCGCGGGTGTGATCGTCGCGGTGCTCGACACTGGCATTGATGCCACGCATCCCGCGCTTCTTGGCGGCGTGTCGCCGCAGGGCGTGAGCTTTGTGCCGGGTTCACCAGGCTGGGGCGATGAAGCCGATCGAACCGACAACGATGGCGACGGGCTCGTTGATGAGCAGGTTGGCCATGGCACGTTCGTTGCGGGGCTGATCCGGCTCGTCGCGCCCGACGCGATGTTGCTTCCGGTGCGTGTCCTCAACTCTGATGGCACCGCGAACAACTTCCAGATTGCTCGCGCCATCGCGTGGTCACTGGATCGAGGTGCGCATGTCGTGAACATGAGCCTCGGTGAAGATTACGAATCAGTCACCATCATGGATGTTGTTGCGGAAGCGAAGGCGAAGGGCGTGATGGTGGTTGGTGCCGCTGGCAATCGCGCCACCGATGACCCGCGCGAGTATCCCGCGTGCGATGCGAACGCAATCGGCGTGACGGCGCTTGACTGGAACGACGTGCGGGCGCCGTTTGCAAACTTCGGCGACAAGCTTGATCTCTCTGCGCCCGGCGCCTCGCTCGTGGTTGGACCTGGTGCCGATATCGCGAAGTCGATCATCGGACCTGTTCCGGGCGGGAGTTATGCGATTTGGGAGGGCACCTCGTTTGCAGCGGCGTTTGTGTCGGGTACGGCTGCCATCGTGCGTGCCCAATACCCAGAGTGGCCAAATGCCGACGTGCCCGAGAGCGCGATCGTGAACAACGTGCTCGCGACGCTTGCGAGCACCGGAGTCGATACCAACGCGATGAATCCTGGGTTCTCTGGTCAGCTTGGCATGGCGCGCATCTCCGCCGCTGGCGCGGCGGCCGCAGGTCCAGTTGCGCCTGTCCGCGGAGATCTCAACCTTGACGGCTTCATTGGCGGACCTGATCTCGCGACCCTGCTCGGTCATTGGGGACCCGTGCACATCTCGTCGGCGGCGTCGCTGCGCGCTGATCTCAACGCCAACGGCGTGGTCGACGCGCAAGATCTCGCGACGCTGCTCTCCCTGTGGTGATGCCGCGTTTCCCGCTACATTCGTGTCATGCATGATCCGCAGCGCGCGCAAAAGTGGGACCGCAGGTTTCTCGGGCTGAGCGACACCATTGCCGCGTGGTCGAAGGATCCTTCGCGTGGCGTTGGTGCTGTCATCGTGAGCCCATCACGTCAGATTGTGGCCACTGGCTTCAACGGACTTCCGCGCGGCATTGAGGACAAGCCCGAGCGACTCGAGCGACCGGTGAAGTACGACCTCATTTGCCATGCGGAAATGAACGCGATCATCCAATGTGCGCGCAACGGTGTGTCACCGGTGGGCGCAACGCTCTACACCAGTTTCGCGCCCTGCGTGCACTGCACACTGTCGATCATCCAAGCGGGCATTGTGCGGGTGGTGACCTATACGGCAGGAAAGGGTGATGAGCACTGGGAGGCAAACTTCGCGAAATCGCGTGAGTTGCTCGCAGAATCTGGTGTCGAGTTCGTGGAACTCGAGAAGGCGTGAGCAATGCCGGTAGTCGCGCGCGGTGCGCGGCGCGTTTCCGGTGCGCTACGGCGCTAGGCCGAGTTCGCGCGACGACCACGGCGTGTTTCGCCCCTTCGACTCCTCGCGCACCTTCGCCACCGTTGCCGCATCAATCGGCGCACCTGTGTTTCCCCAAGCGCTGCGCACATAGCTCAGCACCGCGGCAATCTCTTCATCAGTCACAAGTGGCGCTGCGGGCATCACCTGGTTGTAGCGCTGACCATCCACCACAATGGGACCTTCCATGCCGTGTATGACGATCTTCACAAGCGTCTCAGCGTCTCCGTGCACAATCTCACTGCCACGAAGAGGCGGATACACCGGCGGCAACCCGCGACCATTGGCCTGATGGCAACTCATGCAATTCGAGTAGAGAGTCTTTCCGAGTTCGGCAAAGCTCAGCTCCTGTGGCCGCGCAACGCGCGGCGGCACAAACGCAACGTCTGCGCGGCCCGGCCAAAACAACAGACGATCCACAGGGTTCGCAAGCGCAAGCATGGAATCCGCGCCCGCATCGGACAGCAATCGGAACCAACCGTCAGGCTCGGCGCGCGCAACAAGCTGCGTTGGGGTTCGCGCATTCAAATTCTGCTTCGCCGCCACACGCTCGAGGATCGCGCTTGCAAGCCACGGTCGCCCGCGCGCCACCGCTGCTGCGGCTGAGAGCACCTCGTGCAACGCTGTCGGATCTGTCCGACCGATCCCATCGTCAAGGAGGAGATCTGTGAGTTCACGCGCAAACGCGTGAGCACCAACACCATCAGTATCAAGAAGATGCCCCGAGACGATGGCACGCAGCAGCAAGTACTCTGCCCCACCAATCGACGCGAGAACCGCGCTCCGCATGTCACGCTCGTCGAGATCGCTGCGAAGCCCGCGCTCGAGCATTGCAATCCGAAGCATGGGCGCGAGGTGAAACGATGACAACACGCCTTGCACACGAACGTCGCGAGCCACATCTTCGCCCGCGCGACGAAGGAGCGACGCGAGCGACACCGTGTCAAACGACTCTTCCGCTGCACGCAGTACGTGCATGCGAAGCACCGCACGATCTGAGGCAAACACTGCGCCCACAACGTCTGCGTCAAGCGCACCGCACCCAGCAAGCGTCCAGAGGCGCTCAAGGTTGATCGCGTCATCGGGTGCATCACGCTCCGCGACCGATGCAAGCAGCGCGCGTCGAACCTCAGAGACTGCCGCGGGATCACAACGCTCGACGAGCAGTCGTCGCGCCATCGTTCGCAGTGCTTTTTCTGGGCTCGCGAGCATTCCCGCAAGCTCGACCGCCGTCGCCTGCGTAAGGTCGGGAACGCTGCGTCGAGCGTCTGCTGCGGCTGGAGTGTTGGGAACAATGCGCCAAATTCGACCGCGATCAAGCGGAGTTTCCAACGCGCGAAGTTCAACCTGCGAACGCAAGAACGTTGTCATGAACTTCCGGTGCTGGATGACGCCGCGATACATGTCCGCGAGATAGATCGCTCCATCGGGTCCGGCTTCGCAATGCACTGGGCGGAAGCGCTCATCGGTCGACGTGAGAAACGAGCGCTCGCCGTCGGCTGGCGTAGCCACGATCCGCCCCGATTCTTCGCGAAGGCGATACCGATGCACAAGGTTCCCCGCGACCTCGCACACAAGCGCACAATCGTTCATGTCGCGGCCCATGGCGTGACCCACATGCACATGTGGCGCGCACGCGCCGGTGAAATTCGCCAGGCGTCCATCTTTCAGCACGCCCTTTTGGTATCCGCGATTCACACCAGGTGTCAGGCGCGACGGGAACACACGCGTGTCGGTGGCTGCGCGCGCGGGAACACCTTCGAAGTTTTTCTGAGATCGGTTTCTCGCCGCGTCCTGCTTGGGCCAGAGGTCTACAAGCAGTGGGTCAGAGTTCGGCGCGTAGTAGAGTCGTCCGACCGCGTCCTCTGTGAGCCCCCACTGCCCGTGCGGAAGTACGGTCTGGACACGCAGCGAAGTGCCGCTCGGAACAAAACGCTCGGTGTGCTGCGAGCACACGAATGCGTTGTCGAGCGAGAAAAAAAGGCCGTTTCCTGCATGCTCTGGGTTGTCGGCTCCTGCGAAGCCGCTTGCAACCACGGTCGAAACGTCGGAGCGCCCATCACCGTCGGTGTCACGGCAGAAGAGGAGATGCGGAGGTTCGATGACCAGCACACCATCGCGCCAGAGCGCAATTCCTCTCGGCATCACAAGGCCATCGAGAAAAACCGAGGCTTCGTCCATACGACCATCACCGTCACGATCGCGCAGCACGGTGATGCGCCCGAGCGGCTCCGATTCGCCCGCGCCATCGGCGTCGCGCATGTAGCCGCGCATCTCCACCACCCACATCCGTCCGTCGGGGCCAAACTCAAACGCCACAGGTGCCTCAATAAGGGGTTCTGACGCCACAAGTTCAATGCGGTAGCCATCAACAATGCTGAAGGCGGCAAGTGCCTCTTCTGGCGAAAGCACCGGCGATTCCGCCACGCGCCACGCTGTGGGGATTTCGTGCTGTACCTCGCCCGCTCGATCACCTTGTTGGCCGACCGCGGTGCGCAGGACAAGCGCCGACGCCAACACGCTTGCGATCGACAATGTTCCGAAATCGCGCCCGACGTGCATCATGCACAGAGTGTACGAACAAGACACGAAAGCGCGAAATCCCGGCAGGCGCTACGGCGCCAATCGCTTGAACGATGCATGCGCTTGTTCGGGTGCAATCTGCCGCTGCCCGAGTGCGCCGATCACCCACTGACCATCGTCGCTCACGAGAAAGCGAAGGAACTGCATGGCCGCCGGATTCGGGCGAACTGGATCGCGAACGTAGTAGATGCGAAGTCGTCGGCTGAGTGGATAGCGGCCCGAACGGATGGTCGCGTCGTTGAGCTCGACAAATCCGCTGCCATCCGTCGCTTCAAGTTTGAGTGCGCGCACACGAGGAGCGCGATCGACGAAGTATGCGCTGCAGTAACCAATCGCGAATGTGTTCGCGGCAATTCCCTGCACCACGCTCGACGCCACCGGCTCTTCGTTGACACTTGTACGGAAAGCGCCACCCTTCAGGACACTTTCTTGCACGATGCCGTTTGAGCCGGTGTTGGACCCCATGCCGAACAACACAGGCTTTGCGTCGACCCAATCTGCATCGCGCAAACCAAGGTCGCCCCACGTGAGCGCTGGATCACCACCGAGCCGACGCTCCCGACCAAAAACCCGGTCGAGATCTCGCATCGACAGTTGTGTGATCGGGTTCTTTCGATTCACGCAGATCGCAATCGCGTCGAACGCGAGATCGACATACTCAACTTTGCATCCCCGCGCCTTCTCAATCAATGCAATCTCGTCAGGACGCATCGCACGGCTCATGGGTGCAAGGTCCGACTCGCCGGCCGCGAGTCGCTTTGGTGCATCACCAGATCCCGAAGAGATCACCTCAAGTTGGATTCCCGGCGCGGCTTGGGCGAAGTCGCCACGCATTGCGTTCAGCACCAATCCGACGGCGGAACTCCCGATACAGCGCACCGGACCTGTGATGGATGGGTCGGCGTCGAACCGCGGATAGGGTCCAGAGTCGACGTCGTCTCCTTCGATCACGTCGACTGCATCCGCTGGCGCCGCCTCAGGAACCGAAGAAATCCGTGCTGGAGTTTGCACCTGCAAACAGCCAGTCAGCACAGCACATGTGCAAAGGCCCACGACAGCTGCCCGCAGCTCACGCGAACCCGCTTGGAGTACGTATTCGAAACACTTCATGTGGAAGCACCTCCGCCCATCCGGCGGTAGACCACTGCAAGACCAAATGAAAGGAAGAGTAGCCCTGCTGCAACTCCGCCAACCAACCACACAATGCGAACGAGGGTCGTCTCAAGACTCCCGATGCGCTCTTCGGTCGCGAGCGTGACCTCATCGATCAAACCCTTGACCGCAGGCGAACCAGCGAGGCTCTCGCCCCGGTCGAGTGCCCGGTTGGCTTCAACCAAGACCGTCGTCGCGTCACCAAGCGCACCGCGATACTCCGTGATGTCAAACGGCTTCGCATCTGGGTTGGGTGGACCCGACATCTCTGCAACCTTGCCGAGCAGTCGCTCAGATGTTGCCGCAAGACGCTCCACTGCGGCCAGTGTGGGTTGCGCTGCGTCGAGGGTGACCTGCAACTCCTGAAGCGTTGGGGCAACACCGTCGACAGTCGCCCGCACATCTGCGGTGGCCTTCTGTGCATGCTCAGCAATCACACGCACATTGCCAAGCGCTTCATCCACATCCTTCTGGCGGCGATCAAGCTCCGCGAAGATGGCCTCGCGCTCAGCGGCGATGATGGTGGGAACGTCCGCCGCGATCTTCTGAACGGTCGCGCTCAACTCGTCGGCCGTCTTTGTCACGCTCTTCAGATTCGCGAGCGCGCTCATCGTTTCGTCTTTCGCAAGGACTTGGTCGATGACAGATTGTGTCTGCCAGTTGACAAGCGTTGGCGCGCGCTTCGCAACAAAGAAGATGCGCTCAATCAAACGTCGATACGCCACCGCTTCATCAACCGCTTGGTTGAGTGGCTGGAAGAGCCCACCACCCTGCACTGCATCGCTGATCAGTGTCTGCCCACGTGCCTCCGCGAAATCGTCGAAGCGCACGAAACTCACGTCTTGAACGCCCGTGTTGTCACGTCGCCATCCGGCGATCATGAAGTCAAGTGCTGCGAGTTGATCAGGGAGCAACACCCGCGCTGCGATGTCCCAAACCTCTTCGCGCGCCTTTCGGAGCGCGTCCACCAGAATCTGCCCGCGTTCAGGAAACTCACGCGTTGCTCGATCTCCTTCAATCCAAACCTGACTCGTCAGCGTGACCACAATGGTGAGGTCGAGCACCTGGGAAAATGCCTCGCCATTTGTGGCGATGTCGTAGACACTCGTTGTGCTCTCCACAAGGAAACGCTGTGCAAGCGCGCGCTCACGAGCGTTCGGGTTTCCCACCACGATCTCACCCACGGCATCCTCAAGGAGCGTTCGGTATCGATCTGCGAACGCATTGCAGAGTTCGTCAAGCTCGTTTGGGCCCACCTTCTCAAGCGCATCGGTGCGAGTGAAGTCTGTTGAACTTGTCACGGCTTTCGTCACGCGCGGCGCCGCGGAACGCGATGCAATGCAGCCGAGAGGACTGCACGTCAAGATCGAGAGCGCGACAGCCGCCGACGCGCGAACCATGGTGTTCATCTCGGACATCAATACGACGCATCCTTCCTTGATTGCTCTGTCGAACCTGATCAGAACATGAACTGAAGTTGTGAACGCACGACCCACTGTCCATCGGAGGTCTCGCCGCCCGATGTTGTGAAGTCGGAGAGGTAGTCGGCACCCGACGCTGCGAAGTCAACCAGCGGCTCGAAACTGAGTCCGAAGTCCGTGGTCCACTTGATTCGCGTGTTTCCTGACCCAGCAACCCACCAATTGATACCCACTGTTGCCACGCTGAGGTTCTCGCCCGACGCCTGGAGCGCGGTCGCTTGCGTGCGGTAGCGGTCGGTATCGCTGTTGCCAATCTCGTAGCGCGCGAAGAGCTCGACGTCGTCGGTGACGAACACGCCGCCTTGTACGACAGCGCCCCACTGGTCGAGTGAATCGTCGCTCGCGCCGCCGCGCACAGGCTGCGCGGCATGGAGCGACACATTTCGATAGACACCATACGCAAGGATGTTCGCACCGCCGAAGTCGATCGAGGCATCTGCGGTCACGCTCCACACAACGTCAGGCGACGCACCGTTGGTCGCAACGACCGCGTCGACCTGCTGCGCATATCCACCGAGACCAAGCAGCACACCTGCTTCCTCACTGCGAAGACTGCGCATATCGCGGAACTGCTTCCATGCACCGATCGGCTTCCACTCAAGGCGTGCAGCGAAGGCGTAACTGCTCTGGTTGAGATTGAAGCCCGTATTCTGCGACGTGGCAACGCCAAGCGCGCCGCCTGCATTCAGTGGCCCAACACCACCCGAGGTGATCGAGTACGGCGCCGTTGCATTCGCGCGAAGCGCATCACCGAAAAACCCTTCGACCTTCATGTCGTCGCCCTGCCACGCAAGTCGAACGCCCTGCGCGCGACTTACAGAGAAGACATCGTTCACAGTCGAGCGCTCGACCGCCAATTGCGCCGTCGAAGGAACCAACTCCTCGCGAAGAAACGGTGCTTTGAATTGGCCGACACGCAGTGAGAGGCCGTCGCCAAAGTCCTTCTCGAAGAAGGCTTCCTCCATCCCGGCGTTCGAACTTGCGGTCGCGGTGCGATTGAAGGCAAGCTTCAACTCATATGTCCAACTC
This sequence comes from Phycisphaerales bacterium, assembly GCA_044352505.1. GTDB lineage: Bacteria > Planctomycetota > Phycisphaerae > Phycisphaerales > SM1A02 > QWPT01. The sequence goes on from JBILDS010000070.1 coordinate 12,709, forward strand.
GGATCGATCACGTGCCCAAAGAGCGCAACGCGCGTTCGTCGCATCTCAAAGCCCCAAGAATCGTCTGCTGCCGTGTTGGCTGGTGACCCTTGTGCCGCTGGCGCGCCACCGATATCGCGGCTATTGAAAGCCCATCGAATCTGCATATCGCCCTTCAGACCGAGCCGGAAGTTGCCGTCGGCGCTGCCAATGAATGCGCCCTTCGTGGCGTCATAGCCCGCCGTGGCGCCGTCGGCTGCAAGCGATGC
>JBILDS010000071.1:0-12942 GCA_044352505.1 Phycisphaerales bacterium
GCGGAATCCACCCGCGCTGCCCCCGCCAGAGGGAGCCGCCGCAGCGGCGCGGAATCCACCCGCGCTGCCCCCGCCAGAGGGAGCCGCCGCAGCGGCGCAGAATCCACCCGCGCTGTCCCAGCCAGAGGGAGCCGCAGCAGCGGCGCGGAACCAACAGGTGCTGCCCCAGCCAGAGGGAGCCGCCGCAGCGGCGACCGCCCCAAAACGCAACACGCCCGAGCGTCCTCGGGCGTGTGCTTGTGAGCGGCAGGTTCCCTTTCCGCCGTTCACGGGCGACTCGCTCTAGAGGCGAATCGCCGTCCCTTTTTACCTCCGCCCGTCTTCAGGTCCCTCAACCCGAAGACTTGCGAATACCAAGCGGTCCCTAAATCGCTTGGCGGCCGCTGTGAAGCGACCGAACGCACTATCGCACACGTTTACGCATGAGGCGAGCGGAAGCCGCGTAAATTGTTGGAGATTCCGAAGATCGCAGGTTCTGTCCCCGCTTTCAGACCCCCCTTGAACGTGCCCCGACGGGTGTGAAACCCCATCCTCAGCGTCGCCATCATTCAGCGTCATCAGCCTCAGCCATCGCAGGTCCGTCGGCAACCATCGCCCAAGGCTCTCGAGAATAGTTTTTATCTCCACATACCCGATCCCCACTTCACCACCTCCCAGTCGCGCCCGCCCGCGAGACCGAAGCGTGTCCCCCGCTGCCGCCAGTCGGAGGACAAACATGCAGCAACGCGCGGTATCGCACAAATGGAACCGAATTGCCATGCGAACTCTCATGCCGCGCCGAATCTCGCAGTACAGCCTCGCATGTGATATCGGTCGCGCGATCCTCTCAGCGGCGATCCTGCCAGCGACGATCCTCACAGTGTCGCTCCCGGCAACCGCTGCCGCAGCGGAATCACGCCCCGCAGCCGACCCACCCGATTGGTGGACGCGCGCCCGTACAGAGCTCCGGTCGAAGCACCATCGCGTTCTCGGCGACGTCCACCCCGACGAGGCACGCCTTCTCGTCGCGCATCTCGACCTCTTCCACGAGGCCTACGCGCGCCGCCTCGCGTTCCTCACGCAGCCCGGACCCACAACCCCCCTGGTGCTTGTGTTCCGCACCGAAACGGACTACCGAGACGTGCTGCGTACGCGCTACGGCGTCACCGCCGACCCAACCGGGGCAACCATCGTCCAAACGCCGGACGGCACTGCGCTTGCGCTCGTGAGCGACGGTCGTCCGCGCGTAAGCATCGAGCGGCTCATCCAGAATCAAGGCTTCCACCAGTTCACCCGTAGTCGTTTGGGGCACACGCTCCCACCATGGGCCGAAGAGGGGTTGGCGGAAACCTTCGGCGCGGCGCTCGTCATCGATGGCCGCGTCATTCTCGGGCACTTCACAGCCGAACCGCTTGCCCTACTCCGGCGCGCCATCGACCAAGGCACGACGATCCCGTTCACCCGACTTCTCTCAATGACACGAGAAGATTGGGACGCCAATCGCCGCGCGGGCGGCGCAGCCATGCAGCAGCTTCAAGCGTGGTCGATGATCGAGTTTCTCGGGTCGGCTCAGGGCGGACGCCACCACGCGGGTTTCGAGCGCTACCTGCGACTGGTTCACGCAGGAACACCCGGCAACCGCGCCTTCGACGAGGCCTTTGGCGCAAACGAGGTCGCCAATTTCGAGCGTGCCTGGATTCAGTGGGTTGGCGCCGCGCGCGGGAGCGCACTGGCGGAGGCCGCCGCGCGACTCACCTTTCTGGCCGAAGGGCTCCGACTTCTCGCGCGTGAAGGCACGTCAATCCACGAAATCGAGAACCTCAGCGAACTCACCTCGCTTCTGCAGGAACGGCGCTTCACCCTTGATTTCACGGCGTTTGGGCAAACCAATCGACTCGCGGCTTCGGAAGACATGCTCTCCGTCCCCGCTCTCGAGCGCGATGGCGCGACATGCACACTCAAACTGGTACCGCTCCGTGCCAAGCCGATTGACAACTCGCCGAGCCAGAACAAGCCTGACCACCCCACGGTTCGTCGCGACGCGCCCACCCGATCCTCAGGCCACGCGCGCGGGTCGGCCACAGTCACCCCACCCGCCCTTTCGACCGATGGCCTCGCTCCGCGGGAACTCTCGGTCGAGTGGACGCGCCTCCCGAAGTCTGAGGACTTCGCGTTCCGACTGACTCGGACGCGCGCGGCTCCCGAACGACACCCGCGCCGCAACCCGGACGCCCCCAACGGAGAGCCATCGACCCCTGACTCCGGGCAGTCCGATCACTGACCTCGACCCTCAAACCCCGAAATATGGTGCGGTCGCCTCCCAACGGCGCGCGCCATGGTCACAATCCAACCAATGCATCAGGTCGACACAAGCTTCCTCCGACGGCTGCGAGCCCGCGACGAGCGCGCGTGGTTCGAACTTTGGCAGGCCTTCGGGCCAGTCATCCGCGGCATGCTCGCGCGCTGGGGCAACGGGCGACTCGGCGAAGAGACGCTTCGCGACCTCACGCAGGACACACTCACGGCGCTCTCCGACTCAATCGAGCGCTTCGACCCCGAACGCGGCGTGCGCTTCTCGACGTGGCTTCTCGCGATTGCGAAGCACGTTCTCGGCGACGAGATGGATCGACGCTACGCGCAGAAGCGCGGCAGCGGAAAGCGCGGCGCAAGCCTCGATGACTCGTGGATGGGGCAGTCACGCGAAGTGCAGCCCGACGACGAATATGAGCGTCGCGTGCTCGCGGCCAAAATCCACGCTGCGATCCGCGCCACGCAGAAGCGATGCGAGTTTGTGCACTTCGAGGCGTATCGCATGCGTGTTTTGGATTCGAAGCAAGGGCGAGAGATCGGCATGCTTCTTGGCGTAAGTGAGCCAACCGTCACGCGACACTGCCAGCGTGTGCGCGAGGCGCTCCGCGATGAACTCGCAATCGCCATTGAACAGTGGAGCTACACCGACGACGAGCGCGCAGAACCCTCGCGCGCCGGACTCGCCGCCGACGATGCCGCCTTCGATGACGCGCTTGGCGACATCTGGCGCGCGCAGGAAGAACTTGTCGCGCGCGACCGCGGCGGGCGCGGCATGATCGCAGCCCGAGAAGACGTTGGAGGCGATCCGCGTGGCAGGTCTTGAGTGGCTCCTGCTGATCCTCGGAACGATCGCAGCGAGCGTCGCGTTGGTCGCCGCTGCGCTCATCGTTGGCAAATTCAGCTTCATCGTGGCCGGCGTCGCTGCGCACATTGGCCGCACATTGCGCGGATTCGGTTCCGACATCGTTCGCTTCGTCGGCGGCTTGATCGTGGCGCTTGCAATGGTGGCGGTCGCGCTCGGCCGCATCACGATTCTTCGCCCGCAATCCGCGCGCAACGCAGCAATCTCGTCTGGGCGCGAATGTGGTGCCGCGTTCCGTTCGCTCGGCCGAGCACTCTTCATCCGACCGTTGGAACTCATCGGCCTCGCCGGCGTCGCGGGTCACGTTGCGGAGCGCATGCCCATCGCGCTCGGCTCAGGAAGCGACCCACGCGCGCAAACCGATTTCGCCGGCTACACCATTCTGCGTGAACTCGCGCGCGGAGGATCAGGAGCGCGACTCTTCGTGGCAGAGCCCGACGTCTCGACGCGCCGCAAACTCAAGCTCCCCGATGGATTCGTCGTAATCAAGAGCTTCGACTTCGATGACGGCACCCACGCCGCTGAAATGCTGCGCGAGGGACGCGCCCTCGACGCCGCACGCAAACTCGGCCTTGTCCTTGATCATGAGGCGTCCGAGCGTCGGTTCCACTACGTGATGCGCTACTACGAAGGCGTCGATCTCGGCCGATTCGTGCGCGGACTTCACGAAGCCGCCGGTGCCGACGCGCTTGATCGGGAGCGGCTTGTACTCGTCGGCTCCCTTGTCCGTGACATTGTGGCAACACTGCGCGATTGGCACGCCGCTGGTCTCTGGCACAAAGACATCAAGCCTGAAAATGCGATCGTGCATGAGGGGCGCGCCACGCTCGTGGATCTCGGTCTTGTCACACCTCTTGCGTCGCACATGACACTCACGACGCACGGCACGGAGTACTTCCGCGATCCAGAACTTGTGCGACAGGCGCTGCGTGGCGCACGCGTTTCCGAGATCGACGCCGCGCGCTTCGATCTCTATGGCGCAGGTGCTGTGCTCTACTTCGTACTCGAAGGAACGTTCCCCGCCCACGGCGTTTTGAGTTCGTTTCAGAAGCAAAGCCCCGCGTCGCTCCAGTGGATCGCGCGTCGGGCGATGGCCGACTTCGACCGCCGTTACCCAGATGCTGAGTCGATGTTGGCCGATCTCGACCGCGCGCTTCTCGGGGAAGATCCAGCCGCGGTGCGCCCGGCAGATCTTCCGTCGATGCAAGCCAATCGAGCGCACGTGGATGGCGCAAGCGCTGCATCCGAAGAGGCGCGATTCCTCGATGAAACACTCCGCGGCGGCGAATCTTCTGCGGGCTCTCCGCGCACGCCCCAACCTTCCACTGCACCGCCCGATGCTGTGGGTCTCATTCGGCCACGGCTTCGCGTGCACAACTGGTGGACAGGCGCGTACTCGGTTGTGTCACTGCGTCCACTCCCTCCGTCATACGCGCAACTCGACGGCCGACGAATCGGCGTTGCAATGGGAATCCTCGTGGCATCACTCGCGGCCCTCGGAGCCGTCATTGCTGCATGGACGGTTCTCACCAGCGAGGGTGCATATGTTGGTTTCGAATCGTCTCCAATCTTCGACTGGCGGATCGGACCAAGCGATATGCAAGAGACATCGACATCGACATCGATATCCACGCCATCGCCTTCGCAACCTTCATCCACGCAGCCAACACCAGCATCCCCTGCACCTGAACCTGCTGCAGCTGATTCGCTTGCACCAGACACGCAACGCCAGGCCGATTGAACGAGGACTCGTCCAATCGCATCGCAAGAGCGGAACGATCTTGCGTCACGTGCCTGGAAAATCCCACTCTTTGCCCGGCGTGTAGCGAAGCAGTTCGTAGAGCTCTTTCCGCGACTGCATGCGCGAAAGAGATGGCTCGAAGCCGCCATCTCTCTGAAGCGCGGCCAAGCCTTCATCGACAGCTCTCATCGCCATGCGCATGAGCGAGAGCGGATAGATCACGATCGACACGCCAAGTGCGCGGAACTCATCGCGCGTCAAGTGCTTCGTCTTGCCAAACTCCGTCATGTTCGCCAGTGTCGCACCGGGCGAACCCTTCATGAAGCGTGCGAACTCGTCGGCATCGTGTAGGCCTTCGGGGAAGATCACGTCCGCGCCTGCCTCGCGATAGAGGTTTGCTCGCGCGATCATGTCGTCGAATCCCGTCACGTGCCGAGCGTCGGTACGCGCGATGATGACGAAGTCCGGGGAAACGCGGTGCTTCGCCATCGCGGCGACCTTGTCAGCCATGGTCTGCGCTGACACAAGGTCTTTGCCGTCAAGATGTCCGCAGCGCTTCGGGAACACCTGGTCTTCAAGGTGCAGCGCCGCTGCGCCTGCGCGTTCGTATTCGACCACCGTGCGCACACAGCATTCGACTTCGCCGTAGCCCGTATCCGCATCGGCAATGACGGGGAGCCCAGACGCGTCGCTGATCTCGCGAATCGTGCGACACATTTCAGTCAGGGTGATGAGTCCGATGTCGGGATAGCCCGCAACATTCGCAGTTGCGCCACCGGAGATGTAGGTCGCCTCGAAGTCCGCGCGCGCCACGGCGCGTGCGACGAGCGCGTTGAATGCGCCCGGAACGAAGACGGTTCCGCGCGACATCGTGTCGCGCAATGTGCGGCCTGGATGCGTGGACTTCATGCGCGGAATGTAGCGGACGTGCGCACTGCGACGTGCGCCCGAGACATGCACATTTCGCGAGATGCGCCTCAAACGGCTGCAATCATCACGCGTACGACTTCTCAATGCGCGCGCCGGGGTAATAGCGAGCCAAGATCGACGTCGCGCTTGCCCCCTTCTTCGCCATTGCCTCGGCGCCGTACTGGCACATGCCCACACCGTGGCCGTGGCCGCGACCCGCAATGACAAGCTCGCCGACCTTCCCACTCATCTTCAGGAAAGGCTCAAAAAACGCGCTCTTCACGCGCTCCTTCGCAGGACGAAGGTTCTGCGGATTGCGCGGATCGGCGTTCAACGCCCAACGCAGTCGCTCTGCACTCACCCGGAATGGGGTTCCCTTGTCATCGGTGATCGCAAATGCAACGGGTCGCCCAGCCTTGTTTCGCTCTGCGACGTCTAGGCGGCGAAGTCCCTCGACTTTGAAGAGCGAGGCGTATCCCTCTGCGCGCGCCCACGCTGGAAGCGTGCGCGCCACAGTCGCGGCGTCGAACGTGAGCTGCCAGCGGTACGTCGGACTCCACGAGCAGCAGTCGCTTCCATCGGCGCCTGAGACGGAGAGCGGCGCGATGTCGTTCACGACAGACGTCGAGATCGCGTCGCGCGCGGCCGCGCGAGCACCACCGCAACAACTTGAGTAGTACGCAGGCACCACGCGTGCGTCGAAGAGCAGTACCTCGCCTCGCGTTGCGGAGACGGCGTCGAGACTTCTCTTGTGCGCCGTAGCGCCAATCCACGCCTGCCCGAGTTCGCCCGCAACCGCGTCGAAATGGCGGCGCGTGCGCCACATCGCCATTTCGCAGAGCGCCCAACTTCGCGCGGCGATTGCTTGGGCGCGATGGGTGGCAACACCCCAGTTGTTGAAGAGTTCCTTCGCGATCACGCCGGGGAGGTACTCTTCCATCGCAACTTCGTGCACAACGTCGACGGGTTCACGCACGTCATTTGGGCGCGGAATGAGGCGCATCTTTCCGGGCCATGTGCTTCCGGAACCAGAGGCTCGCGTGCCCGCCACGCCTGAACCCACGACGCCTGAACCCACCACACCCGAACCCACCACACCCGAACCCACCACACCCGAACCCACCACACCCGAACCCACGTTCCCAAACACCGTGAGTTTCTGCGGCTCGCCGCGGAGAGCTGAGATTTCGAGTGTTCCCTGCTGCGGCACTGGAACTTCTGCGGCGGCGGTCGTCCCGAACGCCTCCGTCACGCGCCAACCGCGGTCGCTCCAACGGAACTCGACGGGCGAAGCCGCAACCGTTCCAGGCCTTCCTGCACCGGGCTCAATGATCCAAACGTGCGAACCCGATCCACGCACCTCGATGCGAGGAGCATCCTGCGGCAGTGCTCCGGTCTTGATTCGGATCGCCGGTTCACTTGTGGGTGCTGCCGGACGCTCAACCGGCTGCGGCTTCGGGGCTTGCTCTTGCGGCTTCGACTGCTCGCCCGACTTCGGGGGCGTCTCCGTCGGGGTGCGCTGCGCGTCTGAGTCGGGTGTTCCTTCGGAGCCTGCGCGTCGCGCACTCGGCGATGTCTTGATGCCCTGAGGCGTCTGACATGAGACGATCCCGCCAACGGCCGCAACGGCCGCCAACGCGGAAACGACGACAACCGTGCGCCGATGCTTGTCGAAGGTCTGCGGATCCATGCAGCGCGCTCCGTGTGGGCGAGGCTTGGGCACGCGGCTCGGGAAAGCCCGAGTCACGCGAGCCGATTGGCCGGACGATCCGGCATTTCAACGCATGGTAGCGGGCAATGCGCGCCCACACTCAGGCAAGCTGCCGGAGCGTGAGTCCGTGCTGCGCCAAACGATCGCGAATCTCGTGCAAGCTGGTTGCGCCGAAGTTCTTCACGCCCATCAGCTCAGCTTCGGTGCGCGACGCGAGTTCGCCGATCGACGCGATGTTGAGGAGCTGAAGCGCCTTCCGAGCACGCACTGAGAGATCGAGCGCGGAGATCGGCTTGTTGAGCACCGCCTCTGGAACGATCGCCTTGAGTTCTTCCAGGATGTCCTGACGGATACCGCCACGGGCACCTGCCTCGAGGCCTTGCCCAAGCCGCAGACCCTTCTGCGAAAGCATGGCCTTGATCTCAACAAGCGACTGCTCGCCGAAATTCTTGTAGCTGAGGAGTTCGGCCTCTGTGATCTTGAGGAGATCCCCGAGCGTACGGATCTGCATCTTCTTGAGGCAGTTGCGTGCGCGCACGGAAAGTTCGAAGTCGGTGACAGGCGTGTCGAGGATGGCACTGTTTTGCCCCACGAAACTCGCTTCAGTCTCGACTTCCATGTCCCTGCTTGCCAGAACGTCCTTCAGGAAGAGACGCCCACGCGCGTGGTTTGGATCGGTCTCGACCACCTGCTGAAGCAAGCGCTCAGCGCGGCCGAGTTCGCCACGATCCTCGCAGATCACCGCGAGATTGACGAGCGCGTTGATGTGTGGCTTCCGGCAACTGGTGATCTCGGTGTAGAGCGCAACCGCCTCGTTCTCTTCGCCGAGGAGATCAAGCGTGTACGCAAGACGGAAGGTGACGTTGTGGTCGTCGCTGATCTCGCGCGCAGCACGCAGTTCGCGCACAGCCTCGGCCCGCTTGCCATCTTTCTCAAGGCGTGACGCCTCGGAGAGATGCTTCTTGACCTGCTCTGGGTCGCCCGCCTTGCCGCCAATCACCGTGTCGAGTCCGCTCATCGTCGTATTCATCCAGCGTGAGATTCGCCGCACGGGCTGCGGTACCGACCGCCGCACCGAGGCGAAGGCCGCAAGTGTAGCTTCAGAAACGGTTCATGCGACCCGGCGGCTCGGATCCGAATCCGATAACTGGTCTAGGTTCTGTCTGACGCGATCAATCCTCACGAGGTGCTTGGGGCGCGTGACTCGCGAGGGCGTTCGTGCTGGCGTTCGTGCTGGGGTTCGTGCTGGGGTTCGTGCTGGGGTTCGTGCTGGTGCCCGCACTCGCGTCGAGCAGGTGGATTCGCCGCCAACCGCCGCGCTCGAAGCGGATCGCAAGCACGATGCCGAGTATCGCGATGTACGCGGTCGCGGCGATCCACGGCCCCGTCGACTCGAGCCCGGGGGCGAGCTGCGTCATGGCGTAACCACCGGCGACGATCACGCCCCACGAGAGGATGACCGTGAGAACGCCCGGGAAGATTGTGTCGCCTGCGCCGCGGAGTGCGCCGGTGTAGACGATGCCGATCGCGTCGAGTGTCTGGAAGATGGCCGCGCAGATGAAGATGCGCGCGCCAATCGTGCGGATCTCGGCGGCGAGTTCCGGCGGCGTCCCATCGTCGATGAAGACACCCGTGAGCTCGTTGCGGAAGAGGACGAAGATGACTGCGCAGAGCGTCATCCACATGACGCCGATCGCGACTGCTGCGTGCGCTGAGCGTGCGGCGCGCGCGTGATCGCCTTCACCAATGTGCTTGCCCACGAGGCTTGTGGCGGCGGTTGAGAGGCCGACCGCGGGCATGAAGGACATGTGTACGAAGCGCATGGCGGCCCAGCCTGCCGTCATGTGTGCGCTGCCGAATCCGCCGGCAAGAATCGTCATGAAGATCGCCCAACAGATCATCTCGTTTCCGAACTGAAGTCCCGCGGGCCAGCCGAGGCGGATGATCTCGCGCATGGCTTGAAAGTCGGGCTTCCAGTTGCGGCGGATGGCGAGCGAGGCGTCGAGTTTGCGCGAGAGGAACACAACGAGCGGGATAAGCGCCTCGACCGTGGAGCCGATCGCCGTGCCGATCGCCGCGCCGAGAAGTCCGAGCGCTGGTGCGCCGGGAATCCCCGGGAGTCCGAGTTCGGGCAAGCCCTGCTCACCGTAAATGAGTGCGTAGTTTGAGACGATGTTCGCGACGTTGCCCGCGATTGCCGCAACAGTGACGACCTTCGGGCGCTGCAGACCAAAGAAGAAGTTCGCGAGCGCTTTTGCGCCGACCGTGACGATGCCCGCGGTCAGGAGAACCCGCGCGTACTCGGTCTCCAATTCCACGAGCCGCGGCTCATGACCCATCGCCGCGAACGCGTGGTCGATGACGAGCGCGAAGGGCAAGAGAACCGCGAGCCAGAAGCCCAGCGCGAGCCAGAGTCCCGCCCAACCGTAGCGGGCGATTTCTAAGGTGCGCCCCGCGCCGATCCGCTGCGCAACGAGCGTGTTGACGAGGGTGAGGACGCCGAAGCCAAAGGAGATCGCGACCCAGCTCCACGCGCCGCCGTTTCCCTGCGCGGCGACCTCGAGCGGACCGAGGACCGACACCATCAGGCTGTCGACGAACTGCATCAGCGTGTAGCTGAGCATAGTGACGACGGTCGGCCACGCTTGGGTCCACACTTCACGGATGTCGGCGCGCGTGGCGAGCATGGGGAGTCACGGAAGGAAGGCGATCGGTCAAAGAGGTGCCTGGCACCTACCTGGCATCTGCACGCATAGCACGGCAGGTGCCAGGCACCAACAGTCCGCAGCCCGAGGTGATTGCGAGAAAGCGACTTAGGCAGACCCTTGCACGGTGCACGGCACCTGACAGCGTGTCCAGGCAGGTGCACGGCAGGTGCCAAGCACCACTCAAATCTCGACGAGCACCATGTCGCTCTCGACCGTCGCCGACGCCTCGGGCGCGTGGTGCGCGCTTGTCATCGACTCAAGCCCCGCGATCTTCGCCATCTCGGCGCGCGTCGCCGCAGCGCTATAGCCCGCGGCAGGCTTGCCCGCGCGCGCGGCCGTAAGGTCGAGCGCAATCTGCGACTCGCTCTTCACGAACTCCACCGGCTCAATCGCCTGCTCGAAGCCCTGCAGGCGGTTGGTCGCGCTCTCAAAGCTGCCTTCCTTCTCGACCCACGAGGCTCCCGGCAGCACAACCGTCGCCATCTCGGTGACGGCGTTCGGCAGCGTGTCAATCGCGACGACGGTCGCGACATGCTTGAGCGCAGCCGTCATCGACGGCGTCACCCAGTTGCTCGGATAGTTGCCCGTCACGAGCGCAGCACCGTACTGGCCGCTCGAGAGCGCCTGCTCAAATCCCTGCGCGTTGGCGACGGGCTTGCCGCCAGCAAGCGCTTCGAGCACACGGCGTACGCCGCGCGCGTTCGGCGCCTTCTCCGCGCGAATCGTGAAGCCACCGGGGAAGGTCTTGTCCTGACCGTTGACGGGAACGGGTCCAAGCGCAAGCAGCGCATCAGGGTCGACCAACAACGCGTAGCGCGCAAGGTGATACGCGTCCTCACAGGAAAGCATCGGACTCACGAGAAGCGCGAGGTGCTTCTTCGCGACCGTTCGCAGCGCGGTCATCGCGCTGTCGACCGCGGCGACCGCCGCCTGCCACGCCTCGACCGGCTTGAGTGGATCGAACGCGTCGCGGCCCTTGATCGAGGTCTTGATCGACGGCATCGTCAGGCGCGCATCGGAGTGGACGAACTTCCAGCCGTAGCGCACTTCGTCGGTGATCCACCACTTGTTGACCGCGTCGTTCGCGCGCGGCTTCACGCGGTAGACCGTGCCATCGTTGTGCTCGACCGAAATGTTGTCGCCCGACGCCGTGAGGCCATCGATCGACGGGGTCTTCTTCAGGAACCACACGCGCTGCTGGAAGAGGAAGTCCTTGTCGAGGAGGGCGCCAACCGGGCAAAGGTCAACGACATTGCCCGAGAGCTCGTTGTCGAGCGCCATGCCGGGGAAGACATCGATCTGCTCGGTCGAGCCGCGGCCGTCGACCATCAACTCGTTCGTGCCCGTCACCTCACGGGTGAAGCGCACGCAGCGCGTGCACATGATGCAGCGGTCGCTGTAGAGGAGGACATGCGGGCCGACATCCTTCTTCGGCTGCTTGTTCTTCGCCTCGGTGAAGCGGCTCTGGCCGCGACCGTACTGGTAGGAGTAGTCCTGCAGGTGGCACTCGCCCGCCTGATCGCACACCGGGCAGTCCACCGGGTGATTGATGAGCAGGAACTCCATGACCGCCTTCTGGTTGGCGACGGCCTTGGGGCTATCGGTGTAGACAACCATGCCGTCGGCGGCAGCCTGTTGGCAGGTCGGCACCAACTTCGGGAACGGCTCAAGCTTGCCCGAGCGCGGGTTCGGCGCCCAGACCTCGCCGAGGCAGATGCGGCAGTTCGCGACCACCGAGAGACCCGGGTGGTAGCAGTAGTGCGGAATCTCGACCTCGTGGTCGAGGGCTGCCTGGATGATGGTCTGGCCGGGCTTGAAGGAGTACTTCTTGCCGTTGATCGTGAGCTCTGGCATGGAAGGCGCAATGTAGCCGAACCCCCTGCGGCGGTGGCGCGGCGGTTCAGCCTTCCGATGCGCCCGCGGGAAGCGTGGCGAGCCGGACCTTGATGCGGCCTCGCTCACACAAGATCGCCCGCACCTCGATGAACCGCCCGTCACCGAGGCGGAAGCGACGCCCCGGGTAGCGCGACTCAAGCCGGGTGAGCTCAGCGACGACCCGCTCTGCGTCGTCGAAGCCGAGCTCCGCCAGTGGCACGGGAAGCCGACCGATGCGCACGCTGCCGATCTCGGCGCGGACGTGTTCGTCGCCCTCTGCAAATTCAAGCGGCACGCGCACAGTGCCCACGAGGCCGAGGGTGCGCGGCCCGACTGGCGACTCGACCACGAGGGCTCCGTCCTCGGAGCCGACCCGAACCTCCGTGGCGCCAGCAAACGACGCGAACTCGGGATCGTGCGCAACCCACTTCGGGAGGCGCGTCGCAAGCCATGCGTTGATGTCGGCTGGGTCGATTGCGATCGCCCACGACTCCCCCGCCGGGTCGCGCACCTTGGTGACGGCCGCGACAAGCGCCTGCTCGAGCGCCTCACCGCGCGCATCGGCGTTTGCCGGAAGCTCGGCGCGGCCAGACGGAGGCCAGAGCGCGAGCACGCACCCGGCGACAAAGAGCCCTGCGAGCGCCGCAAAGACGACACGCGTCACGCGCGGCTTGCACGGAGGGCAGTCTGGGGAGTCCGCGTCTGGTTTCGCGCTCAAGGCTCAGAGCGTACGCGAACCGTGGGGTCTCGGAACGGTGCACGGCACGTGCCGTGCACCACCTCGGATTGACAACGGACCCCGCGCACGCGCGGGGTCCGTTGGTTGGATACGCACTGTGAGAATGTG
>JBILDS010000266.1:0-3775 GCA_044352505.1 Phycisphaerales bacterium
GTACCGATCTCTAGAGCAATCGATGTACCGTCGCCTATCGCGAACATCGTGCATGTGAGCGGCGCATGCGTCACAGGTCTCTGTGCGCGACTGCAGGCGAGGGCAACAATCAATGCGCTCGTCATCCAAGCCACTGCTCGAAAGTCTCGCCGCCTCAATCGCAACGCACCGACGACGCACACGAGCACGGCGCCCGCCACAGTCCAGTGGATCTTGCCGACCGGAATGCTCCCAGCACCAATATCACTCGCGAACTCCACAAGTTTGACTTGCAGCCACGCAAAGAGCCAAAGGAGTGGTCCAAGTGGAGCGACAATTGGCGGCCATATCGATCCGATCACGGCTTTCGGATACGCCAAAGCGAGAGTAACTGTTGAGAGGGGTGCACACAGCAGCGTGAGCGGAACTGCATAGGGCTGCATTGAGCCGAAGTGCGCGAGAACCACAGGCACGCTTGCCAGAAACGCCGCGCAACCAGAAGCAACGGAGCGTGAGAGGAATTCACCTGCAATCCCAACCCAAACTGGCAGTTGGTTTCGCGGGTCGTCGGCGGGAATCCAGTTGAGCCAGAGAGTTCGCACGGGACTCGAGAGATGCCGAAGCGCCAACACGCACCCGAAGCTCAGTTGAAAGCCAGGATTAACGCAGTCTGATGGGTCATGGAGCAGCATCACAACTGCGGCGATCGACAGAACTGCATCTCCGTTCCAATCGCGCCCAAACGCGCCACCTGTTGCTCCGACAATCGCCATGAGACACGACCGGATCGCACTCGCTGCCGGTGTCATAAGAATCAGCGCAGCCAACGCTGCACATCCGACGGCGAGCGCCCGAATGCGTGTGTCACGCGTGATAAAAGCAGTTGCGAGCCCAACGATCCAACCAAGGACGGCGAGATTGAAACCAGAGATCGCGAGAATGTGTGCAAGCCCAACCTCGCGAAAGGACTCCTCAACAGAGTGGTAGCCATCCTCGGTATCTCCAAGAACCAATGCGACCAACATCGAGCGAATCGTCTTTGATCCATCATCTGGCACCCCGGACAGGAGCGCCTCGCGGAGCCGCGTTCGAACAACTTCACGAAGGCGCTTCGCCGCGCCATGAACTGGAGCGCGCACCATCGAATCTTCGATGCAATGAATCAGCGCGGGTGAGTCGACAGATACAAACCCAACGATCCCCGAGAGACCTAGGTACTCAACGGCGCGCTCTGAGTTTGGCAACCGACCGCTCGGGAGACCGCGCAGTACTCCTGTGACTTCGATGCGATCTTCGGCACGAAAGTCTGGTCGCGCGTCACGTACAGTGACGCGAATGCGCGCGTGTGGGTCGCCGATCGGCGTTCGCACACCGGTTTCGCTTACGAGAACGACGTCTTCTGCTAGAGCTTGGAACTGAACGGAGCGGGGGAGATACTTGGCAAGAAGATCGACGCGCCGGGCACGCTCTTCAAATGGAGCTACGAGGGTTGCCTCAAGACGGACGAGAGTTCCGTCCTCTGGTAGATCGAGGTTTGGCAAGAGCTTCGTCTTGATTGCTTGCTCGCAGCGAAGCGTCACACCGAGGAGGAGCGCGGAGATCGCGAGTGCGACAAGCGCGTATCGCGGCGCTACGCGGAAAGCCCGATTTCCAGCGAGGATCGCCGCTGCCATTGCCATTACGATCGCCGCGATGACCGCTCCACCACTGAGAGCGAGTGCTGCGCTTGTGTATCGCGACACACACCACCCTGTCGCCTCGGCGAGTGCACATCCAGCCCATAAGGCCGCCGCACACACGCACGTCGCGACCGGCACAACGGTGAGCGCGGACGGACACTCTTGCGGTGCAGCTTCGAAGTTGGGATTGCGTTGCTCTTCCGCCATGATTCCATCACCGCCAACGAAAAATGCATCCCTTCAGCGTCGTATGCAGGGAACGAACAACGCCGCGGGCGCCGCGGCTTGTTGAACCCTCACATCGTGTTGAGTGGTCGCGAACCTACCACGTCAAAAAGCAGACTTGGAAAAGTCTGCACCTTTTTCAGGAAGATTTTTCATCTCCACAATGCGTGAACCAATTGGCTCTACCGCGCGTTCGATGTTTCTCGCAGCATCTCGAACGTCATGAGTGCCTTCCCAAAGTCGATCGCCTCAGCCGCGAGGCCGATTCCGGTTTCAATCGAGTCAGCGATTCCACCGACATACAGTGCGGCCGCCGCATTGACCAAGACCATCGCACGTCGCGCGCCTCGCTCTTCACCTGTAAGGATGTTCATGAAGAGCGTTGACGCTTCCTCAAGCGAGTGTGGCGCCAACTCTGCTGGGTCGGCTCGTTCAAGTCCAAGACGCCTCGGATCGATTGCCCACTCCGTCACCTGCCCACTCCGAACCTCCGCAACCCGCGTCGACGCCGCGATCGAAATCTCATCGAGTCCATCGTCGGAGTGGAGGACGAGCGCATGTTCAGATCCAAGACGCACGAGAGCCTCAGCGATTGGTCGCACGAAGTGCCCTGCGTAGACACCCATCACCTGTCTTCCTGCACCTGCGGGGTTTGTGAGAGGGCCAAGGAGATTGAAGAGTGTCGGGACACCAAGTGCACGGCGCACGGGAAGCACGTGGCGTGCCGCAGGATGATGATGAATCGCGAAGCAGAAGCAAATGCCAACCTCGTCAATACATCGAGCCTGAACGTCGATCGGAGCGTTCACATTGACACCCAACTTCTCTAGCACCTCGGCGGAACCTCGTCCGGTACGTGATCGATTGCCATGCTTCGCAACCTTGGCTCCCCCTGCTGCTGCGACCACCGCTGCAAGTGTTGAGACATTGAACGTCTTTGGCGCCCCACCGGTTCCAGCGGTGTCGACAACATCTCTTGGGTCGGTTCCACACGGCACCCGCGCAACATTCGCGCGCATCACCTTTGCAGCACCCACAATTTCGTCGACCGTCGGCATTCGCGTCGCCATCAACGCCAGAAACGCGCCCATCTCAGCTTCCGTCGAATGTCCAGAGGCGATCTCTTCGAAGGCAGACTGCGCGGCCGCCTCGTCGAGGGTTTTGCCTGCAAGGAGTGTTCGGAGAAACGGTGTCAGGTCACCAGACCTGCTCGGCCGCGCGAATTCAGGAAGACCTTGATGTGGCATACTGCTAGCGTAGCGCAGTCGTCGTTCGATGAAACGCCCCTCCTTTCCCCTCATTGACACAGCACTGGAGTCGTGTCGTTGATCACTCTGCCGACAACCCTCGCCGACTCAATCCTGCATACGCTCGATCCATTTGTCTTTGAGATTTCGCCAGGATTGGGACTCCGTTGGTACGGGACGGCGTATCTCGCGGGCTTCGTGGTGGGCTGGCTGATTCTTCGTGCGCTGGCTAGGTCGGGTCGGATTCCGCTCTCGCTGCGGCAGGTCGGCGATCTGGTGACCACGATCATCATCGGTGTGATTCTCGGCGGGCGTCTCGGCCACGTACTCTTCTACGAGCCTCAACTGTTTGTGGAGTTCTCAGGTTCGTTTCCATTCTGGGGTCTACTCGCGCTCCACAGAGGCGGCATGGCGAGCCATGGAGGAGTCATTGGTGTCGCCATCGCGATCGTGCTGTTCGCGCGTCGTGAGAAGTTGCCGATCCTTGCTGTTGGAGATGCAGTTGCGTTTGTCGTCCCCTGGGGTCTGATGTTTGGCCGGCTTGCAAACTGGGTGAATGGCGAGCTGTGGGGTCGGGCACTTCCCGAGACTATGCAGGCAAGTCCACCATGGTGGAGTGTGAAGTACCCGCACGAGTTGGAGCTC
>JBILDS010000267.1:0-3769 GCA_044352505.1 Phycisphaerales bacterium
GCTTCTCTTGCAAACATGCGCATTTCCGCAGAGGAACCGAGAAACATTCGGTTGGATCGCGGGAACCTCCTGCGTTCGGCCGGAACTTCCGCGCGCAATCGACGGGCGCGGGTCAGACCGCGCTTGCATCGCCGCCAAGGAAGTTCCCTGTGTCCGGCGCGGGTGTTCGCAAGCCTCGCACGCGCCGCGCAAGCCTCGCACGCGCCGCGCAGCCGACGTTCTACTCTTCGTCCCCGTCATCGCTCGCGCGGCCACGGAAGATGAATCCGTCGAGGCTCAACTTGCCTGCCCCCGTGAGGGTGAGGCCGAGCGCAAGAACCAACAATCCGAGTTGGCTGAGCGCCATCGCGCGCGGAAGTGTCGATGCAGGATCGGTCGGCGTCCATATCGCCGTAAACGCGTCTGCGACGGTGGGGGTCGCAAGAAAGAGCGCCAGCGACCAAGCCACGAGGCCTGCGGTCCAGAGCCGAGTAAAGAGACCGATGAGGATGAGGCTCCCGCCGATCAGCTCGAAGACGGTCACCGCCCAAGCCCAGATCGCTGGCTTCGGGAGTCGGATGCTGTCGAAGAAGAGTGTGAGTTGGTGCAGCGCCCGGGTTTGGACTCCAGCCATGTTCGCGGCTGGGGCTGCGATCGGGGGGGCCTCCTGCGGGAGTGCCACGTATGTGCCCGGACCCGCATTCGCGTAGGCCGAGACCACCCCGATCTCGCGGAGTCGTGCGGCCGCGTCGCCGGTGAAGACCGTCTGCTGCATGGCGTGGTGCCAGCCAGTGGGGACGAACGCAAGAAAGAGCAGAATTCGTGCGATCAGGGGCACGATGTTGGAAGCGGCCTGCTGGCTGAACTTCTTCATGGGGAATCCTGCCTCTGAGCGGTCGCGACACCACCACGTCCAGACGATCCGGGATTTGGCTGAGGGTTGGATCGGCTCAGGCCACGCGTTCCGTACAATCTCGGCGTTCCGCGGGCGTGGCGGAATTGGCAGACGCGCGGGATTTAGGTTCCCGTGGGGTAACACCCGTGCAGGTTCAAGCCCTGTCGCCCGCATCTCCTTTCGGCGTTCGACTGCCAGCGTGTCGTGGCGTCGCGGCGCGGGTGCGGCACGATTCTTCCGCACCATGTTCGCTACGCTCCCGGTATGTCGTCAGGCCACTCCGACTCCGCATGGAGCCCCCAGAGTTGGCGCAGCCTCCCTTGCGCCCAACAGCCGGTCTACCCCGATCGCGCCGCGCTTGAGCATGTGCTCGTCGAAATCGCTGCGCTCCCTCCGCTCGTCACGAGTTACGAAGTCGAGTCGCTCAAGACCCAAGTTGCTGAAGCGGCGCGCGGCGAGCGGTTCATTCTTTGGGGAGGCGATTGCGCAGAGAGTTTCGCCGATTGCACTTCGCCGGCGATTGCGGCGAAACTGAAGATTCTGCTGCAAATGAGCCTCGTCTTGGTGCACGGCACGCGCAAGCGCATCACGCGGATTGGGCGTTTCGCAGGTCAATATGCGAAGCCCCGCAGTGCGGCAACTGAACTCGTTGATGGCGTTGAGCTCCCGACGTTTCGCGGCGACAACGTCAACCGTCCCGAGCCGACCCGCGCAGCGCGGACGCCTGATCCGACGCTCCTTCTTCGCGGATATGAGCGCGCCGCGCTCACCCTGAACTTCGTGCGGGCGCTTGTTGATGGCGGGTTTGCCGACCTACATCATCCGGAGAACTGGGATCTCGAGTTCGTGCGGCACTCGCCGCTTGCTGCGGAGTACCAGCGCATGGTCGACTCGATTGGCGAGAGCCTGCGATTCATGGAAACGCTCGCTGGCGGGACAATCGCTGCGATGCAGCGCGTCGACTTCTACACAAGTCACGAGCTCCTCGTTCTTGAGTACGAGGCTGCGCTCACGCGCCAGGTGCCGCGCCGCGACGGGTGGTTCAATCTCTCAACCCATCTGCCATGGATCGGGGTACGGACCGGCGCGGTGGAAGGCGCGCACCTTGAGTTTTGCCGCGGTATTCGCAACCCAATCGGTGTCAAGGTGGGACCGGACACGACCCCGCAGGCGCTGCTCGACACCGTGCGCACGCTCGCGCCCGACAACGAGCTCGGCCGCGTTGTGTTGGTGGCGCGGTTCGGCGCGCATCGCATTGGTCGCGTGTTCCCGCCACTCTTGCGTGCGGTGCGCGATGCTGGCCTTGCGGTCGCGTGGGTGTGCGACCCGATGCACGGGAACACCGAGACGGTGGTTCCGTCGGCAGGCGCATGGGCAGGGAGGCCTGTGAAAACGCGCAAGTTCGCGCATGTGCTTGCGGAAGTTCAACAGGCAATTGAAGTGCACCGCAGTGAGGGCGTGCCCTTCGCTGGGATTCATGTTGAACTGACAGGCGAGAACGTGACAGAATGCACGGGCGGCGCGCGTGGCCTCGTTGATGAAGACCTCTCCCGCGCGTATCGATCACAGGTCGATCCTCGGCTCAACTACGAGCAGGCGCTCGAGCTGGCGATGCTGATCGCGCGAGGTTGATCGGCGGCGCAGGTTCACATCTCGCATCCGCATGGTGGCTCGGTACTGTGCCTTGGTGTTGCGCCTTGGTGTTGCGCCTTGATACTGCGCCTTGGTTGTGCGAATCGCCACCAAGCGATCCTCACACACCGATATACTCCGTCCCTCATGCCTCGACGTCGCGTCGTCATCACTGGCCTCGGTCCCGTCACCGCCCATGGCGTCGGAATCGATCCGCTCTGGATCGCACTTTGCGAAGGGCGCCCAGCGGTCGCTCCTGTTCGATCGTTCGACGCATCCGGATTTCGCGCCGCGTCGGCCGCGGAATTGCCTGCGTCCTTCGACGTGAAGGAATTCGTTCCGAAGAGTTACCGCAAAGCCACCAAGGTCATGGCGCGTGACATTGAGATTGCGGTTGCTGCTGCGCTCTTTGCCGTCCGCGACGCCGGGCTCGCAACGCGGGGCACCGACCCTGAGGCGCCGCCAACGATCGCCCCCGATCGCTTCGGTTGCCACATCGGCGCGGGGTTGATCGCAGCTGAACTCGATGAACTCACCGGAGCACTTTCCTCCTCTCGCGGTGCGAACGGTGCGTTCGACCCGGCGCATTGGGGACAGCAGGGCATGCAAGAACTCACGCCGCTTTGGCTGCTGAAGTATCTGCCCAACATGCTTGCGTGCCACGTCACGATCATCCACGACTGCCAAGGCCCATCGAACACGATCACTTGCAACGAAGCGTCCAGCGGCCTTTCGCTGGCGGAGAGTCAGCGCGTGATCGAACGTGGTGCCGCCGACGCTTGCCTTTCGGGTGGTGCAGACAGCAAGTTGAACCCGATGGCCTACCTGCGTCAGCAATTGGCTGGGCGTCTGGCCGACTGCCCGGCGGATGCTGATCCCATGGGCGCGATCAAACCGTTTGATAGAACCGCATCGGGCACGCTTGTGGGCGAAGGCGGCGGAATTCTCGTGGTCGAGGCCGAAGAAACCGCGAAGGCGCGAGGTGCGCGGATACACGCTGTTCTTGCTGGAACTGGTGCGTCGCAGAGTTGGTGCGAGGACACGGTGGGTCTTGTGCCTGATGCGTCGGGCGAGTCGCTTGCCGACGCCATTCACGCAGCATTGCGCGACGCAGGGCTCGCTGCGACCGACATCGATGCTGTGATTCCCTATGGATGCGGTGTGCCCGCGCTTGATCGCCTTGAAGCGAACGCCTTGGCGCTGGTGTTTGGTGCGAATCTCGCGGAAAAGCCGCTTATCACGCTGGCACCATTTGTGGGAGCA
>JBILDS010000268.1:0-3763 GCA_044352505.1 Phycisphaerales bacterium
TCTCTTCTCTCTCTCTCTCTCTCTCTCTCATCGCATCGCATCGCATCGCATCGCATCGCGCATCCGCGCGAAGGACTTGGGCCCCGTGCCTTTGTGCCTCCGTGAGAAAAAAACTTCACAACGCCTCGCAAGCGCTTCACGCGCCGCGTACAGCGTCGATGAATGCGCGGATCTTGTCGTGGTCCTTCACGCCGCGTGCGCGCTCGACGCCGCTTGAGACATCGACGCCCGCTGGCCGCGCGCGGCGGATCGCGTCGGCCACCGTCTCCGGTGTGAGGCCGCCCGCCAGGAAACACCGAGCGCGCGCGGTGTCCGCGAGTGCCGCGAACGCGCCGTGATCGAACGGTTCGCCGCTGCCCGCGTCTGGGCCGTCGACCACGAGCCGAGTCACGCATCCGCTCGCGAGCCACGAGCCGACGGCAGGGGCGGCGAACGGCAGGCCCTTCCAGCACTCCCACGGTGCAGAACCCGAGGCGAAGGGTGCAAGATCGTCGGGCTCCTCGACGCCGTGGAACTGGATCACCGGGAAGAGATCGAGCGCCGCGCGCGTTTCAGGGTCGATCGGAAGTCGAACGACCGCGACCGGCATTGCGCCCGCATCGATGATCGCAGCCACAAGCGCAGGAACAGCCGATGGCGGAACGAACCGAGGACTCGACGGCACGAGCACCACGCCAATGAAATCTGCGCCTGCGCGCGCAGCGACCTCGACTGTTGCGCGATCACACAAGCCGCAGACTTTCACCAGAACCCGGCTCACGCGCCGCCACCTCGTCCGGCGGTGTTCGTTGCGGAGCCTACGTCGCCTCCCAGCGCGGCCCGAGCCTCTGCGTCGATTTGCGCCGCAAGCGCCGCAGCCTCCGGCGCAAGTTGCGCGCGATCAAGCGCCGACAGCGCAGCGAGCGCCGCGCGCGCGTTTCCGAGCCTGCGCATTTCGAGCGCCGCAAGCATCAGCCGTGCGTCGTGGCGAGCGGGATCGCTGCGGAAACGCGCGAGAAATCCAGCGTAGGCCATGCGCGCCGTCGCCGCATCGCCGTTGGAAGCCAACTGGTTCGCCACGTCCAACTGCAGCGCTGCGGGAAGCACGGCGTCCGGCGACTCCGCGAGCAACTCGCGGTACAGCTGAGCCGCAAGCACGAAGTCGCGTTCTCGGTGCGCAGCCGAGATGGTGGTGCGCAGACGTCGCTCCTTCGCAGACATCTCATCGGCGGTGCCGCTTCTCACGCGCGCTGCAATTGGTCCATCGGCAACGCCGAGTCCTCCTGCGAGTGTGGCTTGGCGCAGGTCGCGGCGACGCTTCCACTGCTTCACAAGGAAGAAGAGATCAAAGTCGTTGCGCTTGAGAACGCCCGTACCAAGCAGCGCCATGCACACGAGAAGTCCGAAGACAAGTCCAGCAAGGTGTGCAATCGTGCCCACTCCGGTGCGGGTGGCACCGAACGCGTCGGTGAGGGTGTTCACCACATCGATCGCGGCGTAGAGCCCAAGGAGCCACGCTGCCGGCATCGAGATGCGCGACGGCGGGAGGAGCCACAGGCCATGCACCGAACCGCGCGGGTGGAGCGCGAGAAACGCGCCCGCCACGACCGAGACAGACCCGCTTGCCCCGATGACCGACCCACCCGTCATGGCAATCTGCAACAAGCCCGCAAGTGCCCCGCCGACGAGGTAGAAGAGGAGGAAACCAATGCGGCCCAGGCGTCCTTCAACAACTCCGCCAAAGGCCAAAAGAAACACCATATTGCTGGCAACATGCATGATTCCGAAGGGATCATGCAAGAACTGGTATGTGATCAGATTCCACCACTGAAAGTCGCCTGAGTCCAGGCGAAGCATGGTGAACGCCTCGAGAACACGGAGATTCTCCTGGCGAAGCCCCACGAAGATGACCACGTGGATCGCGATGTTCACCGCGACAAGCGCGTACACAATCAGCGGGCGTCGCGCTGAGTCGAGATTGGTTCCAAGCGGGATGAACACAGCCACGAAGCGTATCGGAACATTGCGAGGCTGGAGGGGTAAGAACTCGCAAATCCCGCACGGGAACCCATGCTTGCGGGGCGCGGCGGGGGTGCGCATCCGCTAGCATCGTCCCTTCGCGCATCGGTTGGGCAGGTCCTGCCGAATGCGGGACCCCGTAGGCCGAATGTCGTGCATCTTGCCGGCAAGGCTCGCCCGAGGGGGATTGAAAGACGATTGAAGGGCTACGCGGATTTTCGGCCGCGAGTCCGAGCGTGCGGTCTTCCGTACGATTTCTATCTCAGCGCGACCCCGCGAACTGGTGCCCGCTGAGCAGCCACCCTTACTGCCATGACCACGATGACCGCTCCACAGACTCCTATCTTCGACAAGGGCCTCGCCAACACTGTTGCTGCGGAAACGCAGATGTCGTTCATCGACGGCGGGAAAGGCGTGCTCGAGTATGTCGGTATCGATATCGATACGCTCGCGCGCAACTCGAATTTTGAGGAGACGGTCTACCTCTTGTGGAACACGCGCCTCCCGACGCGCACGGAACTCGACGGCCTTCGCCGCGCGCTGCAGGCGGAGTATGAGATTCCCGACGCGATCTACAACATGATCAAGGCGTTCCCGAAGGACGCCGTGCCCATGCACGCGCTTCGGACGCTCGTCTCCGCGCTCGCGCTCCACGACACCGACGCGACCTCGAGCGACACGAGCGCGTCGGGCATCGAGAAGGCCAAGCGCCAGGCGCTGCGCCTCGTTGCGAAGACCCCGACCCTCATCGCGAACTTCGACCGTCACCGCTCGGGCAAGCCCTTCGTGCGCCCGAACAAGGACTTCGACATCGCCACGAACTTCCTGTGGATGCTGAACGGCGAGAAGCCCACGGACGCCATGTCGAAGGGCCTCGATGTCTGCCTCATCCTGCACGCCGACCACGGCCTCAACGCCTCGACCTTCGCCGCGCGCGTCACGATCGCGACCTTGAGCGACATGTACAGCGCGATGACGACGGCCGTCGGCACGCTGAAGGGCCCGCTCCACGGCGGCGCCAACGAGGAAGTGATGTACATGCTCAACGAGATCGGCTCGATCGACAGCGTCGAGCCGTTCATCAAGGGCAAGCTCGAGCGCAAGGAGCTCATCATGGGCTTCGGTCACCGCGTCTACAAGGCGTACGACCCGCGCGCGACCTATCTCAAGACCTTCGCGAAGCAGATCGCGACCGATACAGGCAACCTGCCGCTCTTCGACATGAGCCAGAAGATCGAGGGGATCGTGCTCGCAGCGAAGGCCGACAAGGGCATCTTCCCGAACGTCGACTTCTACTCGGCCACGACCTACCACTCGCTCGGCATTAAGACCGATCTCTTCACCTGCATGTTCGCGCTCAGCCGCATGTCGGGCTGGACCGGCCACTGCATCGAGCAGTTGAAGGACAATCGTCTCATCCGCCCGCAGGCGCTCTACACCGGCCCGCACGCGGCCACCTACACGCCGATCGCGCAGCGCTGAACGCCGCGCACAACGCATCAATCGAACGAGGGGCGCCGCACTGGCGCCCCTTCTTCGTTGGCTGCCGCAGGGCTGCACTCTGACTCCCCGAGCTTCGACATGTGCCGTCTTCATCGGCGACACGGGGATTTCCCGCAGAGGCGCAGAGGCCAAGTCTTCCACACCGTCGCTGCCCACGGCTGCGGAGGGGAGTCAGAAAGAGAGGAATTCTCTTCTCTTCTCTTCTCTTCTCTTCTCTTCTCTTCTCTTCTCTTCTCTTCTCTTCTCTTCTCTCTGCCTTGCT
>JBILDS010000269.1:0-3747 GCA_044352505.1 Phycisphaerales bacterium
ACACCGATCGCCTCGTGTCGATGATCATGAACCCGGGCCGCGGCTACGACCGTTCGAACAGCGAGCGGCCTGGATCCGCGTACAACGGCGCGAAGCCGACCGACGAGGCGTATCGCCGCGCGCTGCTCGCGGTTGCTGCGCAGATGACCTATGTCGGTGCGCCGATGGTCTGGTACGGCGACGAGGTCGGCATGTGGGGAAGCGACGACCCGTTCTGCCGCAAGCCGATGCTGTGGGCGGATCTCCCGCCGAACGACGACCCTGACGAGCGCATCCGCGAAGGGCACCTCGACGCGTATCGCGCGCTCATCAAACTGCGCAACGACACGCCCGCGCTGCGCCGCGGCGCGTTCAAGACGCTCGTCGCCGACGACGCGAGAAACCTGTGGGTGTTCGAGCGCACGCTCGGCGACGAGCGCGTGGTCGTCGCGCTGAACGGCTCGCGCGAGCCGCAGGCGATGCCGGATGTCGGCGCGCGCGGCGAGACGCTGTTCGTGTCGGATGGCGGTGGGGAAGTGAACGGCGAGCAGGCGAGCACGATCCCCGCCCTCGGCGTGCGGGTGCTGCGCGTGCGCTGACGCGCCATCACGGCGCCTTCGGCCGCGTTTGTTCAGGCGCGCGCGCCCTTGGCGAGTTGGAGCCGAGGTTCGTGGGGGTGCGCTCTTCGAGCGAGAGGCGCAGCGTAGCAGCCTCTGCGAGCAGCACGGGGTCGTCGGATGAGACGCGAGGTGCGCGGCATATGCTGCGCACTGTCTCGCACTGTTTCATCACACACGTGCCGCGCGGTGAAATGAAAGCCCCTCCTCAGTGCCGCAGCTTCAACGTGTTGAAGCGCGTGCTGAGGAGGGACCCGTGTTGATTGGTGCCTTGAGTTTCGAGGTCTCGAACTCGGCGTCTTTCTCTGCGAGTGGCGGACCAAGCCGACACATCAACCGATCGGCGCCGGTCAGCCCGAGCAGGAACCCCACTTCGTCAGCAGCGCCGCCAGATCCGAAGCATTGACAATGCCGTCGCGGGTGAGATCGCCTTGACCAGTGATTGGGGACGTGCCCCAGTTTCCGAGCAAGATCCCGAGGTCTGCCGCATCAACCATGAAGTTGCCCGAAAGATCAGCTTCACAGTCACAGACGGTCCACTTTCCCTCACCGAGATACGGGCCGGAGAGATTCACCGGAGTGTTCTCACAAATGTTGGTGCCGTCGGTCAGGACGACGGTCTGTGGCGCACCGATGACGCGAAGACCTCCGGCTCCACCTTGTGCGTTGTTGTTGATGATCTGGCAGTTTGAGATGCGCAGCGTGCCATAGGTGCCGCCAATGTTGCTCGATGCCTCAACAGCGGCTGCGCCATTTCCACCAGCACCCGATTGGATCGTCGAATTCGACAACACCACCACAGTGCCCGCAGTGCGCGCACCAACCGACTTGAATCCGCTCGCACTGCCAGCGCCGAACGGCGACGCTGCGTTCGCTGTGAACACGCAATTCGAAACCGTACCGTCGGTCTCGTAGAGCATCAGGCCGCCCGCCTCATTGCGCCCCGTGTTGAAGAGGAACTGACACCCGGTCACGACGTTTGCAGATCGATAGAGGTATGCGCCGCCGCCAAAGTCTGCAACGTTCGACTCGAATCTGCAGTCCTTCACGAATGCGGAAGAGTTGGAGCTGAAGAGTCCGCCACCAACTCGGAACGGTGCGCCTGGGAATACCTGCGAGCCGACCGTGCCGCCGCGGATGACGAGACGCTCAATGCCCGCGGTGGCCGGTTCGCCGCCTGAGAATCGAACAACCGAGCTGGGCGCGCCGGTGCCGTCGATGATGGTGGTGTTTCCGGATGCGCCGCGAACGACCACGTTCTTCCCGTTGAGCGCGAACGTTGTGGTGTAGGTTCCCGGGGCAACAATCACGCGATCGCCGGGTTGCGCCGCATCAATCGCAGACTGGATGGTCGCGTACTGCGACGGAACGTTGCGATGCTTCACGAGCGCGATCGAGTGACGACCACCTGCGGAGATTGCCCGCACAACTCCTTGTTCGGTCACCGCGGCCGGGGGCGTCGACTGTCCCCAATTCGGATCGACTCCGGCTGCGGTCGACTGTGAACCCCACGAAATGAGGTTGCCGTCCTGCGTCACTGCGAAGGTGTGGTAGCCGCCTGCAGCAATCGCTGAGCAGGGGCCGAGTCCCGCCGGGACGATCGACTGACCGTACTGCTGGAAACTTCCGGAGTCGCTTGTTCCCGCACCGAAGCAGACCACGCTGCCGTCGGCGCGGAGCGCAACCGTGTGCACGTCGCCGCATGCGATTTCGATACACGCGCCGAGGCTCGGTGGCACGTTGATCTGTCCGTGCGTGTTCGCGCCCCACGTGACCACCGTACCGTCGGTGCGGATGGCGGCGCTGTGATACCCGCCAGCTGCAATCCGCGTGCATGAACCGAGTGTTGGCGGCACGATCGATTGGCCGAGGTCTGGAATCACTCCGCCGTTGACGGTGCCCGCGCCCCACGCAGATACCAAACCGTTGGTGCGAATGACGAGCGTGTGGTATCCGCCCGTTGCAATTCGCGTGCAAGTCCCAAGGCCAGCGGGGATGTTCGTTTGTCCGAAGCGGTTGTCGCCCCAAACGGCAACCGTGCCGTTGGTTCGAATCGCTGCGCTGTGGTAGAAGCCCGCCGCGATTGCGGTGCAGGTTCCCAACGTTGGCGGAACCACGGCTTGGTTTACGAATTGTCCGAGGTTGTTGGTATTCGCTCCCCACGCCGCAACGGTGCCATTAGCACGCAGCGCGAGCGAGTGCATCCAACCCGCCGACACCGCTGTGCACGTCGAGAGGTTTGCGGGAACAACCGACTGCGCGAAGTTCGGCCACGTGTTGACGCCGGTGTCGACGGAGCCAGCGCCCCACGCGATGACGGAACCATCACTCGCCGCTGCGCCGGCCGTGATCGACAGCGCAAGCAGGAGGCCTGTGGGTGAAGAAAAATGCGTGAAGAGGGACTTGCCCTTGGCGTGGGAACCGACGTTCATCTGACATCCTCCGGATTGTTCTGGTCGAAAGAGGGAGCCCCTCTCGGGATTGCATGCACGCGCGACGCGGCGGTGAAGTTGAGGGGCTGTTGGGCGGGGGGAACTTGAGAGGGGGAACTTGAGACGGGAAACTGGCAGTACCTCTGGTGGACTCGTTCTGGTGGATCTCTGCGCGGTCGTACGAACTTCCGCGCCTGCCTTCCCGCCGACGTATGTGCAGTGCACCACAGCGTAGTGAAGAAAGACGCGTGACAGATCCCCATGCGTGAAATCCGTATCGATCCGCATGGAATCTTCGATTTTCCCTCTCTCACCCGACATTTCCAATCAACGGAGCGCACGTCGCGGCGCGCGCGCCTCAGTTCAGTTGGCGTAGGGCGCGGGCTTGCAAGTGCAGCGCACGTATGGCGTTCCGTTCAGTCTGACGAAACCCAACGTCCACACTCCGGTCTTCGGGAATCCGTCAGAAAGAATCTATCCTGTCGTGGTGACCGAGAACGCCCGCTTTCACGGCCTCGACGCGCTGCGCGCGGCGATGATGCTGCTCGGCCTCGTCCTGCATGTGGCGACGAGCTTCGTGGCCTCGCCCGCCGACGGCGTGTGGCCGCTGCGCGACCCGCATCCCACGGGCCTCGCTGGCCTCGTGGTGCTCGCGATCCACGCGTTCCGCATGCCCGCCTTCTTCATGCTTTCGGGGTTCTTCGGCGCACTCGTCGTGT
>JBILDS010000001.1:0-38962 GCA_044352505.1 Phycisphaerales bacterium
GCCAAAGAGGGGCTCGTGCGGCTGCGGCGGGCAATCGGCTGCGTCCATTTCCGGCACTGTACGACATGCACCCGCACACGGCAGTCGAGCTACCATCGCCGCCAGTGCTGCGGTTCGAACGACCGGAGTTCTTCTGGCTCCTGCTGATGCTCGTTCCTGTGTGCGCGCTCGCCTGGCGCGGGCGCGCCTTCGAGGGTTCGGCGCGGTGGTTCGCGTCGCTCGCGTTTCGGGTGTTGGTAGTGCTTGCAATGGTGACCGCGCTCGCTGAACCTGCGGTGGAACGCCGGAGCGACGCCGTGGCCACGGCCTTCATACTCGATCGCAGTGGCTCGATTCCTGCGCCGCTTCGTGCGGAGTCGCAGCGCTTCGTTGAAGCGCTGATCGAAGCGAAATCGCAGCCGGACGATCTCTACGCACTCGTACACGTGGGGCGCGAAGCTGAGATTGCGACCACGCCTCGGCGGACAGGACCACTTGTTTTTGCGGAGTACAGCGGTGCACGGGATGGCACGAACTTGGCCGCCGGAATCCAGCGGGCAATCTCGATTTTGCCGCCCAATGCAACCAAGCGCGTGGTGCTCCTCTCGGACGGAAACGAGAACATTGGAAGCGTGTTGGCGGAGGCCGACGCCGCCGCCGCGCGCGGTGTTCCAATCGACGTGGTTCCGCTCGACTTCACGGCTGAGAATGAAGTCGTCATCGAGTCGCTGCGCGCTCCAGCTCGCGCGCGGCCGGGCCAACCGATCGATCTCCGACTCACGATTCGCAGCCAGCGCGAAGCGACCGGCACGGTCTTCCTTCGCGAAGGAGGCGCGCTTGTTGATCTTGATCCCGATGCAGATGGGTACGGATTGTCGGTTTCGCTTCGATCCGGCGTCGACACGCTCATCCTTCCGTTCCCGCTTGCCGACGGAGGCACCCATCGCTTCGAAGCAATCTTCGAGCCAGACGATCCGGCCATGGATCGTCTGGCTGAGAACAACCGCGGAACCGCCGTGACAACCGTCGATGGCCCCGGACGCGTGTTGGTGGTCGACCCGAGTGGTGGAGCTGAAAGCGCGCCATTGATCGCTGCGCTCCAACAGGCATCGATTGCGGCAATCGCGGTGCACCCAGACAACCTGACTCCAGACGGGGCGTTCTTCTCGGGGTTCGATTGCATCATTCTCGTGAACCTTCCGCGCTGGCAGATTGATGGTGAAATCGACCGATTGCTCCGCGCGTACGTGCATGACGTCGGTGGCGGACTTCTCGTGGTCGGAGGTCCGAGCGCACTCGGAGCTGGCGGCTGGATCGGCTCCGAGGTCGCCGAAGTGCTTCCGGTCGAACTGGATCCGCCTGCGACTCGGTCGTATCTCCGCGGCTCGATTGCGATCGTGCTTGATGCGTCGGGTTCGATGAGCGCACACGCCGCCGGAGGCATGATTCGCAAACAAATGCTCGCCAATGAGGCGGCTGCGGCTGGTGTACGGTCGATGAGCCCGCTTGACGAGATTTGTGTGATTGCGTTCACCAGCACGCCGAATGTGCTTGTTCCGCGGCAAGCGCTCGGGACGGATCTGTCGATCGAGCGGATGATTCGCGGGATTGCGTCAGGTGGCGGCACCGATCTTCACGCCGCGATGGATGCGGCGATTCGTCAACTCGATGGCTCAACCGCCGGCACCAAGCACATGATTGTGTTGACCGATGGAATCACCGCGGGCGCGCCCCAGCGTGGACTTGATCTTGCGGAAGCGGCTCGTCGGCGCGGAATCACCGTGTCGGCAATTGGAATTGACGAAGGCGCGCAAGACGCGGATTTGCGTCGCATCACCGAGATCGCTGGCGGACGCTTTCATCCCGTGGTCGACCTTGAGGGCGCACGAGAACTCCCCGAAATCTTCATCCGCGAGTTTCACGACTTCGGTCGGCGAATGACCCTCGAGGGTTCGTTCCAACCAACAGTTCTCACAAGTGCCGGCGGCCCCCTGCGTGGCCTCACGGCCGTTCCTGCTCTTGGCGGATACGTTGTCACGGTGCCGCGTTCTGGTCTGGCCGAACTCCACATTGTGCAACCGACCTCGGAGGCAACCGATCCGATCTTTGCGTCGTGGAATCACGGATTGGGTCGCGCAGCGGTCTTCACATCAGACGCCGGCGCGCGATGGGCCAATGCGTGGACGACGTGGAGCGAGTATCGCGCGTTCTGGGAGCAAACCACCCGCTGGCTCATGCGACCAACGACACCTGCATACGCATCGACGCGCACGCGTATCGATGGCGACACCGCAATTGTGGAGCTCGAGTTGACTCGTCCTGATGGCGGGTTCGATCTCACCACACAACCCGTGGGAACGCTCCTTGCACCCGACGGAACGTTGCGCACCCTTGCGCTCAGCCAAGTTGGTCCTGGTCGATGGCGCGGCGAGTTCAACATGGACGCGCGCGGCACGTATCTCACAAGTCTCGCGCTTGCCAATGATTCCTCCGGCCGTCGCACGAGTGTGACGAGCGCCGTGAGCACTCCCTATGCGCGTGAGTACAGGGCGACTGAGGGGAATCGCGCGCTCCTTGAAGAGATTGCATCCCGCACTGGTGGGCGCGTTCTTGAGTTGGACGCGGCGCCGAGCATGATCGATGCGTTCGCTCCACCGGGAGTTGCGCCCCCCGCCACGGCGCGCGGTTTGTGGGACATTCTTGCGGTTCTCGCTGCAGTGCTGTTTCTTGGCGATATGGCGTTCCGGCGAGTGATCTTCGATTGGCGCGACTTGGGAATTGCAACGCGCGCGGGTGGCGGCGTCCGCACACCTGGCCAAGCGGCGCTCGCCGCGATGGCCAGCGTTCGCAGCGGGCGGCGCGACCGCGCGGTTGCGCCAGATGCGGAACCAGATCTTTCGCGAGCGACTGCTGCTGCGAGTGTGCAGATGACACCGGCATCTGTACAGACGGCGACATCTTCTCCCGCGCCTGTTACGTCGAGCATCGACGCTTCGCAAACCGCAGCCAACAACTCTCCTGCGGACGACGAAAGCACGGCCTCACGCCTTCTCCGCGCGAAGCGACGAGTGGAGCAGGATCGCCAGGATCCGTAAGTCGGAATTCCTAAGCCGGAATTCTTGCCGCGGCGGAGTCGTTCGTGCGACCAACGCGGAACGCCAATTCCCACGCTTTGCAGATTTCGGTCGCGCCGCGCGCGAAGCTCAGATCGAACCCGACCGCCGCCTGCGCTGCCGCAGAAGCGTGCCCGCAAGACCAAAGAGCGCAACCGCTCCCGGCGCGGGAATCACGCCCCATGCCTGCACTTCGCTCAGCGAGTACGCGCCATCGCCACCGATCGCACCCACGCGAATGGAGTCGGTCAGCACCGAATTGCCGAGGTAGAAAATCTCCCCGTTATTGGATTGGTTTGGCCGCGTCCGCATGCCTGCGCCGCCGACCGGACCCGCGGTCCACAACTCAAGATAGCTGCCAGTGGTGAGATCGCGGTACCACATCCGGTACGTGTCATTGTTGTCGGCTTGCAGCACAGCACCGACCACTTCAACTGTTCCGCCGAGGTCGATCTGAAGCACGGTGGAAGTTCCGCTCCACCACACGGTGCCACTCTGCCAGGACGTGCCCGCGGGCACAAACAGCCCATCGGTCAGCGTCGACAGCGCGGCGCCGTTCGCGCTTCCAGCTGCAACCGACACATCGCGCCCGAGCGCAAGATTTTGGATTCCTGCGCCGGCGAAAACCTGCGAGGAAACCGCAATTGCCAGAGCGAACGCCGCAAACGAGTGCTTCATGTTTCTTCTCCCTACTTCGACGGTGGAGCGGACCAATCTGCGCGATTCCGCGCGAGTGCCGCGGTGCAAACTGACGGGCTGCCCTGACTTCGGGCAGTCAGCGGGCTGTATTCGAGGCAAACTCTAGAGGTCGCCACGCGAAGGCTCTCCCCGCATGTTTCCGCGATTCGAAAGGCCTCTGACGTCGCCGGGTGCGTTGGAAGCGAAAAAGTCGCTGCGTTGCTGAGAGTCGCTTGACCCTCGTGCGGAAGGCTTGTGAAGACGGTCACTCGATCGTCCAAGGTTCTGTCTGCGGGGATCCGTCAGACAGAACCTCAACCGCCCTCCCCTTCCACCTCGGAGATCGAACCATGACACGCAACACACTCGCCCTCGCGTCTCGCCCGCTTCGCACCACCAACCGCCGCGCGCTGGTTGCAGCACTCAGCCTCCCGTTCGCGGTTGCAGGCGCTGCACACGCCAACGTTCTCTCGAACTCTGGCTTCGAGACACCAACCACGACTTCCGCAGCGAATGTGCTCAACAACTTCCCAGGATTTCAAGGCGTGTGGGGACCCGAAGTTGGCACAATCACCACCGCCGCGCTTGGCGTGACGCCCGCAGCCGGAAGTCGGATGTTGGGCATGACCACAGACGGCCTCAGCTACACCCAGACGTTCCAATCGGTTGATGTTTCAAGCTTCAGCGGCCTGATCAACGCTGGTCAAGCACAGTTGACCGCAGGTGCGCTCATGAACACCAACGGCGGATACGCCGGCGCCTTCGCCGTGGTGACCGTGCAGTTCTTCACCGGAGCGAACTACGCCTCGCTCATTGGAAGCTCTGGCAACGGCACGCTGACGCTCGACTCGAATCCAACAACATGGGAAAGCATCTCGGTTTCCTCCGCGATTCCTGTGGGTACCACGTGGCTTGTCTACCAAGTCGCGTACCAGAACGCCTCGATTGGAAACAACACGGGGTTTGTTGATGACGCGTATCTGAACATCACGCAGGTGCCAGCACCGGGCGCATTGGCGCTCCTCGGACTTGCCGGACTCGCAGGCCGACGACGACGCTGAGCTCGACGCGTCACAAGAACGCGCACTTCCCGGCTTCCGCCGGACTCTCTCGAAACTCATTCCCGCGACTCTCTCTCCTTCGGAACACGACAACGCCTCCGCCTGTGCGGGGGCGTTGTTGTCTCGACGAGCACCGAGATTCGCGCATGCCGTGTTTTCGTTAAACTGAGGTATGGCTCACATTGGATCGCCAATCCTTGCGGTGGGGGTCGAAAACCTACCGCTCCTCACCACGCTCGCGTTTGGATTCGCGGCAGCATGGGTTCTTGGCCTCATCACCCATCGCCTTGGGCTCTCGCCCATCGTCGGATACTTGCTTGCGGGGGTTGCAATTGGCCCGCACACGCCGGGATTCAAGGGCGATGTGGCAGTCGCGCAGCAACTCGCAGAGATTGGCGTGATCTTGCTGATGTTCGGCGTTGGGCTTCACTTCCGCCTCAAAGATCTTTGGGCCGTGCGCGGCGTTGCCATTCCAGGGGCGATCGGGCAGAGTGTCGTCGCCACCCTCATCACGATGGGCGCGCTGCACCTCATGGGCTGGCCGCTTCGCTCGGGGCTTGTGCTCGGAATGGCGATGGCGGTCGCAAGTACGGTGGTGTTGCTGCGAGTACTGATCGATCGCCACATGCTGAAAACCATCCATGGGCATGTCGCCGTGGGATGGCTCATCATGGAGGACATCCTGACGGTGCTTCTCCTTGTGATGGTGCCACTCTTTGCACTCGACGAGACAGGAAGTCCAACAGCAGCCGCAGCCGATTCTGCGCTTGCAACGGCCGGCTGGGCCATCGCGAAACTGATCGCACTGGTTGCGATTGTGCTGCTCGCAGGATCGCGCGTCGTTCCATGGACTTTGAACCAAGTCGCGAAGTTGCGTTCACCGGAACTCTTCACGCTGACGGTGCTCGTTCTCTCGATCACCATCGCAGTGGGTTCGGCCGCGCTGTTCGGCGCATCGGTGGCACTCGGCGCATTCCTCGCTGGCCTTGTCGTCGCACAGTCGCCAGTCAGTCACCACGCGGCCGCCGACGCGCTGCCAATGAGCGATGCGTTTGCAGTGCTCTTCTTCGTCTCCGTCGGAATGCTGTTCGATCCCTTCTTCATTCTTGATCGACCAGATCTTGTACTCATGGGTCTTAGCGTGGTGCTCATCGCGAAGCCCGTGGCTGCCCTCGCGATCGTTGCGATATGCGGTTATACCGTGCGCACTGCACTGACCGTCGCGATTGGCCTTGCACAGATCGGCGAGTTTTCGTTCATCCTCGGGCAGGTGGCGCGACAGCACGGACTGATGCCTGACGACGGAATGAACATGTTGGTCGCAACGGCGATGATCTCGATCACGATCAACCCACTGCTCTTCCGTTCTATCGACCGAATCGAACGCGCAGTCGAACGTGTGCCATGGCTCTGGTGGATTCTCAGCGCTCGCCATGCCCGGCGAGCACAGGGTCTTGATGCCGACGCGACGATGAACCTATCCGCTCGCACAAAGCCGTTGGCAATCGTCGTTGGATACGGCCCCGTTGGTCGCCTCGTAGACGCACTACTCCGCGATGCTGGACTTGAAACCGCAATCATCGACATGAACATCGATACCGTGCGTCAACTGCAGTCGAGGGGACGCATCGCTGTCTACGGCGACGCTGCACGAAGAGAAGTTCTTGAGCACGCCGGGATTCGGGATGCGGTGCATCTTGTCCTGAGTCTGCCAAACAGTGAAGAGCGCGGCTCGCTCGTCATGCTTGCACGTGAACTCAACGCCACCGTCGAGATTACAGCGCGCGCCCGCTACCTTGCGGAACGTGAAGTACTGCTGCGTGCGGGCGCAAACACGGTTGTGAGCGAAGAAGGCGAGGCAGGAATCGCGCTTGCACAGCATGTGCTTGAGCGGCGCGGAATTGCCCCGGCACAAGTCGACAAACTTCTCGCAGCGATGCGACAGCTTTGGAGTACGCAACGGGAGCACGCATGATTCCATTTGCAGCGTTTCTCATCGCAGTGCTTCCGCACGCGGACGCCTGCGCGACCAAGGGGTCCACCTTCGTCGACCGCTCGACGGATCTTGACATCGCCCCCGTTGGCCAACATGCGGCGTGGTGCGATGTCAATGATGACGGTTGGCCCGATCTTCGCACCAATGGCGCGCTGTGGATCAATCGCGCAGGCAAGAGCTTCACACGCGTAGATGCGCCTGGAGACGGCGTGATTGCTGATCTCGACAACGACGGCGTGGGCGATCTTGTGTCGTTCGCGCCCATTGCGATTGCGCGCGGTGTTCGAGAAGGCGACGTGATCCGCTTTGAGCCACTTTCGTTGCCCGAACTTCCAACGACCGTGTCACGCGGAGTCGCGGTCGGCGACTTCAACAACGACGGGTTCCTCGACGCACTTTTCGGCGGGTACGAGCACTGGCCCACACAGACGACCTATCCGACGCTTCTCCTTCTCAACGAAAGAGGTCGCTCGTTTCGACTTGCCTGGACGTGCGCCGAACACCGAACCCGCGGCGTCACCGCGTGCGACTTCGATGAAGACGGCGACCTCGATCTCTATCGTTCGAACTACCGGCTGCAGCCGAATGCGCTTCTTGTGAACGACGGCAAGGCAACCTTCCGCGACGAAGCGGGGATCCGCGGCGCGCAGGCAACAAGCGAGGGCTTCGCGGGAGGCCACTCTATCGGCGCATGCTTCGCCGACTTCGACAATGACGGACGCATCGATATCTTTGCTGGAAACTTCGCGCACGTTGACCAGCGAGGCGACCAGCCCAAGAGTCGGTTGCTCCGCAATCTCGGTGCTGCAGCGCAGTGGACCTTCGAAGATCTCGGCGAATCGGGCGTGTGGTACCAGGAGAGTTACGCCTCTCCCGCCGCAGGTGATTTCGATAACGATGGCGACCTCGATCTCTTCTTCACCACGGTCTATGCAACGGCCAGTTTCAAGAAGCCAAACTTCCCCGCTCTCTTTCGAAACGAACCCGCGACCGACGGGGCGAAGCGCATCTTCCAGGATGGAACACAAGGTTCTGGGCTTGAGTCGCTGCCGCCGACCTATCAAGCGGCGTGGGCCGATTTCAACCGAGATGGACGACTTGATCTTGTGACGGCGGGCAGGCTCTTCCTGAACCAAGGCACACGCGATGCCCACTGGCTTGGCCTTCGCCTCCGCGGCGACGGCGTCCGCGTAAACAAAGACGCCATCGGCACACAGGTGCGCATCAAGCTTTCGGATGGCCGTGTGCTCACACGGCACGTTGAGATTGGAACGGGTGAGGGCAACTCCAACAGCCCGCTCCTTCACGTTGGACTTGGTGCCGAGAAGGGACCGCTGACCATCGAGATTCGCTGGCCCGACGGCACGCGAACCAGTACGACCGCAGCCGATGTTGACCGGGTGCTTGAGATTGCCTATCAGCCCAGTACGCGCTGAAACCGCGGCTCCAGACTCAACCGCCCCACGCGCTCAGAAGCGTCGCGAGATCGCTTGCGGCCACAGCGCCGTCAAGATCCAAATCGGCCGGGGAGTTCTGTGCGCCCCACGCACTCAGCATGGTCGCGAGATCGGCCGCGTCGACTGCGCCGTTTGCGTCTAGGTCGCCGCGCACAAACGTCGCACGACTCCAAAAGCTGGTGAGATCCGCGTCATCGATGTCGCCATCGCCATCAAAGTCCATCATCTCCCGGCCCGGTACAAGCGGCCCAAGCCCCCACTGCGCAAACTGTGCCCAATCACTGATCCCAACGACACCGTCGCCGTCGACATCTCCCAAACGCGACGGCGGAAAGGCCGTCCACGTCGAGTTCATTGCGAGACCCGTGAAGATTCGAACCGGACCACCAGTTGGCCAACGCACCTCAATCGACGCGACGCCGAGCGCGTCTCCGAGGCCGAAATGCAGGGTGGTTTCGTTCTGTGCCAAGAATGCGTTTCCTCCGCAAAGAACCTCGCACCATTGCGGAGCAAGCGCGTGACCCTTGGCGCCGAGTGCCGCCAACGTTGCCGACGCGCCAATCGCATCGCGCACACGACCCTCACCTGCAACCCGCAGTCGCAGCCAGTTGCGCTGTGAGCCCTCTTGATTCATGAAGAGCCGTACTGGACCGCCGTAGTTGTTCACCACAAGGTCGAGATCGCCGTCGTTGTCAAGATCACCAACCGCTGAGGCAAACGAGAGGTTGGCGCTGCCGGTGACAGCAGCTGTAGTGGCCACGTCCGCCATCGGGGGTGCGCCCGGGTTCCGGAAGAGCGCGTTCGGCTGAGTCTCGTTGTTCACGTAGAGATCAAGATCGCGATCATTGTCAAAGTCCCAGAAGATTGCCCCCCAACTCATCTTCAGGTTCGTGACACCCCACTGCTCCTCTCCGCGGGCGTACACACCCTTCGATGTACTCAAAAGAAGCGGATTCACGCCAAAAAGAGGTGGTGCAGGGTCGGGCAAGTTTGTGAAGTAGAAGTCGGGTCGCGCGTCGCCATTGAGATCGCCGCACGCGACGCCCATAGAACACAGCGAAACGTGCATCCCGGTTGTTGCCGAGACATCGATGAATGCCCCTTCCGCGTTGCGCCAGAGTTGATTCGGAACATTTCCGAGGCCTCGATCATTACTCACGCAGAGATCCGGCCACGAATCACGGTCATAGTCGCTCCAGACCGATTGGTAACTCAAGCCCGTCGACGCGACGCCGAGTGTCGGCGCCATATCCTCGAATGCGCCGTCGCCTTTGTTGCGAAGAAGCATGTTGGGAACGATGGCTGAGTACGTACAAAGTGCAACGTCGAGCCATCCGTCGCCGTCGAAGTCGGCCACGCTCACCCCGGTGGCCGGCACGATGAATCCGAGTCCTGCGGACTCTGAGACATCGCTGAACACGAGTCCACCGTTGTTTCGATAGAGCCGAGTGGGGTGATACTTCTGCGCAATCAGGAGATCGAGATCGCCATCGCGGTCGTAATCGAAAGCTGCAACCCCAGCACCAGAGGGTGAGATTGCAAGACCACTTGCTGCGCTGCGGTTGGTGAAGTTTCCAGTACCGTTGTTCTCGTACACCCCAACAAGTCCATCGGGGCGGCCGAGGAACACGAGATCAAGATCCCCATCGCCATCGAGATCTGCCAGCGCCATTCCGTAACCATCCTGCGGCGCCGTGATCGGCGGGGCGAAACTCATGTTGTAGATCACGCCGCGCGCTGAGTGCTCGCTGGTGAAGGGCACGACAGACTGAGCCCCTGCGTGGGATCCGAAGAATCCGCCCGCGAAGACTGGGACGATTGAGAAAACCCGGAAACTGCTCGTACACATACAGCCGCGTAAGTTTCGCGCGGCGCCGCGGCAAAATCAAGACTCCTTGCGCGTTTCGCCGACTCACGCCATTGCGACGACGCGCCCCGCGTTGGCAACAATCGCGTTTAGGGTTGCACTTGGGCGCATGGCGGTCGCCGTCTTCGTCTCGCACGGGTGGTAGTAACCGCCAATCTCAACGGCCTTGCCTTGCGCCCCGTTGAGTTCGCCGACGATCCGTGACTCGTTCGCGGTCAATTCCGCAGCAATCGGCGCGAAGTGCCCGGCAAGCGCGGCGTCTTTCGCCTGCGCCGCAAGCGCCTCGGCCCAGTACATCGCGAGGTAGAAGTGGCTGCCGCGGTTGTCGAGGTCTCCGACCTTGCGCGCGGGCCCCTTGTTGTTCGCCAGATAGCGGCCGATCGCCTCGTCGATCGTGTCGGCGAGGACCTGCGCCTTCGCGTGCTTCATCGTCGAGGCGAGATGCTCAAAGCTGGCGCCGAGCGCCTGGAACTCCCCAAGCGAGTCCCAGCGGAGCGAGTTCTCCGCAACGAACTGCTGCACATGCTTCGGCGCAGAGCCGCCCGCGCCCGTCTCGAAGAGGCCGCCGCCGTTCATGAGCGGCACGATCGAGAGCATCTTCGCGCTCGTCCCAAGCTCGAGGATCGGGAAGAGGTCGGTGAGATAGTCGCGCAGCACATTGCCCGTCACAGAGATCGTGTCGAGGCCCTGCTTCAAGCGCTCGCACGAATAGGTGCAGGCAGCGGCGGGCGCCTTCACCGTGATCTCGAGGCCGCTCGTGTCGTGGTCCTTCAGGTACGCGTGCACCTTCTTGAGGAGCTCGCGGTCGTGCGGGCGCTTCTCGTCGAGCCAGAAGCACGCGGGCGTCTGCGAGAGCCGCGCGCGCGTCACCGCGAGCTTCACCCAGTCCTTGATCGCGGGATCCTTCGTCTGGCAGGCGCGCCAGATGTCGCCCGCCTCGACCTTGTGCGACAGAAGCACGGCGCCCGACGCGTCGACCACGCGCACGGTGCCCGCCGCCTTCAACTCGAAGGTCTTGTCGTGCGAGCCGTATTCCTCCGCCTTCTGCGCCATGAGGCCGACATTCGGCACGCTGCCCATCGTCTTTGGGTCAAACGCGCCGTGCCTACGGCAGAAATCGACGACGCTCTGGTAGATGCCCGCGTACGAGCGGTCGGGAATGACGGCGAGCGCGTCCTGCGTCTTTCCTGCTGCGTTCCACATCTTGCCACCTTCGCGGATCATCGCTGGCATCGACGCGTCGACGATCACATCGCTCGGGACATGGAGGTTGGTGACGCCCTTGTCGCTGTCGACCATGGCGATCGCCGGGCCGTTCGCGTAGACCGCCTTGATGTCGGCCTCGACCGCAGCGCGCTCGGCCTCTGGCAGCGCGGCGATCTTCGCGACGAGGTCGCCGAAGCCGTTGTTGACGTCGACGCCCGCCTTCGCAAGCGCTGCGGCGTGCTTCTCGAATACGGGCTTGAAGAACGCCCTCACCGCGTGGCCGAAGATGATCGGGTCAGAGACCTTCATCATTGTGGCCTTGAGGTGGATCGACCAGAGCGCACCCTTCGACTTCGCGTCTGCGACGGTCGACTCGAGGAACGAGACAAGCGCCGTGCGCGACATGAAGGTAGCGTCGAGAATCTCGCCCGCTGAGAGTTTGAGGCCGTCCTTGAGAACGGTCGTCGCGCCGTCGGCGGCGACGAACTCGATCCGCGCGGTCGTCGCAGCGGCAATCGTCACGCTCTGTTCGTTGGCGAAGAAGTCGCCGCCCGACATCGACGCGACCTCGGCCTTCGAGTCGGCCGCCCACGCGCCCATCTTGTGCGGGTTGGCGCGCGCATAGTCCTTCACGCTCTTCGTCGAGCGGCGGTCGGAGTTGCCCTCGCGGATGACAGGATTGACGGCGCTGCCCATCACCTTCGCGTAGCGGGCGCGCGCGTCCTTCTCGGCGTCGGTCTTCGGCTCGTCGACGAAGTCGGGGAGGTCGTAGCCCTGCGACTGGAGCTCCCTGATCGCGGCCTTCAGCTGCGGCACGGAGGCAGAGATGTTCGGGAGCTTGATGATGTTCGCCTCGGGCCTGAGACACAGCGCGCCAAGTTCCGCGAGGTGGTCGCCGATCCGCTGCTCAGGCTTCAGCCTCTCTGGAAACGCCGCGATGATGCGGCCTGAGAGCGAAATGTCGCGCGTGTCGACATCGATTCCTGCGGGAGCCGCAAACATCCTGATGAGCGGAAGCAACGAGTACGTCGCCAGCATGGGCGCCTCGTCGGTATGCGTGTACATGATGGTTGGGCGTGCAGACATCGTCGAGTCTCCTCATTTCGAAACAGAACGTGCGGCCAAGCCAAAGGTCGCTGTCTCCGCGACAACGCCGCGACTTTTGGCCGATTCGCACCGAATCTCCAGTGTACGCGGAGACGACCTTCGCAGGGAACCCCCCCTGATCAACCGAAACCGAACCAGTTCCCGCGCCCGCCACGCGCGTCTCAACCAACCATTGGACTGGAGGGTTCCTCGATGCAGCAAGAACACAACGATTCGACCGCCGCGATCTCTACCGAAAACGGCACACGCACGCGGCCAATTCACCGTGGTCTTCAAGCGGTTGCGCTTCTCGCCGCGGTCGCGCTCGCCGCCGGATTGATCGCGTCACCACCCCTCGCAAGCATGTCCGCGGTGGTTCTCGCAAGCACGTGCACTTTCCTCGTTTTGCTCAACCTTGGTCGTTCGCGCGAACGAACCGTCGCGCGTGCGCTTCACCACAAGATGACCATCGGTGACGCTGCCCGACGAGCTGGGACCCGCGCTGCACTTCGTATCGGAATTGCATTGATGTTGGCAACAGCGGTCGTCGCCGCGATCTCCCTCGATCGCACAACGGTCGCAGCGGGAGTTGCATTCGTACTCGCTGCGTTCACCGTGCTTGGAGCTCCAGCGTGGATTGCCGCTGTCGGAGATGAAGAAGAGGCAACAACGACCGCCCTCACGCGATCAGGTTCAACACCACCGGCAATCGGTCGGCGTGAGGCTGAGGAGCGGAACCCGTAAGTTGGCGCCGCTTCTGCGTGTACTTCACCACCGGCGTTCGTGACAGCGCCGGGCACAAGTGCCCAGCGCTGTCACATGATTGCCGCACCACTTGCGCTCAAACGCGCGTTCAGTCCGTCGACTCCGAGGCTGCTTCAGCCGCGGTCGTCACAGCAGGTGCGGTCGGTACTGCGCACGCCTTCGCAAGCGCAAGAAGGCACTCTCGTGCAAGGACAAGCCGCCCCGCGTCCGTGAGATCATGCGCGCCACGCCCATACTCAGGTGCGAGTGCCGGCCAACGCTCGTCTTGCACCACCACGATTTCCTCGCTTCCATCGAGTCGGACACTCTCAGCGGCTGCGACATCGAAGATGGTCTCATTCGCAAACCGCTTCCGCAGCAACGCATTGAAGCGTCCGCGCGTCGCGTTGGCGGCATCAGGACCGATGCGTGCAATCTTCTTGATCGCGGCCTTCGCACCATGATCTGGTTCGCGAAGTGGCGCAGTGCAGTGCACGATCCGCAGCGTTGGACGCTCACGACGAATTGTCTCGATCGCGTGCACGTACCGTTCGAGCACACGATTGACA
This sequence comes from Phycisphaerales bacterium, assembly GCA_044352505.1. Classification (GTDB taxonomy): domain Bacteria; phylum Planctomycetota; class Phycisphaerae; order Phycisphaerales; family SM1A02; genus QWPT01. Next base: position 13,757 of record JBILDS010000001.1, read on the forward strand.
TCGGTCGAGCGACCGATGTCGGCGCAGGAAAACTTGAGAAGCGCGACGTCGATCGTTGCGGCCTCATCTGAAAGGAGGAACGCTTCAAACGCGTCGATCTTGTCCTCTGGTTCGCCATTGTGACCGACCGAAACGCTGAAAATGCCGGGGCGATCAAACGACTGCGCTGTCTCGTCTTCGCTCCTATCTCGCGCGCGGCGCTCACCTCGATAGACGCGCACGGCATACGCAAGCTCAGGCTTCCGCGACGCGATCGTCCGCAAGCCAGCGGCGATCTCCGAGCCCAAGGCGTCGTGGACGAAGCAGATTCGTTGGACTCGTACCGCGGCCCACTGCGTTTCACCAATCCGGTCGAGCGCCGAGAGATCGACCTCTGTCGCCGCGCGCGTTCGAGTCCGCGTCTCTCCATCTTGTGGCGGCGCTGCCGCGTGGGAGACCCCCGCCGTCACGCGGAGGGTGTCGGCCGCGCATACCGCGGACACTGAGGCGAACAGCGCCAGAGGCGCTGAAAACGCGGCAACCGCCGCACGACGTCTTGAATATCGCATCGAGATCTTCTCCCCTTCTCTTCTACCCGGTTCTTGTCCCGTTGGCGGGGCGGCGCGCGACGTTCACAGCCGATCGCGTCACCCCGCCAACGTGTGCGCTGGTCTTGGGTTTCGAACCATGCACCGCGCGTGGGCGATGCTATCGCTCGACGCCCGCAACTCTGCACGGAAGCTTCCCAAGTGCGTGCAACGTGTCGAATGCAGGATGGATTCCTCCGTGCGACTCCCATACGCGTAGCCGCCAGAACCACTCATGCCTGCGCAAGTCCCTCGCGAATCGCGAAGCGCATAAGCTCGGCGCGCGTGAAGACCCGCAACTTCTTCATGATGCGCTCTTGGTGTCCATCGACCGTCTTTGGGCTGCGCGCAAGCTCGTTCCCAATCTCGCCGCGCGACATCCCCTTTCCGATGAGACGAAGCACCTCAAGTTCGCGCTGTGTGAGCGACTCGAGAAGTGTTGCGGGCGGACCCGACGGCGCAGTACCTCGTGGCTGCTGCTTGCCGACAACTCGGCCGTTGCGAATCTTCGGTGGTTGGCAGCGCGCGCGCACCTTGGAACCCATGATGAATGTGCCCTCTGCACATCGCGCGATCCGCTTCAGACCATCGACGATCTCTTCGAGATCGTCGCCCTTCGCAAAGTAGCCGGACGCGCCGCAGCGGAAGGCGCTTGCAAGAAAGCCATCACGAATGTGTGCGCTCAGAAACGCGAAGCGTGCCAACGGATGCAGATGGTGAAGTCGATCGGCAACTTCGAAGACGTCCGGCCCCGGCATCTCGATATCAAGTAGCACCACGTCAGGCTGATGCTCCACGACTGCGTCGATGAGGTGTTCCGCAGATTCAAGGCTCGCCACGCAACGGATCTGCCCGTCGGCCGCGAACTGCGCCTTCAAACCTTCTACAAGCACCACATGGTCGTCAACGCAGATCACCCGAACGAGCGCACGCTGCTGCTCTCTTGGTGCTGCGCCGTTCGAGACGCCATCGGCCAAGCGGCGTTTCGCAACCGCACGCGGCATGTCTGTCTCTGTCGTCCCGATGTCGCTGCGTCCGATCATTGTCACTGATTCACCCATGATGTCGCTCCTCTGGTTTCGCCACGCGACTCGCCAACACTTGGCGAATCGCAGTGTCGATGTTGGAAATTTCAATCGGCGATGCCACAAAGGTCACGCCGAAATCTGCAAGCGCTGGCCGGCTGGTGTCCGCCCCCGATCCGATCACGATCAAATCACGCGCCGGACGACGATCGCACCAGCGCTTGACACGTGCAAGCTCCAAGCTCGAATCGGATGCAACGCATACGTCGGCGCAATCCGGATCGTTCGCTTCAACCGGGTCAACTCCGTAGGTCCGCAGCAGCGAAAAGATGACGTCGAGTAATCGACCATCCGATGGAACAACCGCGACGGCAAGCGGCGCATCGACGAAGACATCGGGTCGCGCGATCGGCATCAGGATTCGCACTGTGGTTCCGACTCCAGGCTGCGAGTTCAGCTCAATCCGTGCGCCCACTCGATCCACGATGGAGCGAACGATCGGCAATCCGAGCCCTGTTCCGATGCCGCGCGGCTTCGTCGTGAAATAGGCATCAAATGCACGGCGGCGCGCGTCATCGCCCATTCCAATTCCGTTGTCTGCAAACTCAAACGTGACGTGCTCCGAATCGAAGACTGTGCCCCGCAACAAGACGCGTGAAAGTTCACGCGGGCGTTCCACGGGCATCGCCTCCGCTGCGTTGATGAGAAGCGCCAACGCGACACGGGTCAGAGACTGCTCGTCGATCGCGACACGCGGGAGCGCAGGGTCAATTGCAACATCAAGCGTCGCACGTTCGTGAAGTGCCTTGGCAAGAAGCGGCGCTGCACTCCCCCACCACGCAGCGGGATCGACGGATGCAGTTGTAGACCGCTCATCCTCGGTCGCGAGAAGGTGTAGCCCGTCGGCAAGCGATTGCAACGCTGCGAAACCACGCCGAATCGAGCGAAAGTGCATTCGCCGCGACACACGATCGCGTCGAACACGGCCATTTTCCAATGCGCGCACGTGAGCCCGTAATGGCAGCAACGCATTGTTCAGGTCATGCCCAAGACCCGCGACGAGCGTTCCCATCGATGCCAAACGCTCACATTGGCGAGTTCTCGCATCAGCGTCTCGCCGCGCGCTCGCGTCGCGAACGAGAAGTGTTCTGCCACGCTGCTGCGCACCCGCGCCCGCCACGACCTCCGCCGCAAACTCCGATCCGTCGCGTCGGCGCGCGCGCACCTCAGATACGTTGCCGAGGTGTTCACCCGCCGCGAGAGCAAACGGATCGCTCGGAAACAGCATCGAAAGCGGCATGCCACGAGCTTCCTCCTGCGAGAAGCCGAACACGAGCGACGCCGCATGGTTTGTGTCCACAACTCGGCCATCCACTCCAACCGTGAGAATTGCATCGCCTGCACCTTCGAGAATGGCATGGAGCCTCGACTCGGCCACGTGAAGCCGGCGCTCCAAGCAGTGCGTCACGAGTGCTGACGCGAATCGATCTGCAAGTAACAACGCGATGCATTCACGCTGTGGACCAAAACGCACAACCGAATCAAAGATGAACCGCGCATTCCATGCAAACCGGCCTGGCCGCTTCACTTCCATCGTGATCACAGAGCGAACTCCCGCGTCCTCGAGCAGATGCCGAACCAAATGGCCATCGAGATGCACATCGAGGCGCACATCAGAAAGAACGCTGATCATCACCTCAAGGCCGCCGGGCGTCGTCGACAATCCATCGCGCGGCTGACTCAACGCACACCCCGAGTGGTGGAGAGACATCACCGCGTTCGCGACATGCTCCTCGGTGTCCACCACCGCGCGGAGCGTCTCTGTCGCCGGCGCAGAGGAGGACTCCGAGTGCATTCTAAGTTCAGAGACGGCACCATGCGCGCCAAGCGACTCTGACGCAACGCGCAGCCAGTGCGCGAGCGCGTGTGATGGATCGGCACACTCCGCAAGGACATGCAGCCGGGCACTCGTGCTCCGCCACTGAGCAACAAGTGCGGCGACGGCTTCAAGATGACCTTCTTCAAAGCCGTCTTCCCCAAGACGGTCTTCCCCAAGACGGTCTTCCCCATCTCGCGACATATCGAGCAATCGAGACGACTTCGTGTTCTCCGCACCCAAACGTACGAGCAGTCCGTCCGGACGCAAGGCAGACGACGCAGTTTCGACGACCACCGCAAGAGAACTGCTGAAACCTGCGCTGTGTGCAGTTGACATGCAAGCAGAGTACCGGTCTCGCATCGCGTGCCAAGCGAAGACAGCGCAGGAGAATTCCCCGGTTTTCTGTTTCGTCGCATGCCACTCGAGTGAAAGAAACCCACGCCGAGAGCATTATCGACGTCCCGCGCACGTATCCCTGTGGATTCGGGCGGACTCAGCGTCATGATTCCAACGTGGCGACCAGCGTCACACATCGCCCATCGCGGATGTCGCGGTGGCAACGGTTTATATCGCATCAGCTTGCGAGACACGACATGCGATTTCTCATCCGTCCGCTTCATGATCCCGATGCCATGCTCGATCTCACCGACGCTGTGGTGGATGCCATCGCGCGCCGCTTGGCAAGTACGTGCGGCGGCAACGACGTGCTCAACCGACTTGAGGCAGCATCGCATCTTGAGTCTCTGCTGCGTCGTTCCAAGGGTCAACAAGGCCTGACTTCGCACCACGAATCCATCCGAGGCGTTGAGGCAACGATCGGAGGTGCCTCTCCTGCTCCTACTGCATCTGGGGGGTTACTCGATGACCGAAACGATTCCAATCCAAGTGTTCGTCAGCGACAGCCGAAAAGCCATGCTTTACAAGGGGCAGATGCATAGGGGGCTGATGCACACACGCACGGCATCCAACGGCTCGTCGGACTCCCTGCCGCGCGTGCGACTTGAGCTTGTCGAGCGACTCGAAAGTCCATGGGTCGAGTTTCACGAGCACGGACGGCCTTGCGCGCTCGGGCAAGGGCCGAGCGCCAACGCAGCACAGCATTTTGCTGGTCAAGGACACGAGCGCGAGGAGATGGAGAAGCGCTTCGCAGGTCAAGTTGCAACGTGGATTGCGGCCCAGACGCGTTCGGCTCCGGAAGCTGCGGTGGTTGCGTGCGCGGATCCGCGTTTCCTTGGTTCGCTGCGCACAGCATGTGCGGCGGCGCGTGTTGAGATTGAATTGACGCGCGGCGACTTCACCTGGATGCGACCTGCAGAACTTGGCGCACATCCGACGATTCGCTCCGCGCTCGACTCGGCCCGCGCCCGCGTGGTGACCACCCGCTAACCGCGAGGCCACAGGAATCGCAGCAATCGTGGGCAAAGCAAACAAGGAGATCAGGATGACGACCCTTCTGGATCGCAGAAGTGCGATGGTCGAGAAACAACTCAAGGCCCGCGGCATCAAGGATTCCCGGGTTCTTGCTGCCTTCGCATCGGTTCCGCGTGAGCGCTTCGTCTCTGCGCGATACCACGATTTGGCCTATGAAGATGCACCGCTTCCGATTGAGGAAGGCCAGACGATCTCGCAGCCATACATCGTTGCACTCATGCTTGAAGCCGCCGGAATCCGGGAGACGGATCGGGTCCTCGAGGTGGGTGCCGGAAGCGGATACGCCTCAGCGCTGCTCGGAAGGCTTGCACAGAGTGTCTACGCGATCGAATGGCACGAATCGCTCGCAGCGCTCGCACGGGCACGAATCAAAGCAACAGGGAGCGGCAACGTCGAGTTGCGTTGCGGAGACGGCACCCTTGGTTGGCCTGATGCAGCACCATTTGATGTGATCATCGTCTCTGCAGGTGGGCCCGAAGCGCCGAAGAGCCTACTCGATCAACTCCGCATTGGTGGCCGACTTGTGATTCCTGTCGGCAGCGAACTGAAGTCGCAGGAACTTCTTCTGATCGAACGAACCGGCGCGCATAACTACGAACGAACCTCACTCGGACGCGTCCAATTCGTTCCGCTTGTGGGATCCGAGGGCTGGGCCAGCGACGGTGCGCCCCTTTCGGCGCACCGCGCCGAGAGGCCGATTCGCGTGGGTACCGGCGAAGGGGAACGGATTGCGACGCTGATCGCACAGAACTGCGAACCGTTTGAATCCATTGAGCACGCGAACCTTGATGCACTTGTCTCTCGGATCGGACGGGCGCGCGTGGTTCTCATTGGTGAGTCGACCCACGGAACCAGCGAGTTTTACCGTCTCCGCGCCCGGATCACCCAGGCACTCATCGCACGCGCGGGTTTCAATATTGTCGCGCTTGAAGCCGACTGGCCTGACACCGCTGCCGTGGATCGCGTTGTGCGGAAGCGACCCGCAAGTCCTCTTCGTGAACCCATGTTCTCCCGCTTCCCAACATGGATGTGGCGCAACACCGACATGCAGCGCTTTGTCGAGTGGCTCACCCGACACAACGCCTCAACGCCCACAGACACCGCACAAACGAGTTTGCACGGCCTCGATATCTACAGCCTCAACAACTCGATCGGTGCGGTGCTCGACTACCTCGATCGTGTGGATCCAACCGCCGCGTTCACCGCGCGCGAAATGTATGCCTGCTTTACACCGTGGGAGCGCGACCCAGCCACCTACGGTCGCGCCGCAGCCAGCGGTGCGTTGGCCACGTGCGAGCATCAGGCGCTCTCGACGCTCCGGTCGTTGCTCGAGGAACGCCTCCGATACTCGAAGTTCGATGGAGACTCCTTCTTTGACGCGGCCCGCAATGCCACGGTTGTCCATGAAGCAGAGAAGTACTATCGCGCCATGTATCGCGGCGCAAGAGAGTCGTGGAACATCCGCGATCGTCACATGTTCGAAACCCTGCTTGCGCTACTCGAACACAGAGGCCCGAACGCGAAGGCCGTTGTTTGGGCGCACAATTCGCACGTTGGAAACGCTGCCGCGACGGAACTCGGCATGCACGGCGAAGTGAACATCGGACAGCTCGCACGCGAGCGCTTTGGGGACAGCTGCTACAGCATCGGATTTGGAACCGATCGCGGAACCGTCGCAGCAGCCACAAACTGGGACGTGCCCATGCAGATCATGGCGGTGCGACCATCGCATCCCGACAGCTACGAGCGGCTCTGTCATGATGCCGCGAAGAAAGCCTCTGCATCCAACTTCATGCTACCGCTCCGTGCAGCGCACTCGCTCGGACTGCGCAGTGCGCTGCTCCAACCACGGCTTGAGCGAGCAATCGGCGTGATCTACCGACCCGACACTGAGCTTGTCAGTCACTACTTTCAGGCCACACTGCCTGCACAGTTCGATGAGTACGTGTGGATCGACGAGACGAGCGCGGTCGAGCCGATTGCAACCACAGCGACCGCAGGTGACCCAGAGACGTTCCCGTTCGGACTGTAATCATGGGCGACGTCCACATCGTGCATGCCACACCATGACCAAATCACGGGCGAATGCGCGGAGGGAGAGCCGCCACACAACATGAGTCCAAGTCCAAGACGCGGGAACGCAACGCGCAAAAGAGAAAGAGCGCGCGCGGAGCGATTCAAACGCTCCGCGTGCGCTGTTTTCACATCACAACGATTCCCGCAACAACGCCGCAGTGGCCTCTCAGCGCGCAGCGCCAACCGGCTCAAGTGCCGCCTTGTTCAGTGACTCCGCAATCCGGCTGAGGTTCTCGTCGAAACGCCGCTCTTCCGTCAGCGTCTTGAGGAGTTCCGCGGCGGCACTGGTGTGACCAAGCAAACTCGCCCACGTGCGTGCGCAGCCGTACCCTGCCATCTCATCGTGCTCTAGGCGTTGCACCACGGCGATGATCGCTGCATCACGCACGTGCGCATCGATCTTGGTTCGCCCAGCGATCTCGGTGCAGTCTTCGAGCAGCCCCTTTGAGCCATGCGTCTCGAGTTTCTTTGGCTTGCCACCCAACTCGCCAAAGACGCGATCGAGCCGAGCCACGTGCTGCTTGGTCTCCTCCAGGTGGGCGCGAATTGCTTCTACCAGCTTCGGTGAAGATGCTGCAGTTGCAAGCTTCGACAGAATCGACTGCGAGTGGGACTCCGCTGCGTGTAGCTCATGCAACTGCTCGAGGAGAAGATCCTTGAGCGAATGCATGCTAGAGGATGCGATTGGTGCCATGATGTTTAGTCCTTTCGAATGGTTCCCTGACAAACACTCCGCCACGCTGACGAACGTGATTGCCGTAGAAGTCAGGTGTCGACGTTCGTGGTCGTGAAGCAGCCGCTGTCAGAGATGCACACGAAGCGTGCCTTGCGCGGCGCAAACGATGCCGTGCAACCCGATCAGCCTGGAAGTGGCACGCGCCGCGTCGTGGCCTTCACCTCGACTCGCTTTGCGCGCTGTCCAGGCCTTTTCGCAACGTGGATGGTGACAAGTCCGTTGTCACTCTCCGCCGAGACTCGTTCAGAGTCGACAGACTCCGGAAGCTCCACGATTCGTCGGAACCCACCGAAGCGACGTTCGCACCGGTAGAAGTCTTCCTGTTCCGTCTCTTCCTTTTCTTCCTTCTTTCCGGCAATCGAGAGGGTGTTGCCCGTGATGGTGATCTCAAGATCACGCACGGCGATTCCGGGAAGTTCGGTGCGAACCAGAATTTCATCATCGGTTTCGCTGACATCAATCGGCGGAATCCAACCGTCGATGCGTGCGGCGCCGAGTTCTGTCGACGGCATGTTCGACCCGAAGGTACGGGAGAGGAGTCGATCCATCTCATCGCGCATGCGGGTGAACTCATCAAGGACTGGGGTTCTTCGGAATAGGCTCATGTTCATGTTTCTCCCTTTCGTGTCTTGTGTGTGTGGCTCGCGAATCGCAGGTTGATTCGCAATTGGTTTCGGTCACGTGCGTGCGTCAAGCACGGAACGTTGATGCGGCACACGAATGCCGTCATACCGATCGTTTCGTGAGAGATGTTCGGAATCAGGTGTACGGATCGACAACGAGTCGGTCATCCACGCGGCGTACGCCGGTGGCGAAGCCAACCACGCGATCAATGGTGTCCTTCTCGACCCACGATCGCACGCGACCCGTGAGCATCACAACGCCGTCTTTGACTTGGACGCCGATGCGGCGCGCCTCACGCTCGGCCTGGCGCTCAAGTGCCTCTTCAATGTCGGCCTTGATGCGACTTGAGTCGACCGCTTTGGCCATGACGGAGATCTGATTGATCACGCCCCGAACGCCCGTGAGTCCACGAACAACACGCTCTGCGTCGGCGCGCTGTGACCAAGTTGGTACCACGCCTTCCAACGTGACGATACCGAGCGAAACAGTCGATGTGATCTTCTCGTCGGGAACAAAGGCGTCCCACTCGAGCGCGTCACGCACTCCGCGCGCGATATCAATATCGGTGGGCGCGCCCACGCCGGCGACCTTGACTTGCAGTTCATCCACGACATCGAGCACACCATGCACGCGATGCGCGGCTTCACGCGAGGCGATCTTCTTCGCGTAGACGTCAACGCTCCCGACGAGGGTCACGATGCCATCCTTGATCTGTACGCCGACATCCGTCTCGTCGACGCGGGAATCCCACTTGAGTTCATTCAACACATCGGTCTTGATCTGTGAATCGCTCTTGATGATTGCCGTTGTCATGCTCTTCCTCCTTCTTTGGCATTTGAACTCTGGAGCCGCGCTCCAGACACTTCATTTGGGCAGATCGACGCACCCGCGACTACGGGGAGTGTTCCGCATTCATGGAGCAGCACAGATCACGTGATGATGGCTGCGCGCACACGCTTCTCAGGAGCGACTGGTACCGCCCGTGCGGTCAGCACCGCGCACCGTGCGCGATGGAGCACTCGCTCCGCGGTCGATCCAAGCAAGAGACGCTCGAGAATCGAGACGCCATGTCGCCCAAGCGCAACCATGTCGGCGTGGAGCAGATCCGCGCGCTCCGCAACCGCGCGAAAGACATCCCCGCGCGCAATCTCTGCAGTCGTTTCTGCGCCGAGACGCCGAAACTCGGCAGCGATCGGCTCAAGTTGCTCGCGCGCGTCGTCCTCTTCGGCAACAAGCTGATCTCTTGGAATCACGGGCGACTCAACCGCTTCGATCACGTGAGGCGGAAGCACCACATGGAGCAGCGCCACGCGCGGCTGCTCACGCGAGCGGAGCGCAACCACGCGCGCTGCGGCCACAGCGGCTTCGGCATCGTGGGCAAAGTCCGTCGCCACCAAGATCCGCGGTCGTGCAGGCGGCTCATCGTTCTCTCGCACCACGAGTACAGGACACTCTGCGTGCCGCAGCACGCGATCTGCGACACTTCCCAGAAGAACACGACGAAGCGGACCGAGGCCACGGTTCCCCATCACGATGAATGGGTTCGGCGTGCGCTGCGCAACATCCTCAATCACCATGGATGGCTCACCAATACGACACTCGCGCACCACCTCGATTCCGGCAGAGACCGCCCGCGCACACGCGCCGTGGAGTCGCTCGAGTCCGCGCGCCTCAAGCATGGCCACCAATTCCGAGCTTTCACCCAGTGGTGTGGGCTCAACGGCATGAACCGCAATCAGACGACCCGGTCCACGCGCAGCAAGTTCCTCTGCCCAACGCAACGCAGCCAACGCGGGCTTTGAGAAGTCGATTGGAACGATAAAGTTGACGGTGTGATGCTCACCGACCGCCGTGGGTGGCTCTTGTTCCCGCATGCAATTCTCCAAACAATGACGCTTGACGCCGGTGCGCGCGAGGATGCCTGAACACCAGCTGTGTCCTGCGACCATTGATAGTTTCGCACCTGCGAGAGAGGCATGACTACGGGAACTTGCCTCAATCGGGTGTGCAAGATCGACGCGCCTCGGGGATCTATCAGACAGAACCTAGGTTCGCCACGCGCTTCTGTCACGCCAACTGCGAATACTTCCCTCTGGCAACAGCGCATGTGACCGCCATTGATTGGTTGCATGCCGGCTGGGCAACCATCGAATGCTGAACGAAGCGCACGGCGCGCTTCGCACCGCGACTGACCACGTGCCCAGCGTGCAATGGGAGAACCGACATGGATCGCAACAGTCAAATCGGAATGGAAGATTCACTTGACCTCCAACGAGAGCTCGACCGGCTGCGCGCCGATCTCCGGCAATTGCGCAACGACCTCTCCGGTCTCGGAATCGATGGCGTGAGAGCCGCCCGTGCAGGGCTACAAGAGACTGCGCGAACCGCTGCCGCAAAGGGCAAAGCGGCAGCGGAAGTCGCCGAGAAGCAGATTGCAGCACATCCCTTTCTGACCGTCGCGTCGTGCCTCGCCATCGGTGTGCTGCTTGGCCTTCGGATGAACCGGCGCGATTAGGTCCTGTCTGACGGAGACTCGAATGGGAATCATGCAGCAACTGCTTGCCGATATCACCGCGGCACTTGATTGGGAGTTCCGCGCCCTTCGTATGCGCGCACTTCGGATTGCATGGGGAGCCGCGCTTGCCGTGGTTTCTGCAATGCTCGTTCTCACTTCGGTGCTTCTCTTCTTGGGGGCGGTGTACCTACAGGTTGAGACCGCCATGGGCGCTGTGGCGGGACTTCTGGCCACCGCAGCCTTCGCCGTGCTCTGCGCACTTGGGGCAGGACTGGCGGCGAAGACCCTAGCGGAGCGGTAGCGAACGAGGGTTGGATGCCGGGATTCGGACTTCCGCCCTCGATTCAAACTCTCGATTCAAACTCTCGATTCAAACTCTCGATTCAAGCCCTCGATTCAGGCTCTCGATTCAAGCCCTGAATTCAAGCCCTGAATTCAAGCCCTGAATTCAAGCCCTGAATTCAAGCCCTGGATTCGGATCCCGGATCCGGGCAAAGGACCGCCAATCTCCGTCACAGTCCCTTGGGGGCGACGAGGGGGTCAGGACTGGCATCTCCCACCCCCGGGACGAGGTTCTGTCAGGCGGAACCTCGTGCTCGGATTGTCGAACGCGACACCTGCACATTCGAAGTGCGATCGCGTACGCTGCCGCGCTGCCATGGGCCGACCCATGGCGGCGACGCGGATCTCCGACACCGATCCCGAACGTCGCGAGTCGTCCTGCGTCTCCCCCATCCATGCCTGCCACAACTCAATCGTTTCCCTGCGCCGTGCGCCAAACAACCACGGGCGTTGGCGTCTTCGCAACACACGACATCATCGAAGGCGGAATCGTGCTCGAAATCAACGGCACGATCCAGCAGCATCCAACGCGCTACTCGATTCAGATCAGTCTCAACGAGCACATTGAGTGCCATGAGGTACTCAGCGTTGACGAGATGCGCGTGCGCTTCCCGTGGCGGTTCTTGAATCACTGCTGCGAACCAAACGCTGCGATTGTCGGGCGCACACTTGTCGCGCGCCGACTCATCCGTGCAGGCGAGCAGGTCACCTTCGACTACACCACAACCGAAGCTGCCATGGCGGAACCATTCCGCTGCGGCTGCGGAGCCGAGCGATGCCTCGGCGAGGTTCGCGGGTTCCTTGCGCTCTCTCCCGCCGAGCAGCGGGCGCGCGCTGAGATTGTTGCGCCGCACATCAAGTCGTTCCTTCCAAAGACGAACGCGTGAACTCCGCCGCGAATGCGCGGCTGGTTGTGATGCTCGCCGCCCCCCCAGTCACCGTGCTCGACCTCTTCGACCGCGCCTGTGCGGCCGAACGCGATGCATGTGCGCTTGATGTGCCCGGCGTTGCGCAGCTTTCCTACCGAGAACTCGACGAGCGCGCGCAGCGCGTCGCGACCTGCGTGGCGCCGCATGCAGCGCGCGATGCTGTTGTCGCGATCGCACTTCCACGCACCGATCCATGGCTCTATGCCGCGATTCTCGGTGTGATGCGTTCGGGCGCAGCGTATGTCGCCATCGACCCCGCGTTTCCCTCGCGACAAGCCGTAGCGATTCTGAGAGATGCAGGCGCAGTTGCACTGATTGCGAATCCCGCGCGCGCCGCAGAACTTGCTGCGGAAGGCGCACGCGTTGCACTTCTGTCGCCTGAGCACATTGCAACATCGAACGTGCACAACGCCGTCGCAGTGCGAAATGCTCCATCGCCCGACGACCTCGCCTATGTGATCTACACGTCAGGTACAACGGGAAAGCCCAAGGGTGTAGAGATCGAGCACCGCTCGCTCCTCAACCTCGTCGAGGGTGATCTTGCCGAATTCGGCCTTGCAGCCGGCGACCGCGTGGCGCAGGGTTCGAGCGCAAGCTACGACTCGAGCGTCGAGGAGATGTGGCTTGCGTGGGCGGCGGGTGCCGCCGTTGTCGTGATGGACGATGAGACGGCACGACTTGGGCCAGACCTGCTGCCATGGCTTGTGCGCGAGCGCATCAGCGTGCTCTGCCCACCGCCAACCTTGCTGCGCACGCTCGGCTGTAGCGACCCCGAACGCGCGTTGCCTGCGATTCGTCTCCTCTATGTGGGCGGAGAGGCGCTCGCGCCCGACGTTGCGTCGCTTTGGTCGCGCGGTCGTAGACTCGAGAACGGTTACGGCCCGACCGAATGCACCGTGACTTGTCTGCGCGCCACGGTGCGCGCGGGTGAAGCGGTCACGATTGGTCGCGCAATTCCAGGTTCGTTCGCAGCGGTCGTCGACCCGGACGACGCGAACCTGCGCGAGATCATCGACGAAACCCAGGGCGAGCTCGTGGTCGGCGGCGCGTCGCTTGCGCGCGGCTATCGCGGCCAGCCCGAGACCACCGCTGCGCGCTTCGTCGAGCACCCGACGCTTGGCCGCGTGTATCGCACGGGCGATCTCGTCCACCGCGATTCTCGCGGCGAGTTCCACTACCACGGTCGCATCGACGCGCAGGTGAAGCTGCGCGGCTATCGCATCGAACTCGGCGCGGTCGAAGCAGCGCTGGCGGCGCAGCCCGGCGTACTTGACGCGGCCTGTACGGTGGAAGGCGAAGGAGCGCAGCGAAGGCTTGTGGCGCACGTGGTGGCGCACGCAGGGCACGCGCTCAACAGAGATGTGCTGCGCGCAGCACTCGCGCGGGAGCTGCCGCCCTATATGGTTCCGTCGGCGATCGCAGCAATCGAGCGCATCCCACGCACGGTCGGCGGAAAGATCGACCGGCGCGCGCTTCCTGCAATCGACACGCGGCGCGAGCCCGACCATGCCACAGCGCATGCACACCCATCGACCGAGACAGAGCTCCAACTGGCGCGCGCGTTCGCGGCTGCGCTTGGGAGAGATGACACTGTTTCGATCGACGCGGATCTATTCGACGACCTCGGCTTCGACTCGCTCACGATCGCGATCGCGATCTCGCGCCTCCGCGCCGCGCACGCGGAGTCTGCCGCGACCGTGCGCACGGCCTACGAGCACCGCACGGTACGCGCGCTGGCGGCTGCACTCGACGCGGCGCGCGCCGTCGCCACGCACACGGCACCAGACCGCGCTCACGCCCACCCCGTGACGGGCACTTCGCGGCCGATCCTTGTCACCACGCTTCAAGCCGCATTCCTCGCGGCGGCCCTTGTCGTCGTGTCGCAGTTCCTGTGGATTCCCGCTGCTGTCGACGCACTGGAAAGCGCATTCGACAGCGGCATCCACAGCGCACTGCTGCTTGCTCTCTCCGCCGCGGTCGTCACCGCCGGATACCCGCTCGTCGCGGTCGCCTTCGGCGTCGCAGCGAAGTGGATCGTCCTCGGTCGTGTGAAACCGGGCCGTGTCCGCGCATGGAGCCTCACGCACCTTCGACAGTGGATCGCGGTGCGCTGCGTGGCACCGATTCCGTGGGAGACACTGAAGGTCCTCGACCTCGCGCCTACGGTGCTCAGGCTTCTCGGGGCACAGGTTGGCCGCGGCGTCCACATCCATCGCGGCGCCCGCTTCAACGACGGCGGTTGGGATCTGATCACGCTCGAAAGTGGCGCGACCGTCGGACAGGACGCGTGCCTTCGCGCCGTAGAACTGACAGCGGGCACGCTGGTCTTCGATCGCGTGACGGTGCGCAGAAACGCCACGCTCGAAACACGCGCCGGCATGTCGCCCGGCGCGGAACTTGGCGAAGGCAGCATCCTGCGCGCACTCTCGAGCCTTGGGCACGGTGAGGTGCACGAGCACGCGATCCTCGACGGCGTACCCGCACGGCGCATTGCACGCGCACCTGAGCCGCCCACGGTCGCAGCCCCGCCGCACGCCGCGCTGCGACTTATCGCGGCGCTCGCGCTCATTGCGTTGCTCGCCACGGCGCTCGTCATTCCGTGGACCGCGGCGCTCTGGCTCTTCGGCGTGTCGCCCGATGCACTGGATCTCTCGCCCGCCAACCTCGCGCGCCTCGCTGGTGCCACCATCGCAGCCGCTGCTGGCGCAGTGCTCATACAAGCAGCTCTCGTGCGCGCGCTCGGGCCAGCGCCGCGCGGAGCGTTTTCGCTGCACGGCCTCGCGCCGCTGCGGCTTTCACTTCAATCGATGCTCGTCGAAGGCGCGGGCAAATGGCTCTCGGGCACCATCATGTGGCCGATGTGGCTCAACCTCGCGGGCGCCCGCATCGGAAAATGCTGCGAGATTTCCACCGTCACCGATGTGGTGCCATCGACAGTCGCGATCGACGAAGACACCTTCTTCGCGGATGGAATCTATCTCGGCGGACCCGCGCTCCACGCCGGAACAGCCACGATCGAGCCGGTCGAGCTCGGGCGCTCCTGCTTCGTCGGCAACCACGCGGTTCTCCCCTCTGGCTCACGGCTCGCGCCCGAGACGCTTGTTGGCATCTCGACGCGCGGAAGTGGCCTTCCCGACGAAGCGGGCGCGTCGTGGTTCGGCCACCCCGTGTTTCGCCTGCCGCGACGCGAGGTCGTCGACGCCCCGCGCGAACTCACGCACGATCCGTCGCTTGTTCGCCGCATCAACCGCTGGGTGTGGGAGCTTGCGCGCTTCGCACTGCCGCTCGGCCCGATCATTGTGGCGCTCCTCTGGTTCCGCGCGATGGAAGCCGCAAGCGCCACGCAGACGCCCGCGCTCTTCCGCCTCGTCACGCTTCCTCTCGGCGTCCTCGCGGCGCTCGCCTCGCTCGCGGCAGCCCTCCTCGCGATGAAGTGGATCCTCGTCGGGCGCGTCAAGCCGGGCACGCATCCCCTGTGGAGTTGCTGGTGCAGCCGTTGGGACTTCCTCTACGTCGCGTGGGGCATGTGGGCCGCGAAACCGCTCGCAGCGCTCGAAGGCACGCTCCTCCTCGTTGTCTATCTGCGCGCGATGGGGTGCCGCATCGGACGGCGCGCACTTCTCGGCGCAGGCTTCTCGCATGTGGTCGACCCGGACATGCTGCGATTCGGCAACGATGTCACGGTGCAGGCGCTCTTTCAGGCCCATACCTTTGAGGATCGCGTGCTCAAGATCGACCATGTCCACATCCGTGACGGCGCGACGGTGGGCGCGAACACGGTGATCCTCTATGGCGCGGACATTGGTACTGGTGCCGTCGTCGCACCGCACTCCGTGGTGATGAAGCGGGAGTTGCTCCTTCCCCGCACGCGCTACGAAGGTGTACCGACCGAACCTGTCGGCACGGTCACACCCGCACACTGAACGCGCCGCTGCGCAGCCGCAGGCTGTTCGCCACCACGCTCACGCTCGAGAGCGCCATCGCGGCGCTCGCAGCGATCGGCGGAAGCATCCAGCCCGTCCACGGGTAGAGCGCACCCGCCGCGAGCGGAATGAGGACGAGGTTGTAGCCGAACGCCCACGCGAGGTTCTGGCGAATCACGCGTAGCGTGGCGCGAGAGAGCGCGATCACCTCGGGAACGCGCCGAAGGTCGTCGGAGACGAGCAGAATGTCGGCGCTTGTCTTCGCGAAATCGGTGCCGCTCGCCATTGCGATCCCGGGCCGCGCTGCGGCGAGCGCGGCCGCGTCGTTGATGCCGTCGCCGACGAACGCCGCGCCGCGCGGCTCTTCGACGAGTCGCGAGACGAGTTCGGCCTTGCCCGCAGGCGTCATCGACGCATGCACGGAAGCCGCGTCGATGCGAAGCGCCTCCGCCACCGCCGCGGCAGGGCGCTCCGCGTCGCCCGTCACGAGCAACGGCTCGACGCAGAGCGCGCGCAGCGCGTCGACCGCCTCCCGCGCATCGGCACGCACGCGGTCCTCGAGCGCGATCGAGCCGACGAACGCGCCGTCGGCCGCGACGAAGACGCGCGTGGCGTTCGATGCGCCGGCGTGCGCACCCACCGTCACGCCGCATTCGCGTATCCATGCCGCGTTTCCCACCTCGACTGAATGTGAAAGCACGGTTGCATGCACGCCCTTCCCGGCGAACGCTGTGAACGACGATGGCTCCTCGACATGGATCCCGCGCGCGCGCGCAGCGTCAACGATGCCGCGCGCGACCGCGTGCTCGCTGCGGATCTCGGCGGCCGCCGCCAGCCCGAGCAACGCCTCCTCGCTCCAGCCATGCGCGGGCGCGACGGCGGTCACCGCGGGGCGCCCTTCCGTGAGTGTGCCCGTCTTGTCGAACGCAATACGCCCGACCCGCGCGAGGAGCTCGAACGCGTTTGCGCGGCGGAAGAGGACGCCGAGCGCGGCCGCGCGCCCCGACGCGACCATGATCGCCACGGGTGTCGCGAGGCCGAGCGCGCACGGGCACGCGACCACGAGCACGCTGACGAGCGCTTCGACGGCGCGCGCGTGGCGAATGTCGGCGGGCGCAAGCAGCAGCCACGCCGCGAACGCGCCGAGCGCGACCACAAGCACGACGGGAACGAACACGGCGGCAACGCGGTCCGCCGTGCGCGCGATCGACGCCTTGGTCGACTGCGCCTCATCGACGAGCCCCGCGATCCGAGCGAGCATCGTCTCGTCTGCGCCACAGCCCGCCTCGATTTCGAGCGCGCCGACCGTGTTCAGCGACCCTGCGAAGACGCGGTCGCCCGTTCGGCGCAGGCGCGGCATCGGCTCGCCCGTCAGAAGCGACTCGTCGACCTCGCTCTCGCCGCGTATCACGGTGCCGTCGATCGGAATGCGCTCGCCCGGCCGCACGACGACATGCATGCCAACCGTGATCTCGGCGGCCGTGATCTCCCGTTCGGCGCCATCGGCGCGAATACGCGCCATCGGAACGGCCGCAGTCGACAGCGCGCGCAACGCGTCGCCTGCGCGTGCCGTCGCGCGCGCCTCGAGTAGGCGGCCGAATAAGACGAACACGAGGATCACGGCCGCGGCCTCGAAGGTGAGGGCGTGTCCCGCGTGTTGCGAGTGCCCCGCGAAGAGCGCCCACGTGCTCGATGCGAAGGCCACGCTCGTTCCGAGCGAGACAAGCGTGTTCATGTCGGCGTCGAAGGTCTTCAGCCGCGCGAGCGCCGCCGCGTGGATCGGCCAGCCGCACCAGAGATAGACGGGCGTGGCGAGCGCAAGCTGCACCCACGGCATCGCGGGGCCATCGAGCGCGGGAATGGCGCCGTGCGACATGGCGATTACAACCAGCGGAAGCGACAGCACGGCGCCGACCACCACGCGCAGCCGAAGCAACCGCGCCTCGGCCACCTCGCGTGCGGCGCGCACCGCGGGGTCGCGCGTGATGTCGAGTGCGAATCCCGCGCGCTCAACCGCCCGCGCAAGGCCGGCGAGGTCGACCGCACTGCGGTCGAAGTCGATGCGCGCACGCTTCGTCGCAAACGACACGCTCGCCGCGCGCACACCCTCGACCGCGCACAGCGCGCGCTCGACCTTCGACGCGCACGCGGCGCAATGCATGCGGTCGACAGGCAGCACGCGCACGGTGGCGTCGTGAATCTTCGCAGCTGCCGCCGCGCTCGCCATCGCGCTCAGCCGCCGATCTTTCCGACATGCTGCTCGAGCCGTGCCTTCACGGCGGCGCGCGGCATGAAGCCCGTCCACGAGTCGATCACCTCGCCGTTCTTCATCAAGAAGAGCGCTGGAATGCCGCGCACGCCGAACGCAGCGGCGACCTCGCCCTCAGCGTCGACATCGCAGAACGCCACGCGCACTTTGCCCTCGAGCTCGGGTGCAAGCGCCGCGAGCTCTGGCTTGAGCATGCGGCACGGTGGGCACCACGACGCCCAGAAGTCGACAAGGACAGGCACGGACGATTGGGCGACTTCCTTGTCGAAGTTCGCGCTGGTGGCATGGAACGTGTTGGGAGCGTCAGACATGGAGCCTCGCTTTGGGTGGTTGTCGCAAGTGCATGCGGCAGGTGGACGCCGCAGGTTGGAGCCGCACGGTACGCGCACGGCGCAGGTTGCGCGGCCTTTGAGGGGTCGCAGGTGGCCTCGCGTTCCCAATTCCGGCGTCCGAGAAGTCAAGGGGACGGGGAGTTCCACGCGCAAATCGAACCGACAACGCTGTTTGCATGCGCTGTGGGGAACGGTACACTCCCCGATCTTTCGCCAATTCTCTTCGCCCTCGGTTGCCGCGCGCTGCGGAACACTCGGGCGGGGCATTCCCCGGGCAACCAGGCCGGGAAAATAGGAAGGTCAGGTCGAGCATGAAGAAGGACACCCATCCGAAGTACTACCCCGACTGCAAGGTCATGTTCCGCGGGGAAGTTGTCATGACTGTCGGCGCCACGGTGCCCGAGATGAATGTCGAAATCTGGTCAGGCTCGCACCCGTTCTTCACGGGTCAGAAGACCTTCGTCGACACCCTCGGCCGCGTCGAGCGCTTCCAGAAGAAGTTCGCGGGCAACTACTTCGACAAGAACAAGAAGAAGTAATCCCAAGAAGAAGGGGTTCATTGAATCGATTTCGCCAAGCAGCCGTCGGAAAGACGGCTGCTTGTCTTTTTGTCTCGCCCGGCCACCCGCCCCACCCGCTACCCCGACATCGCTGCACGGCACGTGCCGTGCACCGGTCTTACCATGGGGTGACTGTGTCTGCCTCGCCTGCTGCAACTGCTTTCGTTGACGCGCTTCTCCCCGAGAACCTGCGCCGCATCCTCGCGGCACAGCGCGCCGAGGACGACGGCGTCGCAGCGCAGCTCGAGGATGTCGCCGTCGCCGCCGACCACCGCAAGTCGACAGCGCTCTCGCGGCGCCGCGCGGTGCTCGCCCGCACGCTCGAGCCCCACGCCGACCTCGCGCGCGCCGCCACCGAAGTCGCCGGCCTCGACGAACTCATCGCCTCGGGCGACCCCGAGATGGCAGCGCTTGCGAAGACCGAGCGCCCCGCCCTCGACGCGCGCTGCCGCGAGCTCGCGCAGGAAATCGTCAAGGCGCTCGTCACGAGCGACGAGGCAGCGATCCCGAGCTTCGTGCTCGAGGTCCGCATGGGCGTCGGCGGCGACGAGGCCGCGCTCTGGGCGGGTGAAGTCTTCGAGATGTACCGCGCCTACGCCGCGCGCCGAGGGTGGCGCTTCGAGGTGGTCGAGACGAAGCCGGGCGACGCGGGCGGCCTCACCCACGCGATCGCCACGGTCGAGGGCGCGGGCGCGTTCGCAGCGCTCCAGTTCGAGGGCGGCACCCATCAGGTGAAGCGCGTGCCCGCGACCGAAGCGCAAGGCCGCATCCACACCTCGACCGCGACCGTCGCCGTGATGCCGGAGCCCGAAGAGGTCGACACGGCGCTCGACCCGGCGGAAGTGAAGGAGATGATGACGACCGCGCAGGGCCCGGGCGGGCAGAATGTGAACAAGGTCGCCACCGCGGTGCACCTCATCCACCTGCCGACGGGCCTCGAGGTCCGCATGCAGGAGACGCGTTCGCAGGGCCAGAACCGCGAGAAGGCGTGGCGCCTGCTGCGCGCGCGCGTCTACGAGCAGCGCAAGCGCGAGGCCGACCTGAAGCGCGCCACCGAGCGTCGCTCGATGATCGGCTCCGGCGACCGGGCCGAGAAGATCCGCACCTACCGCTTCAAGGAATCGGTCGCGGTCGACCACCGCGTCGAGCAGAGCTTCGCGCTGCCGAAGCTGCTCGCGGGCGAACTCGACCCGCTCATCGACGCGCTCGCCGCGAAGGATGTCGCAGAGCGCCTCGCTGCGCTGTGACGCACGCCCGCCCTGGCCCCGCGCCGCTCACGCGGCCTTGAGGCGCGTGCTGAGTTCGGTACGGCTGTGGACTCCAAGCTTGCGGTAGATGCGCTTCGAGAGCGTGACGATCGTGTGCTCGCTCAGCCCGAGTTCGCGCGCGATCTGCGGGCGCGACTTGCCCGTGTCGAGCGCGCGCGCGACCTCGAGCTCGCGCGGCGACAGCACCACGCTCGCCGCGTTGCAGAACAGGTTCCTGTGCTCCTCGAAGATCGCCTCCTCGACCATGAACACCTCGGCCATCGGGAGCTCGGGCTGGTTGAGTTCGCGCATCTCGAACGTCAGGTGGTAGCCCGTCGATCCGGCCGCATCCGCAGATTCCCGTGCGCGGCGCTCGGCATCGACGAGCAGCGCGTAGGCGCCGCGGAATGCGTCGCGCACGGCGCGCGCATCCTCTTTCGTGAGCACGACGGAGGTCACGCCATGGATCGAGACCCGGTCCTTCCCTTCCGCCCGTCGGATCGAACTGCATCCTTCGATCACGCGCCGGCTGTAGTCGCGCATCCCCTGCTCAAGTTCCATCATGAGCGCGCGATCGAGCTCGGCCGCCTTGTCGTACGAAACCACCAGCCGCTCCATCGCGGCGCGGTAGACGACCTGCCTCGTCCTCGCGGACGCACGCTGCTTCGCGACGAGGCCCACCACCTCGAGGCGGTCGAGCGCCTCCTGCGTCTCCGCAAGCGACGAGCGTGACTCGGCCGCAAGTTGCGCGACGGTATGGCCTTGTTGGCTGCGACGGAGAATCTCCCAGCGCTGCATCGTGCGGATGTCGCGGAGCACATGCACGAGGCCTGGGGCGGAGATTGAGAGCGACTGGGACTTCATGGCGAATCCGATTGGTTTCGTGGAGCTTGCTGTACGCGGCCGACCGGCACAACGACTGTGCCGCGATTCATGCCGTGCAAGCCATCTCACTCCAAACCATGGCGGCACCCGCGCACATTCCAAATCAAGACTTATGGCGGAGAGTACGACAGGGTAGACCTGCGCGGGATGTCCGATGTGTGCACGAGCATTCGACTTTGGCTCGCGCTTCATCCATGCCCACGATCTCCCGCGGCTGCGTCTTCGCGACCCTTCCCCGATCGTGGCACATCTCTATCGCAACTCGATGCATCATGGCGCCGGAAGCGAGCGGTTTGCTCCGACGCGACCGAAAACGCGCGCGAAGATCGCAGCATGACGCAGCGCTCGTGCCATCAGCGAGGCACACGGATACATGAGAGTCACCGAATCGCGACAGACACCGTTGATTGCTGAGCAATTCAATCGCACGCTTACGCTGTAGCCCTCGGAAGCGGCGTTCGGATGTCGAAAGTCGATCCAGTTCTCTCCCTCTCTGCCCGCGAGTCGCACGCGGCCTGGAAATCCCAGCGCCGTGGACGACTCACCCAACCAAGTCGGGGCCGCTCGGAACGGCGTGCCTCGAAGAGAAGAAAAAGGAACAGCACATGAAGCATGCAACCCTCGTCGCCCTCTCGCTCGCCCTCGCCACCACCGCGCACGGCGAACTCATCGCCGGCTGGAACATCAGCGCAGCTCCAGGCGGCGACCCGCTCCTCGCCCCGACCGCCGCCGCGGGCAGCGTGACCGGCATGAACCTCACCCGTGGCACCGGCCTCACGGCGGTCAACGCGCAGTCGGGCAACTTCGCTGCCCGAGGCTGGAACCAGCAGGCCTCCGACTACCTGAGCTTCGGCTTCACCGTCGCAAGCGGCTCCTCGGTCAACCTCTCGTCGCTGCAGATCGGCACGCGATCGGAGGGCGGCGCCCCTGGAATCCTCGCGCTTCGCTCGAGCGTCGACGGCTTCGGTTCAGACCTCTTCACCTTCAACCAGGCCGCGACCGACGGCGGCGAATGGGGCCCGGGCGCCGGCTTCATCTTCAGCGTCATCGACCTCAGCGCGCTCACGAACCTCACTGGCACCGTCGAGTTCCGCATCTACCAGGTCGGCAACACCGCCGCGAACGGCGGCACGCCGGACGCGAACCGCCACTTCCGCCTCACCAACTACTTCCTCGGCGGCGTCGACCAGGGCGACATGAGCTTCTCGGGCGCGGTCGTCCCCGCCCCCGGCGCGCTCGCGCTCCTCGGCCTCGGCGGACTCGTCGGAGGTCGCCGCCGCCGCTGAATGCAGGCCGCAGACAGTTCTCGTGAAGGCAATGCACCTACGCCAGGCGCGCGGCACGACCGCGCGCCTGGCCATTTTTGGCGAAACCCGTGCACTGCACGCGCCGTTCGCAGGCTGCGCGCAGGGCGTCCGCCCCGCCGTCCGTTGGCCCGTCCCATCTCTGGGTCTCCGCAGGCGAGGCCCGACGGCGGAATCTCAAGGACTCCCTCCGAGGTGTCGCCCTGCCTTTCCTGTCTTCAGCGGAGCGTCGGTCCGTTGAGCGCCCGTGGTGCATTCGCGCCACGAGGTCTCCACAGGCATTCGCGTCAAAGGACGGCTAGAGAGATGAACGACAAGAGCCCCGCCCTCCGCTGGCACCGTCGGCTGCGCCTCGCCTCGATCGCAGCCGTGTTCGCTCCGTGCCGCGCGCGATCGACCTCCTTCTCCGGACTGCTCGCGCTTGCGTTCGCGGCGCCCGCGTTTGCCGGGGGCGATCTCTCGCCCGTCTCGGTGACCTCGCCCACGACGGCGAACGAAGGCGCCACGGTCAACGTGAACTGGACCGTCACCAACTCCGGCGACGCGACCATCAGCGGGACCTGGACCGACAAGATCCTCCTCTCGCCCGATGCGACCGCGGGCGACGACCTCCTCATCGCGAACGTCAACATCTCGGCGACGCTTGCCCCGGGCGAAAGCTACAGCCGCACGCAGAGCGTCGTCCTGCCGCAGGGATCGGTCGGCGTCCAGCGATTCGTCGTGCAGGCCGACACCGCGAACGTCGTCGCCGAGGACAACGAGACCAACAACACGCGCGTCGACCCGACCGGCACGACGGTCGCGCCCGCGTTCCCCGATCTCGTGGTGACGAATCTCAGCGTTCCTGCGAGCGCGAACTCCGGCGACTCGATCACGATCAGCTACAGCATCCAGAATCAGGGCACCGTGGCGGGCGGCGGACGCTTCGACCAGTTCATCGTCTCGGTCGACGGCACGCCCGGCAACTCGGACGACCGCGACATACGCAGCTGGGTCTGGCAGAGCGGCACCATCGCTCCCGGCGAGACGCGCAACTACTCGACCACCTTCCGCATCCCGTCCTACACGGCCTCGTCCGTGCGGATGGGCGTCCGCGTCGATGCGGGCAACAACATCAACGAAGGCCCGTCGGGAGAGGCGAACAACGCGATACTCGGCAGCCTGATGGCCGTCGCCCCCGCCGACATCTCGATCGCGGTGGCCACGCCCGCGAACGGATTCCCGTCGGGGCCCTTCTCCCTCACCTACACCTACTCGAACAGCGGACTCGGAAGCGTCTACCCCCAGATCGACGGCAGCTCGCAGCTGTCCGTCAATTCCCGCTACTACCTCTCGACCGACGCCGTCCTCGGCGCGGGCGACATCCAGATCGGCAGCCGCGGCGACCAGTCGGACCTCCTCAACAGCGGCAGCACCCCGGGCCTCCAGCCCGGCGAGACGCGCGCCGTCACATGGTCGGGCACGCTCTCGTCGTCGGTGCCGCTCGGCACCTACCGCCTCATCGTCGCCAACGACTACGAGGACAACTGCTGCAGCGGATCGGACAGCATCTTCGAGGCGCCCGGCACGGAGGTCGAGCTCTTCGTCAGCGAGCCATTCGAGATCGGCTCCTTCCAGCCCGACCTCGTGGTCACGAACGTCTCGGCGCCAGCGACCGCAAGCTCCGGCGACTCGATCACCGTCAACTACAGCGTGACCAACCAGGGCCCGAACCCGAACGCGGGCGGACGCTGGGACCTCGTCATCGCATCCGTCGACGCCACGGTCGGCAACGCGGACGACCGCGACATGCGCAGCTGGGTCTGGCAGAGCGACACCATCGCCCCCGGCGAGACGCGCGACTACTCGACCACCTTCCGCATCCCGTCGTACACCCCCTCGTCGGTGCGCTTCGGCGTCCGCGTCGACATCGGCAACAACATCAACGAAGGCCCGTCGGGAGAGTCGAACAACGCGACACTCGGCAACCTGATGGCCGTCGTCCCTGCGGATGTCGTGGTCGTCGTGACGGCACCGTCGTCGGTGACGGCAGGCGCGTCGCTGGCCATTCAGTACTCGTACACGAACATCGGCCAAGGTTCCGTCTATCCCGTCGTCGATGGCGTCAGCAACCTGACGCTCACGACGCGCTTCTATCTCTCGACCGATGCAGTGCTTGGAACGGGCGACATCGAGCTCGGAAGCCGCGACGACGCCGAACTGCTGCGCGCGTCGGGCGGCGTGCCCGGACTCCAGCCGGGAGAGACGATCCCGACCACGGCGACCTACACGGTTCCCTCGTCGACTCCGACGGGCGTGTACCGCGTGATCGTGCGGATCGACAACTCCGACCAGTGCTGCGGCGGCGGCGACGCGATCTTTGAAGCCCCGGGTACCGACGGCGAGATCTTCGTGAGCCCGTCGCCGCTCGCAGGCGACCTCCTCGTCGACGCACTGACCGTCCCCGGCACGATCCAGGTCGGCCAGCCGGCGACCGTGAACTGGACCGTGCGCAACGGCGGCATCGACTCGCTCGACGGCGCGTGGTTCGACGAGGTGCTCCTCTCCTCCGACAACGCGGTCG
>JBILDS010000270.1:0-3734 GCA_044352505.1 Phycisphaerales bacterium
CGCGCGGGCCGCGACGGGCACGCCCTCGCGCGCAAGCACCTCGCCGAGCCGCGACACGGCGCCCCGCTCAACGACAAGGCTCGTCGGCGCGTTCGGAATGTCGATCGGAATGCGAAGCGCGGTCACGGGCGCAGTATCGGCCGATTCAGCC
Source organism: Phycisphaerales bacterium (assembly GCA_044352505.1). Lineage (GTDB taxonomy): Bacteria > Planctomycetota > Phycisphaerae > Phycisphaerales > SM1A02 > QWPT01. Next base: position 152 of record JBILDS010000270.1, read on the forward strand.
GCGCGTGCGAACAAAGTTCGGACAAGCGGAGGGGCGAGCCCCCTGGCCCGCCCCTCTGCGATGCGATGTTCAGTCACGCGATGCGCTCGTCCCGATCACGGATTACGCACCACGCGCGCACCGACCTCTGGTCGATGGCCTCGCGCGAGATCGACGCGCAGACGCTCGCCGACCTCCGGATCCTCCTCGAGGCGTGGACGAAGGCGCGCCCCGACGAGCCGCGCGTGTCAGATATGCGCTTCGCCGATCTCGCGTCGCCCGCGGGCGGGCTCGGTGCGAAGGAACGCGACCGCGCGGCGGCCATGCTTGCCAAGGAGCGCGCAGCGCTTGCCGATGACCTCGCCAAGCACCGCGAGGCGTCGTTTGCCGACCTCGGGCGCGAGCGCGAGGCGATGGTCGCCGGCGTGACCAAGGCGATCGAGGCGGGATCCGCCGCGGCCGCGGGCGAGCGCGAGGCGCTCGCGAAGTGGGCGACCGAAGAGCGCACCGCGCTGGCCGACGACCTCGAGGCACGGCTCGTCAAGGTGGTCGATCGCGCGATCATGGGCGCGGGAATCGTGGCGGGCGTCATGCTCGTCGGGCTCCTGATCCTGAAGTTCATCCCGTCGCGCGGGACCGCGCCGAAGCCGTAAGGCGACGCCCGAAGACGACGCCCGAAGAAGACGCCCGAAGAAGACGCCTTCCGAAAAAGCGCAGCGGGCGAGTCCCGAAGGACCCGCCCGCTGCAGGTGTGTTGCGGTGATCGAACTGTTGCCCGGTTCGGGCAACGATTCAGGTGCTCAGCGCCAGCTCTTCGCCGGACGCACGCCGGTCGGGAACGAGTTCTGATCCGACACAAGGTCGGGATTCCACGGCGCGCGGCTCGACGACCGACTGCGGCCATACCAGTCGAGCCATGCACCGCCGCGCATCACGCGCTGGGCGCCCGTCGCCGGACCGGCCGGGTCGAACTGCGCGTCTGCCGCGTACGGTCCATACCAGTCGGCGACGAACTCGCGGACATTGCCCGTCATGTCGTGGAAGCCGAGGCCGTTCGGGGCCTGCTGGCCCGCCACGCACTGCGGGGGATTCTCGATGTTCGTGCCGAGGCAGCCGATCAACCACTTCAGCGACTCCAGGTTGCTTCCGTTGATGTAGTCGGGGTTGCCGTTGTTCGCCGCGTGGTACGCAGTCGTGGTGCCGGCGCGATACGCAAACTCCCACTCCGCCTCGGACGGGAAACGAAGTCCGTAGGACTGGAGGATCGGTGCGAGCTGGTTCCAGCTGTACCGCGTGACCGGCGTGGTCAGATTCGGGAAGATTCCGTTCGGATGCTCCGAGTTCTTCCACTCGTAGCGCGCGAGATAGAAGGGCTCGGTGATCGTGACCGGATGCACCGGAAGCTCGTCGTCGCTGCACGCGAAGTCCTGCGACGCCGAGCAACCCATGTTGAAGGTGCCTTCCGGAACGAGCAGCATTTCCATCCCGGTGTAGTAGTGCCGCACGCGCGCGGGAAGACCCGACTTTGCGATCTTGTCGCGCATCTGGGCGTTGTAGACGATCGCCGGATTCGGCTGGTTGTCGAGGATGATCGCCCAATCGAGGTTGGCGTACTGGAACGACTGCGGCAGCGTCGCGATCTGGAGTCCGGAAGGCCCGGGCAAGGTGACATAGATATCGATGGGATCCGAGCCAGCGGGCCACGGCGGAAGTTCTACTTGGATCTCGCCCCACTTCTTGCTGAGGATGGTCGCTGGATTGCCCATCGGATAGGCACCGCCGAAGTACACCCCAGTCACAGCCGTGAGGTTTTGGCCCGTGATCTTGATCGAGGCCCCGCCGCTGGCGAGCCCCCGCTTCGGAAACACGCCCGTGAGAACGGCGTTCGACGGAACGCTCCTCGCGACGCGGAAACCGAGGGCGCCAGGAATCGTCGTGCCCGTCGTCGCCCGCATGTACGCGGACGCTTCGGTCAAGTCGGTGGTGTTCCAGCTGCCGCCGCGCACGACTTTCGCGGCTCCAGAGGCCGGCCCCTGCGGGTCGTACGAGTTGCCTGCGCTGGTCGTGTAGTAGTCGGCCTGGTACCAATCGCTCACCTCTTCGGCGACATTTCCAGCCATGTCGTAGAGACCGAAGCCGTTTGGCGCGAGCTGCGCCACAGGCTGCGATGCGCATGGCCCGCAGAACCATCCGGGCAGCGGCGGAGCGGAGAAATCGTCGGAGCCGGTGTAGAACGCCGTCTGCGTGCCGGCGCGATACGCGTACTCCCACTCCGCCTCCGTGGGCAGCCGGCAATTCGTCATGACGAGGAAGAAGTCACGGAACCATGGGTACACGCTCTCGATGGGATGACTGGCCGTTGCACCGGGCGAACTCCCCTGGTTGGCTGAGTTGTTCGGCAACCAACGCGAGGTGAAGTGCGACTGCTTGATCTCGGTCTCGCCGATGTAGAACGCGGGCATGTCGATGGCGAGCGCCGGAATGGCGTCGGTCGGGCAAGACGCGTTCAGCGCCGGCTGTCCGCAGCCGCGGATGAAGGCGCCGCCTGGAATGAGCACCATCGGGATCGGTTCGCCCTGGAGCCCGTTGTTGCCTGCCAGCACGCGCCACGGAAGGCCGGATGCCTGGATCGCCTCGAGCACCGCGGGGTCGGTGACGACCTTCGGGTCGGGGAGCTCCTCGACGACGGTCGCCCAGTCGGGCGCCAAGGTCGCCGTCACCGTGAAGGCGCCGTCGACCGTGGTGGAGCCGGAGCCGTCGGACTTGCTGACGATGACATCGGTCACGCCCGGATCAAGCGGCGGCGCGGTGACGATGATCTGGGTGTCGCTCGCAGACCGCACGGAGCCGAAGGTGGTGCCGAACATCACCGAGCTGTTCTCTAGGTTGCTGCCCGTGATCACGACATCGATGCCGCCCCAGCGCGGCGCGGTGTTCGGAGAGATCGACTTGATGATCGGGCCCTGCACACAGGTCTCGCCCCAGAGGATCAGGAGCGAGGCGAGGTCGCTGCCGCCCACCGTGCCGTCGTTGTCGATGTCGGCGCCGCAGCCCTTGCACGGACCCCAGCTGACGAGCACGACGGTGAGGTCGGCGCCGTTCACCTCGCCGTTGGCGTCGAGGTCCGCGTCGCATGCGGACTGGGCGTAGGCGACCGACGGGGCCGCGAGCACCGCGCCTGCAAGAAGCAGTCGCGCGAAACGCTGGCTCAATAGACCGCGGCTCGGCTGGGAAGGAGTCTGGCAACGAACGACAGCTGAGTGGGGCTTCATGTGGATCTCCTGATCGAAGGGGCGTCGCCCAAGCGCCATAGACAGGAAGCGCGGCCGAACACCTCGGCGGAGATGCCCGGAATCCGCAGGCGCGCGCCACGATGCCCATCTGGAGCACTTGGGCCGAGAATCGTCGCGCGCCCCACTGCACGGCACGTGCCGTGCAACTGTCAACAGGGGGTGTAAGCCCAGCCTTCCGCGCGCTTTGTGGAGCCGGTTCCTAGGTGCCTGGCACGTGCCAGACACCTCCCTGGCACTGCACGGCACGTGCGGTGCAGCAAAAAATCGCCCAGCGCATGCCGGAAGGAGCGCAGCTCCCGCCGGCACGCGCC
>JBILDS010000072.1:0-12750 GCA_044352505.1 Phycisphaerales bacterium
GCGCTCGACCGGGCGGTTCGGCACCTGGGCGGTCGGAACTTCGGCAGTCGCGTTCTTGAAAGTCGATGGGTTCGAACCCATCCATGAAGTCCACTGCGATTGCGTAACCTCGTAACGACCCATGTAAAAGGGGTTCGTCAGCGTCACGGTATGGACGGGGTTCTCCTCACCCGCACAGCCATGCAGCAGCGACGGCGAGCAGCCCATGTTGAAGGTACCCGGCGGAATCAGCAGCATCTCGATCTGGGTCGAGTTGTCCCTCACGCGCCACGGAAGTCCCGTCGCGATGATCGCACTTCTCAGCGTCGCATCGGTCACGACAGCGGGGTCGGGATCTTGGGTGAGCACGGTGTACCACGTCGGCGAACTCGAGTAGGTGAAACCATTCGCGAGTGTCGCCGTGCCTGCGAGATTCGTCGCGGACACAGCTACCGCGCCCGCGACGCCCGGCGGCGTGACTGCCCGAGCGGTCGTGTTGCTCAGCACGGTGACTCCGGACGCCGCGACCCCACCGACCGAAACCGATGCCAATCCGGAGAGGTTCGTACCAGTGAGCGTGATCACAGTCCCACCCGAGACGCTTCCGATGGAGGGACTCACCGAGGTGAGTGTCGGGGTTGCGACATGGGTGAATGCGTTTGCAAGAAGCGCTTGCCCCCCGACCGTCGTCACGACGACACTCTTCGACCCCGGGGTGCCAGCTGGCGTGACCGCCGTGATCGTCGTCGCACTGACGACCGTCATATTCGTCGCCAGCGCGCCACCGACGGTCACCGACGACGCGCCAAGCAGATTCGTGCCAGTGAGGGTGATTGTGGTGCCCCCGCTTGTCAGCCCAACGGTCGGCGAGACGTTCGTCAAAGTTGGCGATGGGACAATTGACCGTGCCACACGGAAGCCCACATCAGCCACCGTAAGGTCTGGAGAATTCGCCTCGCGGTTCGACGAGCGCTGGTAGTAGCTCGTGTTGCTCCACGAGCCACCCCGAAGAACTCGGGAGCTGCCCGTCGTTGGGCCGACCGGATTCGTCAGATTTGCGGACGCATACGTACCGAACCAATCGTTCGTCCACTCCCATACGTTTCCGGCCATGTCATGCAGCCCGAGTCCGTTGGCCGCGTTGAGGCCGACCGGCCTGGGCTGACCCGCCGAGTTGGTCCAGTACCACGCGATTGCCCCGATCTGCGAGTCATCGTTCGTGCCGCTTGGGAAACCGGCTGCCGAATGGAACGCCGTCGTCGTTCCCGCGCGGCAGGCATACTCCCACTCCGCCTCGGTTGGAAGGCGCAATCCCGCCAACGAGAGGAAGCCTTGCGCCATGTTCCACGAAACCCGCTCCACCGGGCGGTTCGGTACTTGCGCGGCGGGAACCTCGGCGGTTGAGTTTGGGAAGCCAGACGGGTTTGAGCCCGTCCGCGCCGTCCACTGCGCCTGGGTGACCTCGTAGCGCCCGAGGTAGAACGGATTCGTCAGCGTCACAGTACGGAGTGGCGTCTCGCTGCCTCCGCAGTTGAACTGTGCCGAGGCCGAGCAGCCCATCGTGAAACTTCCGGGCGGAACCAACAGCATCTCAATCTGGGTCAAGTTGTCTCTGACGCGCCAGGGGAACCCGCTCGCAATGATGGCACTTCGAAGCGTCGCGTTCGTGACGACGGCGGGATCCGGCGCAACTTCGAGGACGGTGGCCCAATCTGTCACGTCTGCATAGAAGAAGAGCCCCGCCGCAGTTGCAGTTCCGGTCGGCGTCGTGATCGAGATGACCGCTGAACCGGGTACTCCCGGCGGCGTGACCGCCGTCACAGTAGTCGCGCTCACAACCGTCACGTTTGTGGCGGGAGCGCCGCCGACGGTTACCGACGTCGCGCCGGTGAGCGCCGTACCCGAGATTGTGATTGGAGTCCCGCCGATCACCGGTCCAAAGGAAGGAGCAATTGAGGTGATGGTGGGTGCCGGAGCTGTGTATGTAAATGCACCTGCCGCGATGGCAACCCCGCCCGGCGTCGTCACGAGGATGTCTTTCGCTCCGAGGCTCAGGCCCGAGGGGGTCACCGCACTCACCACGGTCGAACTGACAACCGTCACGGCCGTTGCCGCACGGCCATCGATGAGGACCGACGTCGTGTTCAGGAGATTCTCGCCCGTGATGGTGATGAGGGTGCCGCCGGTCGTGGGCCCGGATGCCGGTGAGACATTGGTCACGGTCGGTGCGGTACCAGAGAGGCTGCGGACGACGCGGAAGCCGCACGTGGTGAATGTGTCGGTCGGCCCACCCACCGCACGGAACGAAGCTCGCAGCCAATCGACCGAATTCAACCACGATGCACCGCGCGCGACGCGTAAGGTCCCCGTTGCGGGTCCGGGCGGGTTCGTCGACGGGCTCGATGCGTAGTAGGTGCCTGAGTACCAGTCGTTCACCCACTCAAATACGTTGCCCGCCATGTCGTACAGCCCGAAGCCATTCGGAGCCTTGCCGCCGACTGGACGGGATTGGCTGGTCGAGTTCCCGCTGAACCACGCGATGTCGCCGACCAGCGCTTCATCGTTCGTACCCGAGGTCTGTGCAGGCCATCCGTGGAACGCAGTCGTTGTTCCCGCTCGGTATGCGTACTCCCACTCTGCTTCTGTCGGCAGACGCATGCCTGTGGACGCAAGGAAGCGCTGAACGATGTTCCAAGTAACTTGTTCGACAGGGCGGCTCGACACCTGTTCGAGGGGAACCTGAGCGCTCGCGGTCTGAGCGAACGAGGGGTTCGACCCCATCCGCGCCGTCCACTGGGCCTGCGTCACCTCGTAGCGGCCCATGTAGAACGCGTTCGTCAGCGTCACCGCGTGGACGGGGTTCTCGCCGGAGCTGCAACCGAACTGGTTCGACGCCGAGCAACCCATGTTGAAGGTTCCCGGCGGGATCAGCACCATCTCGATGTTCGTCGCGTTGTCGCGCACGCGCCACGGGAAGCCGGTCGCGAGGATCGCAGCGCGCAGCGACCCGCTCGTGACGACTGCGGGATCTGGAAGTGGCTCAACAACCGTGGCCCAAACGGGTACGGTCACGTACGTGAACGCACCTACGAGCGTCGCCGTGCCGCTAGGCGTGGTGACGGCGACGTCTCGTGCCCCTACTGCGCCACTCGGCGTCACCGCCGTCAGAGTCGTCTCGTCGAGCACGATCAAGTCTGTCGCAGCGACCCCGCCCACGGTGACCTCGATCGCACCCCCGAGATTCGTGCCGGTAAGCGTGATCGTAGTCCCACCGGCAATCGGCCCACCCGCGGGCGCCACGGCCGCAAGCGTCGGCTCGAGTCCCACGACGCTCGACGGGCGCGGATTGATCGCAGCAGGAGATGCCTCGGCGGTCGCAACGCTCGATCCCGCCACGATGGCTGCGAAGAAGAGCGCTCGAATGAAGCCGAGTGGGCCTGCAAACTCTAGGAACCGCCGAATCATCTCTGCACTCCTCAAAGGTCGGTGACACTGGAACCAAGCGCTGAAAGACGCCGTGGCACCCATCTCGTTCCATAACACTCTGCGTGCACACCCGAACAGCGCTGCGGAAGTGCGCGCCCCGCCACCACCGTGGCGCGCTCGATCCGGGCCTTGACGTGTCATCTCGTACCACATCGACGTTCATCTCCAAAGTGAACTGATGAGTTCGCTGAGCCCGTATCCTCTGCACTCGGCTCCTCAACTCGCCGCATTGCACGCCCCCCATGCGCTTAGGAGGATCGTGAGGTCGCCGCCGTCGACCACTTCGGAGCCGTCGAGGTCGGCGGCGCCGATGCCGCCCCAGGAGCCGAGCAGCTCTGCGAGATCGCCCGGGCCCACGCTGCCGTCGCCGTCGATGTCAGCCAGACACCCTGGGTCGGTGGTCAACTCGAACACGCGCCCGCCCGCGAAGCCGCGCGGCTGGCCGCCGCCCGACCCGCCAGACTTGAAGCCAGCGCCCGTGATCGTGTCGCCGAGCACCGCGTAGTCGTCGGGCGGCAGCGCGTCGAGGTCGGCGCGGCGAATTCTGCGCACGCCCTGACCGTCGAACAGCACGTCGTTGGCACCGCTCTCGAAGGCCGGATTCGCGGCCCCCGTGGTCACGTTGTTGAAGCGCCGCACGAAGTCGCCCTCTTCGACGCCCGCCACTTCGGTCCCAAGCGCAACAGCGAAGTCCTGCTTGCTATCGGCGTCGTAGTCGCCGATCGCAAGCCCGAGCGGCCGCGACGAAAGCGGCAGTGCGCCACCCGAGGCAAAGCCCACCGACGTGCCGGGGTACACGTTCACCGCCGGTGCCGCCCCGGACTCCTCGGTCGACAGCCCTGCCACCACCATGTCGGTGAAGCCGTCTGCGTTCAGCGGGCCAGTCTCGATCGCCAGCGGCTGCGCGGGGCCGAGCACCTCGCCGCCGACCGTGGTGGTCTGGTTGTTGAACACCTCGACCTTGAACACCGCGCCGAACTCCCCGTCCGACGCCGCGCCGCGGGTCGCCATGAACGCGCCTTCCTTACGGCCGCCATCGTCGATCGGAGTCACCGGGCCGGGCATCGTCGGCACGGGAATCGTGGGAAATGGCGTCGCCCCGCCGCCCACGATCTTGCCGGGCTGGATCGTGCCGCCCGTCGGGCTCGAGATCAGGAACGCGAAGCCCGCGATCGCCGGGTTCAGCGACGTCGCGTTGAAGAGCGGGCTTAACGCGAGATGGGTCGGCCCCGCGCCCACCGTCACCGGCGCCTGCGGCACGAAGCCGCCGATCTGCTCGAGAGGATTCAGGAACACCTGCAGCGTGGATGAAACCCGGTTGATCACCGCGAGGTCGAACGTGTCGTCGCCGTCGAGGTCGGCGCTCTCGACCGCGATCGGTTCGAGACCGGTCGGGTACACCTGCTGCGCCGACGAACCGCCCGCGCCATCGCCGCGGAAGACGTAGAGGCTTCCCGGCAGCTGCGCGCCGCCCGCGTCGGTGCTGCGTACCGTGACCGCGATGTCGTCGAACGCGTCGAACGCAGCGGTGAAGTTCCGCGCCGCGATCGCGGTGGGCTCCTCGCCCACACCGACCGAGGAGTTGGCGCTGCCCGCGGCCCGGAGGAACGACTGGAAGTCGGCGACCTCAAGCACGAGCTGCCCGGGCAGGAACTCCTCCTCGCTCGCCACCTTCAGGAAGCGGTCGACGAGACCCTGCGTTGAGAGCGCGGAGTAGAAGCCGGTCGAGATGTCGGACGCGTCGACGAGGGTGAAGCGGTCGCCGACCTGAAGCGATCCGATCGCCGTGTTGTCGAGCCGCACGCGCAATCCGCCGCGAAGGCTCGCCGCTCCCAGCGCCTCGACGGCGACGGGAAGTCCACCACGCAGGGAGATCGTGAGATTCGACAGCGGCTCGGCGTTGAGGGATCCGGTCGCAAGTGATCGCAACGCCGCACGGGCGCCGATGTCGATCTTTGCGCCGCCCCGAACCGTCAAGGCCCCGCCGACTGAGAACACGCGCAGCGACGAGACGCCGTCGATGAACAAGGACGCACCCGGCGCGACCGTCATGCCCTGCTGCACGGAGAGATCTGCGCCGAGATTGATTCGAAGGCTGCCTCGCTGCAGGGTGAGGGTGCCGATCGAAACCGTCCCGCCACCCGTGCTCATCTCGATCGCGCTGCCTGCGGCGGGCGCGAACACGACGGTTGATCCCGGCCCAGGGACTCCGCCCGACCAGTTGGAGGCGTCGGAGAATGCGCCCGAGGACCCACCGATCCATGCCGAGTAGCCCTCGCAGGAATCAAGCACTCCGTTGCCGTTGAAGTCGAGTTCAGGATCCTCGGCCACATCGCAACTGTCCGGCCGCCCGTTCTGATTGCAGTCGACCGAGGATCCCTGCGCGACTTCCTGCGTGTCGGCTACGCCGTTCTGATTGCAGTCCGCAAGCGTGGGCAGCACCGCAAGGGTCGCCTTGTCCCACCACATGGGACCGACCGAGGGAAGCTCGGTTCGAATGGCCAGAGTCAACGGTCTGCCGGCGAGCGTCGTGTTGGTGGGTACGGTCACCGTGATGCCGAGCAACTGCCATTGATTCGGGACGAGCGTCACGTTGCTTGCGTTCGGCCAGCTGGAGGTCGCAGCCACCGCCTCACCCAGAATCACGCTTCCCGGGCTGAACTGGTCGGGATTCGCCGGGTTCGGCGTTCCTGCAACCAGCGTCATCCGTCCTGCCTTCGCAGGGTTCGGCCCTGTGCCGCCGTCGATGAGGGCACGCACCCAGATCTCGGCGCGATACGTCGTGCCCGGACGCACGGTGATGGTTGAGATCTGGCTGAATCGCCGGTTCCAGTTATTGATGAAGCAATGACGCAGGCCGCTGAAGCTGCCCAAGCCCCGGCAAGGCCCCGAGTCCGAGCCGCCATCTGAGTTGAAGCCGCTCGCCCAGCTCGGTATGCCCGCGACGGCGCCCGCGAAGAACGGGCTGGACGGGCTGGTGGCGATCAACTTGCACTGATTCGGCGCCACGTCGCTCTGGCCTGTCAGCAGGATCGGTGCGGCCTCAAAGTCGGCGTTCTGCAGGACGTTGGACTTCTCACCCAAGACCGCAATCTCTGAGAGCGAGAACGAGCCGGAACCCGAGAGGGCGCGGACGCGCACGCGAGACGCAGCGAAAGGGCCAGCGAAGTAGATGCTGCTGTTGTTCGATGGGTTCGGGCGCGCCTGCATTCCCAAGTCGGACTGCGATGCTGCCGGCGAGCTCCAGAGCGTCTTCCACGTCCCAGAGACAGGGTCGAGATAGGAGACGAGATACGCGTCGTTGGAGTCCGCCTGAAGCGTGACGCCCGAAACAGCGTGGATCTCCGAGAGATTCACTTCAATCTCGGTGGCGGAAGGCGCGCCGGTCCACCACACCGTGCCTGATTGGCCGGCTGTTCCCGGAGAAAGGAACACTCCGTCGGTCAAGGTGGCCAAGGCTGCGCCCGACGCGGTGCCCGAGGACAACGAGACCGGCTTTCCGAGCGCCACGTTTGCACGGACGTCGCATGCATCGCCTAGGCCGTCCGCGTCGGAATCGAGTTGGTTTGAGTTGGCCACATTCACGCAGTTGTCGCATGCGTCGCCGATGCCGTCTCCATCGACCTCCGCCTGCGCGGGGTTGGGAATCTGCGGGCAGTTGTCGCTTGGGTCGGGAACGCCGTCGCTGTCGGAGTCGACCACCACCACGTTCACGCCGACGAGCGTCACGGTACCCGTCCAGACTCCCGAGACTCCCGCCGCGTTCCATCCGTTTCCGATCCACACCGCCGGGTCGGCGCTTGAACCGGAGAACGAAACAGGCGTGTTGAGCAGCACCGTGCCCGAGACCACGGTTCCGGGAGCGCTCGAGGCACCGTTCGGCCACACCTGCCGCTGCACGGCGCCGAACTCAGTTCTGCCGCCCACCTGCACGAGGCCGGCTCCGTCGAAGGGAAGCGGATCGATGTAGACGCAGAGATCGTTCGCGAACGTTCCACCCACAGAGGACGCCATGGTCGCGTTCACGGTCACGCTCACAAGATCGCCCGAAAGGCCCGGTGGGTGCGGGAAGATTCGTGTGAAGGAGAAACCGCCGAAGTTGACCGAGGTGAACTGATAGGTGACGTCTCCACACGCCGCCGTACCAACGCCAAGCATGAAACCGGCCGCCACGCAACAGACCTTTGCACTCATCGGGGACACGGAAGCAAGGCGAGTGCAGTTGAAGAGTCGCATGGCGGTGATTCCTTGTAACGACGAGCCGAGTAACGACGAGCCGAACTGGCCCGGGCCCGAAGACCTCCAGACAGGACGGCCGTTCAATGGCGGGGAGCGACAAGTGCGATCGCCCGCGCCGAAAATGGTGGCGGAAACTCGAAATCTGCAAGATTGCTCGCCGCGCGGTCGCCTGCTATCGGGCTCTTTCGGGGCGGCTCTCGGGGGCGGCTCTCGGGGGCAGGTGCGCCGAGCGGGTGGTCGCCAATCCCCAGGGGCGCTGCGGATCCCACGCTCGAGGGCCGCGACGGCTGACGTGTGCTTTGCACGCGTCGGTCGCCGCGGATTGCACCCTTAGACAGTTCCCGCGGTCAGTTTGACCGAGCGCGGCTCACCCGAAGCCCAAGGCAAGCGGCGACCCGGCGAGGGAATGGGGAAGCCCATGCTCTCGCCGGGTCGAGAGGTGGCCGTGGGCGCCGAAGTCCTCATCGTCGTCTCAGATGTCGGGTCACGGTGTCGGTTCCTGATCCTGCGAAGCGGTCGAACTCCTGGGTGTGGTAGCCGGGGGCCTCGATGCGGATCCGCCACTTGTGCGCGTGCGGCTGGGCGGGTCCGTTGATCACCGCGAGGCCAGCCGAGTTCGAGAAGACGGTCGGAAGCGGACCTTGCACTGGCCCCGTGTACCAGTAGCCCGTCACCCGTGCGCCACCGATCACGGCGTTGCTGGTCTTTTCGCGCACGGTGAGCCGCATTTGGCGGGTGGCGGCCGCAGGCGCCGCATACGCCACCGCCGTCGCGCCGGCGCAGGCCGCGCCGACGGGGGACGGCACGAGACTCGGCGCCGGCACACCCGACACCGCTCCGAGCCCCGGCAGCGCAAGGCTGACCGCCATGCCAACGGCGGCCGCGAGTCGAACTCCTGAAGTCATTTGAGCGAGCATGGCATTCTCCTTCTGATCGGACCTCGTCGACTCCGCATCCGGCTCCGAACACCGGAGCCGGGAGGGGCCTACACCATGAAGGTGCGCAGCCTCGGCGCCGTGTGACGGAAATCCCCGTTCTTCCCGAACTATCGTCGTCACTTCGAGGGCGCGATCGCCGCAGCAGTCTCGAGCGCGGCGCAGTCCGCGACGTTGTCGACCAGCACCCGCCCACTCTGTCCGTGCTCCCCCACGCCGATCGCTATCGGGCCCCTTCGGTGCCCCCCCAGCGGGTAGGTCTCGGCGACCCCCCCCAGTGAAGCCCGGGAGCGCTGCGAATCTCGCGATTCAGGGACTCGACGGCGGCCATGTCCCCTCGAAGCGCTGCCTGCGCCCTGCGCGCGATCAGTGGCAGCGAACTCTCTGGAGCGGCCGCGGCGCCGGCGGCGATTCCCTCCTCGAGTGCCGCGATCATCGACGCGCGGATCTCCGCGAATCGGGTCGGGAACGGCGCGGCCTGCCCCGCTTCTTCGGCCTGTTGTTCCGCTTCGCGAATGGTCGCCGCCACGCCATCGCCGACGGTGGTCATCACATTGAGAGACTTGAGCGGGCCGCCCGGCGCCGCGCGCGCTGTCGCCACCGCCCGCTCGACCGATCGGGCGAACGACTCGACATCGCCCTCGCGCATCGCCAGCAAGCCCTCGAGAAAATTGAGCCGGACCTCCCAGAGAGGAAAGTTGTCTGCGCGTGGCTCGACATACCGCTGCTGCTCGACCAGCGCCCGAGCACGCTCGAGCAACGCCCGCGCGCGGGCCGGATCATCGTGCAGCGAAACCAGCGCGGTTACGACTCCGAAGTATGGAAATCCAACGAACTCAGCGTTGCTCCGCACAGCGTCGATGCCGCTGACCCGCTCGAGCGCATCCTCGAGCAGGGCGCGCGCCGCTGCGCGGCCGTCTCGGACATAGACGAAACTTCCAAACTCTTCGACTGCTTGAAGGTAGAACGCGGCCGCACGCGGATGCCGTGGATCGCGCGCGATCAACTCTTCCGTGAGTTCAAGCGAACGGCGCACGCGCCGCTCGCCTTCGGCGATGTCTCCACGCGCCCGGGCGGCCCACCACGCGCACTGCTGTCCGACCGCCGCGGTCAGGCGAGAGACCGGGCTCTCAGGGGCGAGCGCGAGGGCCACCTCGCCGAGTTCGGCGGACTTGTCGAGGTATCCAAGCGCCAGTTCGCGCTCGCCGCGTTCCCACGCGCGGTCGGCGACGCGCTGGTAGGTCCATGAAAGGTTGTCCGCGAAGAGTCGGCTCGTCGGATCGGCTTCGTGGAGCGCGAGGTCGAGTCCGAACTGCTCGCGTTCGACCTCGTCGAACCCCGCTTCATCATCGATCGTGCTGAGCTTGTAGGCGAGCGAGACCGAGAGATCCGCCCTCGCGACGAGGTCACTCGGACGGAGCGCGACGATCTTGCGGCGGATCGCCTCGGATTCGCGGGAAAGCTTGCGTGTCGCGTCTGACTTTGGGTCGCCCCGGACAAGCCGAGCGACCAGCGCCTCCTCGATGCCGTCCGCGCGCAGCTTGAGAAGTTCGATGTCGTCCGGAGCCGCCAAGAGCCCCGCGCGCGTCTCCTCGGCGACGGTGGTCAGGAGGATGTTGCGTCGGTCGCCCGTGCCGGGAAGGTCGCGAAGCTCGCGCGCAAGCGCCAACGCGTCGCGCGCGGCCTCGAGCGAACGGGCGCGCGTCGCGCTCGCGCGGAACATGCCCGAGACGAGCGGAACAAGCGCCAAAACCGCCGTCAACGCGAGCAGCACCGCGAACTTGCGCCGCATGACCCCGCGACGAATGCGTTCGCCGAGCGCACGTTGCCGCGCCGACACCGCGTCGCCCTGCTGCCAGCGCTCGAGATCTGCGGCGAAGTCGTCCACAGAGTCGTAGCGATCCGCGGGGTCGCGCGCGGTTGCCTTTGCGATGATCGCGTCGAGGTCGGGGTCGACTGCTGTGCTCGCTGCGCGTGCGCCCGCTGCTGCGCGTGCCGTGCGCGCCGCGCTCGGAATCGGCTCTTCGAGCACCACCCGCAGCGCTTCCGCGAAGTCGTCGGAGGGGACTTCGCGCGGCGGGTGCTCTGTGGCGAGTTCGAAGAGGACGAGGCCGAGGCCGAAGACGTCGCTCCGCGTATCGAGCTTTGCGCCGCCGGGCGTCAGCGCCTCGGGGCTCATCGCGGCAAGCGTGCCGAGCGCGTGCGGCAGTTCTGTGAGGTTCGCGCGCTCGGCGCTTGCGGTGCGCACGGCGCGGGCGATGCCGAAGTCGATCACCTTCGCGTGCGGCTCGTCGCCCACGACTTGGACGAGGATGTTCGCGGGCTTCAGGTCGCAGTGGAGGACGCCGAGCCTGTGTGCGGCGCGGATTGCGGCGCAGGCCTCGAGGAAGAGCTCGACGCGCGGCTGGAGCGTGAGCGCGTTCGTGCGGCAATAGTCGACGATTCCGCCGCCACGCACATGCTCCATCACCATGTAGGGGCGGTCGTGCGCGTCGATCCCGTAGTCGTAGATCCGCGCGATGTTTGGGTGCTCGAGCCGCGCGAGCGTTTGCCGCTCGGCTTCGACGCGCGCCGCGAGTCGCGGGTCGGACGCGTCTTCGAAGAGGAGCTTGACCGCCACGCGGCGCACGATCGGCGACTCCTGCTCGGCGACGAGCACAGCCGAGTAGGGTCCGACGCTCAGCGTCTGCTCGACGCGGTAGTGGCCGATTCGCCCTGGAATCTCGCGAGAAACTGGCTCTGGCGCCGCAGCCGCGATCTCTTCAAGTGCGCGCTCGACCGCGGCCTCGGCACCACCCTCCGCAGGGTCTGCGATGCCGCCGCGCTCGTAGTCTTCGAGGAGGCGCTGGAGTTCGGCCTTGAGTTCGGCTGTGAGTTCGGCTGTGAGTTCGGCCTTAAGTTCGGTCGCGACTTCGGCGCTCGCCTCAAGCGCGGCGATCGCCCGCGCGGGCGCCTGAGGGTCGCGCTCGACTGCGGCGAGGAAGATGGCCTGCGCCTTGGTTGAAACTTGCTGGGGAGACCCTTCCTTCACATGACCTGAAGCGACAGGGCGGACGCGATTCGCCAAAATCCCCGCACTCGCCAAAATCCCCGGCTTCGCCGAAATCCCCGGCTTCGCCAAAATCCCCGGCTTCGCCCCGCGGACTCTCACGCGTCGATCCCCCACCCCGCAGCCACGCGCGACTTCCCCATCCAAATCCGTGCAAGCGCCCACTCGCGGCGGACGGTCGTCTCCGGAACATCGACCTGCGCCGCGATCTGCGCAAACGACAATCCGCCGAAGAACCGCAACGCCACGATCTCAGATTGAAGCGCAGAAACCGCAGCGAGCTCAGCAAGGAGCGTGTCGACCGTGCGAATCCGCTCGGCAACCTCGGGGTCGATCGAACCGCCCGGCGCGGGCGCATCGCCGTCACCAAGCGAGAGAGCCTTGCGCCCCCCGCCCCGCTTCTTGCGCCCAACGCCGCGCGCGTGGTCAACAAGCACCTGACGAATCGCGATAACCGCGTTCGCCACGAACCAACGCGTGGCACCCGCGGGATTCCGAGCCTTCTCGGCATCAAGCGAGAAGAGCCGCAGAAAGACTTCGTTCGCAAGCGCCGTCGCCTGCAGCGTGTGGTCGACGCGCTCACCCTCCATCCGATACTGACAAATCGCCCGCAGCCGGCGGTAGAGCGTGTCGAACTCGACGGGCGCGGGCGCAGCGACGCGATCATGCTCGGCCTGAGCATCGACGGCCGACGAGCGAGTCGACGGGATGGAAAGCGGTGCAGGCTCGCTCGATCTCATCGCGTGAAGGGAGGGGCCGCGAAGTGCAACCCCATTCAGATGACAATTAGATCCAACCAAGCCGCACAACACAAGACCAAAATGACCTCCCGCGAGAAACCTCGCTTTGGGTACGCGCCAAATCGTTGGTTGTCGGATCAGTTCGCCCCACCTGCGCCCCAGTTGGCGAGGACCGTCGAGAGGTCCGATGCGTCGACGAGGCCGCTCCTGTCGATGTCGGCTGCGGGGTCGTTTGTGCCCCAGGCGGCCAGCACCGCTGCGAGGTCACTCGCGTC
This sequence comes from Phycisphaerales bacterium, assembly GCA_044352505.1. Taxonomy (GTDB): domain Bacteria; phylum Planctomycetota; class Phycisphaerae; order Phycisphaerales; family SM1A02; genus QWPT01. The sequence continues at coordinate 12,704 of JBILDS010000072.1, forward strand.
GACCGCGCCGTCGCAGTTGACGTCGCCAAACATGCACTTTGCCTTCA
>JBILDS010000271.1:0-3707 GCA_044352505.1 Phycisphaerales bacterium
CGAACCCATCCGTGCCGTCCACTGCGCCTGCGTCACCTCGTAGCGGCCGATGTAGAACGCGTTCGTCAGCGTCACGGCGTGGACGGGGTTCTCGTCGGCGTTGCAGTCATACTGGTTCGACGGCGAGCACCCCATGTTGAAAGTCCCCGGCGGGACGAGCAGCATCTCGATCTGCGTCTCTTGATCGAGGACGCGCCACGGCCGCCCCGTCGCGACGATCGCGTTCCGCAGCGTCTCGTCGGTCACGATCGCCGGGTCTGGGTTCTGCTCGACGACGAGGTACCACTCTGAGCTTGTCGCGTAGATGAACGCATCCGGCAGTGTCGCGGTGCCTCCTGGGGTCGTGACAGCGATCGACACGGTGCCCACAGCGCGCGCTGGCGTCATGGCGCGGATCATGGTGCTGTTCAGCACGGCGACATTCGTCGCTGCCACTCCGCCAAATCTAACGTCGGTAGCACTGTCGAGGTTTGTACCCGTCAGCGTGACGAGGGTGCCACCTGATACACCGCCGATGCCAGGGCTCACAGACGCCAGCGTCGGTATCGGCATGTAGATGTACGCACCTGGCAGCGTCGCCGTCCCGCCAGGCGTTGTGATGGCGACAGTGGCCGCTCCGGCTACACCCGGCGGAGTGATTGCCGTGACGGTGGTTGAGTTCAACACAACCAACGCTGTCGCGTCGGCGCCACCAACAGTCACGCTCGTCGCACCCGACAGGTTCGTGCCCGTCAGAGTGATCGCCGTGCCGCCGCCCACAGGGCCTGCAAAGGGAGACAGGGAGGCCAGCGTCGGGCTCCCGAATCCCGCCGTCCTTACGACACGGAAGCCGATACTGCCCGACGAGTTCGAAGGCACCGTTGCCGTCCGAAACGACGCTCGGATCGCGGAACTTGAGCTCCCCCAAGCTCCGCCACGTAGCGTGCGCGATGTACCAGTCTTCGGTCCAAGCGGGTTCGTCGACGGGCTTGACGCGTAGTAGGCGCCCGAGTACCAGTCGTTCACCCACTCGAACACATTGCCGGACATGTCGTGGAGGCCAAGCGCATTCGCTGCCTTCCCGCCAACGGGGCGCGTCTGGCTTGTGGCGTTTGAGGTAAACCACGCGATGTTCCCGACCTCAGTGTCATCGTTCGATCCACTCGGGAGCCCGGGCATCGAGTGGAACGCGGTCGTCGTGCCGGCGCGATACGCGTACTCCCACTCGGCCTCCGTCGGCAGCCGGAGCCCAGTCGCTGAGAGGAAGCCCTGGATCGTGTTCCATGACACAGTCTCCACCGGGCGGTTCGGCACCTGCGCGGCAGGCACCTCCGCGCTCGCCGACTGGAAGTACGACGGGTTCGACCCCATCCTCGCAGTCCACTGCGCCTGCGTCACCTCGTAGCGGCCGATGTAGAGTGCGTCCGTCAGCGTCACGGCGTGGACGGGGTTCTCAGCGCTGCTGCAGCCGATCTGGTTCGACGCCGAGCAGCCCATGTTGAAGGTCCCCGGCGGCACCAGCAGCATCTCGATCTGCGTCGCGTTGTCGCGCACGCGCCACGGGAAGCCCGTCGCCGCGATCGCCTTGCGGAGCGCCCCGTTCGTGACGACCGCGGGGTCGGGCGACTGCTCGAGCACGGTCGCCCACGGGAGCGGGTTGCAACTCTCGCCCCACATGGACAGCAACCCCGCGATGTCGGCGGCGTCGACCGCGCCGCTGCCGTTGACATCGGCCGCACAGCCCACGCACGGGCCCCATGCACTCAGCACCGAAGCAAGATCCGACGCGCCGACCGTACCGTTTCCGTCGACGTCGGCGTCGCACGCGCCCTGCCCGCGCGCGGGTGCAGCGACCACGATCAACGCCATCGCCATGCATCCCACCATCCGAACGAGCCAGCTGTTCATAGCGAGATCTCCGCAGCCGCAAGCCCCACAGCGCCACAGTGGCGCAGTGGCGCGCCATCGATCCACCGCGGCGACGGCGCGGCGGATCTCCGCCATGAGAGCGGAAAGCAGCCTTGTGTTCAATCACAAGGCTTGGGATTTCTTTGAGTTCCCGCGGGCTCGCCCCCCACCCCCAGCACCAGAGGGAGCGGCCGCAGGCGCGGCTTCATGAACGAAAGTGCCTCAAAATCACCGACGCGGCCCGCGGTCCACGATCACTGGACGATGCCCCGTCGCCGTGCTTCCTCTCACGCCGTCGAGCCTAGCTTCAAAGCCAGGATTGGCGGATCACGCGCCCGAAGCGGTCGAGCCCCGGGTAGACGCCCTCGGCCTGCCTCGCAAAGCGGCTTCCATGAACGCTGAAGAACGTCTCGGATTGCGTCGAGTCGTCTATCTCGCGATACTGCGGGAGTGGGGATCAACAACGCCACCCAAGCCACGGTCGACGACAGCAAGGTCGTCGACTATCTCCTGTCCCCGGTACATCCCGTCGGACGGTTCAAGTGCGCCTTCTTTGAGCGCCTTCTTTGAGCGCCTTGGATTCTCGCGCGAGCGTCCGATGGATCTCGTGGCTGCGCTCATGTCTCACGCAGCCCGCGCAAAGGCGGTCACGACGACAGCATCGCAGCACGGAGAGAAGCAGATCGCGACGGACACCTTGACCGGCCCAAACGGGTAGTCCGCGGAGGTCGTCGCCGTCTGGCTGACGCCCCCGGCGGGAACGCTCCGAGGCTGGTGACCGCCTATCCTGCGAGGAGAACGCCATGAACGAGAAGCACCCGAGCGAGAAGCCGATGACCCACAAGCCGCTCGACGCTGTCGTTCTCGCGCGGGATCTTCCCGACTTCGGCCTCCGCGCCGGAGATGTCGGTGCAGTCGTGTTCGTGCTGCCGCCAGACGCCGTCGAGGTCGAGTTCGTGAGCGGCTCGGGCGACACGATCGCCGTCGTCACGCTGCGTTGCGACGAAATCCGCGCCGTGGCGAACGAAGAAGTCCTCACTGTGCGGGAGATCCGCCGGTCGGCGTGAAGTTGCGCGGCATCACCCAGCAGGATTCGCTGCGCCGTCCTTCAGCGCGCGACTCTTTAGGAGGCCAGGCGATTCTCGTCGCGCGCGCAAGCGCCCACGACCCCGCGCGCCTGTCGCGCTTCGACAGGCGGTTGCTCGCGAAGTCGTAGGCGGGCGCGTGATCAGCGATGCCGGGTCGATGCTGTGCCGCCGTGCGTTTCGTCACGGCGGCAGACGCGCGCCCCCGAGCACCAGAGGGAGCGCCCGCAGGCGCGACCGCTCAGACCCCCCCGCGGTTCGAGCACCAGAGGGAGCGCCCGCAGGCGCGACCGCTCAGACATCGTGTTCGCCGTCGAGCGGCTTGAATCCGGAGGGGCTGGGAGAGGAGGCTTCGGGAGAGAGGATCTTCCCACGTTCGATCGGCGTCCCAAGCCGCCGCCGCGGGTCACCTACCTGAACTCCAGAGACGCGTCAGGTCAATACACCGAATCCGGGAAGTAGTACCGCTTCGCGTTCTCCGGCGTGATGAGGTCGACGTCGATCATCAGGTGCTGCGGCATGTACTTGAGCTTCTCCTCCTTCTTGCCGCCGACGAGCACCGTCGCCGCCATCTCCATCCCCGTCGCGATCATCGACGGCGGATAGGTGATGTTGCCCGGGTACATCGGGTCCTTGTTCATCACGCGCTTCACGATGTCCTTCATGCCAGCGCCGCCGAGGATCCACACGCCTTCGATTCCCTTCTCGGCGAGCGCCTGCTCTGCACCGAGCGCC
>JBILDS010000073.1:0-12690 GCA_044352505.1 Phycisphaerales bacterium
GTTCAGCAGTTGGCGCGTCGCCCGGGCGATACTGCACGCGCGCGCCAGCGACGCGGCCGGTCAGGCCGAGCTGCGCCGTCCATGTGCGCACCGCGTGCGGCGCAATCGCAATACCGCTCTCCGTCAACAGCAGATCCTCAAGCGCAACTTCAACCGCACGCGACTGCGGGTCAAACGCGCCGCGAACGGAACCGATGGACGGCGGCTGACCATCATCGGAAAGTCCGCGCAGGAGAAACGTCACACGTCCTGGGGAATCGGCGGCGCGCAGAAGTTCGCCCGCGAATCGAAGCGAACCGAGCCGCTCGAAATCCGCGCCGCGCGCAACGCCGCTCTCGAACTCGAGCACATCGATCGCCACGCGCATCGCTCGGCTCGGTGCAAGATCGGAAGGGTCGTCGACGTCATCTCGCTTCAAGGCGAGAACGGAGAAGTCCCCGGGCGCGTCATCGCGTTCCGCCACGCGGAGGCGGAGATGACCTACTGAAACATCGGTGACTTCGACGGAACCAGCGAGAAGCGAGAGGGGACTGAAGCGGATCCATACCGAGTCCGCCGTCAAAATCGTGCCAGGTTCGCCGTCCCACTCGGGTGCCCGAAGGCGAAGCCCTTCGATCACGAGCGCGTTGATGCCGCCGAGTCGAACAACATCGGCGGTGACATCTCCGCCCACCGCGCGCGACGCAATCGGCAGAATCACGCGCGCAAGAACCGTCGGGCGTGTGGCAACGATAAGCGCGAGCGCAACCAGCCCAAACATCACCGCGGTCGCGCGCACGGACTTTCGACGCCACAGGCGCGCTCGGAGGGACTCGGTTGGCCGGGACACCATCGGGGAGAGGATTCTACGACAGGAACGTGGACTGCTACGGGGCGCGTATGATCGCTGCTTCGCCGAGACGGGCTTGGAGGATCCGACCCCGAGAAAGCGCCATCGTGGGAGCGCGGCGTCCCGACGAAGGAATCACGCCGCCCGTCGCAAGAGACGCCCATGCCCGTCGAACGCAATCTGGCTACCCCCCGTGAATCTGCCCGCGATTCTTACCGTGCGCCGCTCGGCCGGGCGCTTGTCACAGGCGCCTCGCGCCGCGTCGGGCGCGCCGTCGCGGTCGAACTCGCACGGTCGGGGCTCGATCTTACGCTCACCTATCGAAGCGATCGCGAAGGCTGCGAGGAAACGGCACGACGTGCGAGCGACGCGGCGCGCGAGGCGGGGTACCTGATCACGCCAACAATTGCGCATCTCGATCTTGCCGACATCAGTGCGGTCGTACGGCTGCAGGAGTCGCTGGCTGGCCTTGACTTTGACGCCATCATCCACAACGCGTCGGTGTACCGCGCAACACCACTTGAAGCACTCACGTCTGCGGATCTCGAAGAGATGTATCGCGTTGAGGTCGTGGCACCAGTACTTCTCACGAAGGCGCTTGCAGGCACGCTCGGCAGATCAAGCCTTTCTGGCGGGGGTTCGGTTGTCTTCTTCAGTGACATACACGCGTTAGGTCGCGCTCGGCCCGGGTTTGCCGCGTATCTCATTGCAAAGAGCGCAGCGCGATCTGCTGCAGAGGTTCTCGCTGTGGAACTTGCACCAACGGTACGCGTCCACTGCATCGCGCCAGGCGTGGTCGATTGGCCCGAAGGCTTCGAAGAGGCGGCGAAAGCGCCGATTCTTGCGCGAACGCCGCTCGCGCGGGCTGGTACACCCGATGAAACCGCGCGCCTTGTGCGCTTCTTGGTGCTCGAGGCGTCGTACCTCACCGGATGCACGATCCGGATCGACGGTGGTCGCGCGCTTCGATAGAGGCGCGGTGGGTCGCGCGAACCGGTCGCAGCGTTGGCTCTTATGCGTGCACGCAAATGCCGAAGGAAACCAGCATTCACTGAGGCGCGCGCGAGTTTTCCGCTTCAAGCGCACGTTGCAAACGCTCTTCAATCCTTGCGCGCTCGTCGCCGCCGCCGTCGAGCGTCGAGAGCACGCGCAACTCAGTCTCAGCGCGCGCACGATCGCCAGCGCGTGCGAACGCAAGCGCAGCTTCCGCACGAATCGCCGCGTCATCAGGCGCCGCGAACAGCGCCGGGTCCCACGCGCGCGCGGCGGCGGCGCGATCACCCGAAGCATCAAGCGCTTCGGAGAGGACTTGCGCGACCGGCCCTCGGCTTCGCTCTGTGACTCCCATTGCAGCAATCATGCGCACCGAGTCTGCTGCGCGGCCGCCGGCTGTGAGTGCGCGAGCCAAGATCAGCTTGAATTCAAGCGCGCTGCGATCGCGCGCCACTGCGTCGGTCGCGCGCACAATCGCGCGCGCCGGGTCGCCCGTTGCAAGCGCGAGTCGTGCCTCGAGTCCGGCACTCCACGGGTCGTCGGGCGCAACGCGCACATGTCGCGCAATCAGCGCACTGGCTTGTGGAAGGTCGCCCGACGCGAGCGCGACGGTTGCGCCTAGGAAGAGCGTGGGTACATGATCGGGCTCTTGCGCGAGGGCACGTAGCGCGTGTTCCAACGCATCGGCAGGGGTACCTGCCGTGCTTGCGGCAAGTGCCGCAAAGCGAAGGTGCTCGACGTCGGCATCGTTCGCACGCGTGGCGCGCCGTGCCAACAGCGCCGCCTCGCGCGCCATTGCGCCGCGTTCTGCGCGCTTGAGCGATTCGCCCTGTGTTTGCGAGCGACTGAGAAGCGTGCGTGCGGCGGCAAGCATGATCCGCGGTGGTGCGTTTTCATCCCCGCCAAAGCGATTGAGAAGTTTGCGGGCAATGATCTCCGCCTCGCGCGGGCGATCCGCCTCAAGTAGCGTGTCGATTGCGCCGAGCGCGTCTTCCGTTTCGCGCGCCGAGGGCAGTTGCGCTGATGACGCGCGATCGGTCGTGCTTGTCCCTCCGTCTCGCGGTGTTTCGCCAGAAGGTCCGTCGCGAGCCTCGTGATCGCATCCCGCCGCACAGAGCGCGGAGGCAAGACAGAGCGCGCGGAGCAACGGGGATCGCATCGAATTGCATCCTATCCGCTCTGCCATCGGATCGATGCGCGACCGAGCCGTTCGCTGAGCAAGGTCGTATCATGCGCGACCTATGTCGTCAGGCTCCGCAACAACTGCGTCGAATGAAGCGCCCCGTGTCACGCCTGAACTTCCCAAGGCCTATGTGCCGACGGATGCCGAGGGCGTCGTGCGCGCGCGCTGGGACGACGCGCGCTGCTTCCACGCCGAGCCGTCGGCGCCCGGCGAGGTGTACACGATCTTCATCCCGCCGCCGAATGTCACCGCCGCGCTCCACCTCGGCCACGCGTTCAACAACTCGCTGCAGGACCTCCTCACGCGCTACCACCGCATGAAGGGCGCGAACACGCTGTGGATGCCGGGCACCGACCACGCGGGCATCGCCACGCAGACGGTCGTCGAGAAGCGCCTGCTGCTCCAAGGCAAGAAGCGCACCGACTTCACCCGCGAGGCCTTCGTCGAGAAGGTGCAGGAGTGGAAGGACGAATACGAGGCCACGATCCTCGGGCAATTGAAGTCGATGGGTTGCTCGTGCGACTTCGACCGCACGCGCTTCACGATGGACGAGACCTGCGCGACGGCGGTGCGCCACGCGTTCTGCACGCTGTTCCGCGACGGCCTCATCTACCGCGGCAAGCGCCTCGTGAACTGGGACCCGGTCACCGAGACAGCGCTCGCAGACGACGAGGTCGAGATGGAGGAAGTCGACGGGCACTTCTGGTACCTGCGCTATCCGCTCGCGGACGGCTCGGGCCATGTCACGGTCGCGACCACGCGCCCCGAGACGATGCTCGGCGACACCGCGGTCGCGATCAACCCGAAGGACCCGCGCGCTGCCGCGCTGCGTGGCAAGAAGCTGCGGCTCCCGATCGTCGGCCGCGAGATCCCAATCGTCGAAGACGACTATGTCGTCATGCCCGCGTCGATGGGCGGCGACCCCGCCGACCCGAAGGCGCAGTTCGCGACGGGCTTCCTCAAGGTGACGCCCGCGCACGACCAGAACGACTGGGACATCGGGCAGCGCCACGCGCTCGCCGCGATCAATGTCATGGCGCCGAACGGCTCGATCAGCGACCGCCACGGCTGGACCGATGTCTCCGACGACGCGCGCGCGTTCGTCGGCCTTTCGCGTGAAGAGGCGCGCAAGCGCATCGTCGCGTGGTTCAAGGCGAACGGCCTTCTCGAGGACGCGAAGCCGTACCGCCACTCGGTCGGCCACTCGTACCGCTCGCATGTGCCGGTCGAGCCCTATCTCAGCGACCAGTGGTATGTGCGCGTGACCGACGACCGCCTGCGCGGCACCGCGCTGCGCGCGATGGCGAAGGACCAGGTCGAGGGCGCGCTGCCGGCGGCCGTCGCCGCGGGCCCTGCCGACCGCCGATCAATGCCGGGCGACGGCGAACTGCGCTTCTTCCCCCCGCGTTACGCGAAGAACTTTCAGATGTGGCACGAGAACATCCGCGACTGGTGCATCTCGCGCCAGTTGTGGTGGGGGCACCGCATTCCCGTGTGGTCGAAGCGTGGCGAGGCGAGCGCGCTTGCGTCGCACCTCGGCATGCTGTCGTCGATTCCATCGTCGCGCGCCACCGTGCGCGCGTCGCGCGTGGCCGACGGCGCGGATCTCGCGATCTCCGCGCTCGCAAGCGCGAAGGGCGAGCACGATCTCCATGTGTGCCTCGTCGACGATGCCGACGGCGCAGCACTCGAGGCCGCCGGCTTCAAGCGCGACCCCGATGTCCTCGACACGTGGTTTAGTTCCGCGCTCTGGCCGCTCTCGACCCTCGGCTGGCCCGACCCGTCGAAGTGGGCCGACATGGCGGGGCTCCTCGACCGCTACAACCCGAGCTCGGTCCTCTGCACCGCGCGCGAGATCATCACCCTGTGGGTCTCGCGCATGGTGATGTTCAACCGGTACTTTCTCGGCCGATTGCCGTTCAAGCATGTCTTCATCCACGCGATGATCCAGGATGGCCACGGCCAGAAGATGTCGAAGTCGCTCGGCAACGGCGTCGACCCTCGCGACATCATCCATTCCCACGGCTCCGACGCGATGCGCTTCACGCTCGTCTCGATGGCGACGAACACGCAGGATGTCCGTCTGCCGGTCGACATGGTCGATCCGTACACGAACGAGGCTTTCACGCCGAAGTGGACGACGACGAGCGGCGGCTACACCGTTGCCGACGCGATTCAGTCGTCGCCGAAGGATGCGTCGAAGAAGATGGTGTCGGGCTTCGGCGCAGCGACCGGCGTCGCCACGCCGACCGCAGAGATGCCGCTTGCGCGCAACACGAGCGCGCGCTTCGACCTCGGGCGCAACTTCGCGAACAAGCTGTGGAACGCCACGAGGTTCGCGTTGTCGAACCTGGCGCAGGCAAGCGCGGAGAGTTCTTCCCCCATTCGGGGCCCCGGCAATCCCGAACCCCTCACGCTCCTCGACCGCTGGATGCTCGCGCGCCTCGAGCGCGCCACGCGGCTCGTCGACGAGGCGATCGCCGACTACGAGTTCCACCGCGTCGCCGAGGCGCTCTACGACCTCGTCTGGCGCGACTTCTGCGACTGGTACCTCGAGGGCATCAAGCCGACGATCCGCACGAACGCCACGCAGCAGGCGATCCTCGCGAGCACGCTCGACGCGATCCTGCGCCTTCTGCACCCCGTGTGCCCGTTCGTCACCGAGACGCTGTGGGCGAGCGTCCAGGCGCTGCCGAACCGCGCGGTCGCCGGGCTGTCGCTCCCGCCGAGCCCGCTCTGCGCCACCGCCGCGTGGCCGGCGCCCGCCGCGAGCCTCCGCGACGAAGCCGCGCTCGCCGAGTTCGCGCGCGTCCAGGCGCTCGTCGATTGCGTCCGCAAGGTCCGCGGCGAGCGGCAGGTCTCGCCGAAGCGCAAGGTCACGCTGTGCGCGCCCGACGCCGTCCGCACGCTGGTCGCGGCGGCGGGGGGCGTGGTCGAGACGCTCGCAGGCCTCGAGAAGGTCGCGCCAACGCCCGCCACGCGCCCGACAGGTGCGGTCGCGATCCCGTTCGAGGGCAGCGAACTCCTCCTCGACGGTCTCGTCGACGCGGTCGACGCTGGCGCCGAGAAGTCGCGGCTTTCGAAGCTCATCGCCGAGCGCGAGAAGCAGGCCTCGGGCATGCGCGCGAAGCTCGACAACGAGGGCTACGTCGCCAAGGCGCCGCCCTCGGTTGTCGAGGAAACCCGCAAGAAGCTCGCGGAGATCGACGCAGACATCGCGGCCGCGAAGGGTGCGCTTGCGTCGCTTGGTTGATGTGGCGGACGCATCCCTCTCTTCACCGCAAATCGCGCACTTTTCGCATCCCTCCATGAACGCGCCGACTACACTGCGGCTCGTGGTTGCATGTGGAAACATCCTCCTACGGGTCTTCGCCAGTTCCACGGCGTTGACGATTCTCGCGTGCAGCCCGGCGCCGGTGCCCGAGCAGCGCGAGCCAGCGCCAGCAGCAGTCAGCGTTGAGCCGAAGCGCAGCGGCCCCATCATCGAGCCGTGGACGTTCGGAACCTCAGTGGGCGAATGCATCGACGTCGGCACGCATCGCATCCACTCGACGTTGCGCGATCCGGTGATCCGCGAGCGCATTCAGATCTTCTTGCCGACAGCGCTCGACCACTATCGCTCGGCGCTCATCCCGCTACCCGCGCCCGACGGCCCGATCAACATCTATCTCTTCGGCAGCCGCAACGACTGGATCGCATACACCCGTCAGCGTTTGCCGCAAGAAGCCGCGATGTACGAACGGCTCGGTCGCGGCGGCTACACGATCGAAGGCGATGCTGTTCTCTTCGACATCGGGCGTTGGGATACGTTCACGATTGCCGCCCATGAGGGTTGGCACGCCTACACCCAGCGCGTCTTCCGCCACCCGCTGCCGGTGTGGCTCGAGGAAGGCATCGCGTGCTTCATGGAGGGCGTGCGAGGTGGCGTCAACGGTGCGCCGCCAACCTTCATGCCATGGCGCAACTTCGAGCGATTTGGTGAACTCCGCGACGTCGTACGGAGTGGACGGCTGGTGCCGCTTGATGAGCTGATTGCGGGCACTCCGCAGGACTTCCTGCGCGACGGTCGGAGCACGCTGCTTGGGTACTACGCGCAAACGTGGGCGCTGGTGCACTTCCTCAACGAGGGTGAAGGCGGACGCTACCGACCCGGTCTGGAACGACTCCTGAACGACGCCGTTCAGGGGCAGATTGCCAGCACCATTTGGTCATCGAGTCGAGCCGGCAGCCGCAACGAACGTCGGATGGCGATCGGGCGGCAGGTGGGGCCCGCGGTGCTCCGCGAGTACTTCGCCGAAGACACCACCCGGCTCTGCGCAGAGTATCGCGCCTTTGTGGAGTCGCTCGTGCGGCGCGGCAACGGTGAGCGGATTTGGCGCGGCGAATCGCCCGTGTTGAACCCCGCAGAATCGCCGATTCCCGCATCCAACTGACGCGACCGTTACACTCAGCGCGTGCTCAAGATCATCTCCGGCGAGTATCGCTCTCGACAGCTTCTCACTCCTGATGGCGAAGACCGCACGCGACCGATGACGGCGCGCGTGAAGGAGTCCGTGTTCGCCATGCTGCACGGCTGGTTCAAGGACGCGCGCGTCCTCGACCTCTTCGCGGGCGTCGGCACCGTCGGCATCGAGTGCGCGAGCCGCGGCGCCAAGGAAGTCGTCTGCATCGAGCGCGACCGCGACGTGTTTCGCTATCTCGAACACAACATCGCGACGCTGAATTGCGGCGACCGCGTGACGGCGGTGCAGGCCGATGCGCTCGGCCCGACCGCGCTTGCCCGCAGCCCGAAGCCGGTTGATCTCGTGTTCATGGATCCGCCGTATGCGCTGATGGTCGAGCCAGCAACGCGCAAGATCGTGCTGGCGCAAGCGGCGCGCACGCGCGCGCTTTTTGCACCGAAGGGCTTCCTCATCCTTCGCACGCCGATTGATCTCGATGAGGTAGAGCGCTCGATTCCGGGGTTCCAAGGGCCCGAAAGCCACCAGTACAAAGACGACATGTGGGTCTACCTCTACATGCCCGACACCCCAACGACTGGCGAGGATGCGGAGAACGCCGATGCCTGAGATCGGTGGCGGACTTCCAACCAGTGTGCGCGAGCGCGCCCGCTTTGAAACGTTTGCGGGTGTTCCGGCGCTTGTCGTACATCCGTCGTTCGCCCCCGATGCCGAGGGCGCAGTCACGCGTGCGCCCGTCCTGTTTTGGATGCACGGACGTACCGCGAACAAAGAGCTCGATCCGGGGCGCTTCCTACGCCTCGTGCGCGCGGGGATCGCGACAGTGTCGCTTGACCTTCCCGGCCACGGGGCACGCGAGAACATGGCACTGCAGCAGCCCGAACGCACACTTGAGGCGGTCGAGCAGATGGCGGTGGAGATCGATTCGGTCGTCGAGGCTGCGCTTGCAACCGGCTGGTTCGATGACACGCGCCTGGCGATCGGCGGCATGAGCGCTGGCGGCATGGCGACCCTCATTCGCCTTTGCCGCGCGCATACGTTCCGAGCGGCGTGCGTCGAATGTACGACGGGTTCGTTCGCGTGGCAGCGAAACCGCGCCATGTTTGAGCCGCAGCGCGCGGCGCGTCTCGATCCGATTCAGCACCTCGACGCTTGGCGCGCGATCCCACTCCTCGTCCTCCACAACACGCTCGATGCGTGGGTCGCCGTCGAAGGGCAGCGTGAGTTCGTCGAGACGCTGCGCGCGCGCGGGCTTGCGAGGGAGGTTGTGATGCACGAGTTTGGCGAGACTGGCGCGCCGCATGAGCACTCAGGTTTCGGCCGCTTCGCAGCAGAGGCAAAGGACAGGCAGACAGAGTTTCTCGTGCGTCACGTGCGGGATTCGTGATCGAGTCTGTCGCAAACCCACGCTACAGTGCGCCGATGACCTCTGTCATCGCATTCGTGCTGGCGTTTCATCCTCTCGCCGCTGCGCGCCCCACCGACGCAGAGGCCATGTCCATTGGTGTCGCGAAGATCGTCGCGATGCAGGAGAAAGGCCCCGGCGCCGAGATTGCTGCAGAGTGGCCGTACGAGGGCGTGTATCGCGTTGGCGGCAAGATTCCGTATGGCTACCGCGTAGGCGGGACGGCGATCGCGGGAATGGCGCTGATTGCCGCACCCGGATTTTCCGACGACGCGGCGCGCCAAGATGCAGTGTCGCGCGCGGTCGACTTTGTGGCCAAGTCGAAGGATGAGCCGCTTCTCTCGCCGGAGTACGGCGGAAGTTACGACGTGCGCGGTTGGGCGCATTGTTACGGGCTTCGCTTTCTGTTGGCGGCGAAGCGTGCGAATGCAGTGCGCGACACGCAGAAGTCCGTCGTCGATGCGGGAATCACGTTCTACCTCGACGCGTTGAAGAAGACCGAGATCCCGAAGGTCGGCGGTTGGCAGTATGCCCGCGGCCCTGGTCTTGAGAACCCATGTCCAACCTCACCCTTCATGACGGCGCCGTGCCTGATGGCGCTTCTTGAGGCGAAGAGCGCGGGGCTTGATGTTGATGATGCGTTGATCGCGCGCACCGTGAAGGCGCTCGAGATCACGCGGGCCGAGTCTGGCTATGTCGCTTACAACGCGTCGCGGGCAACGCGCGATGATGTTGGCCAGATCCCTGGCGCGATTGGCCGCATGTGTGCGGTCGAGGCAGCACTCGCGCACGCAGGCCGTGGTGACGAAACGCGCATTCGCTTTGCGATCGAGAAGTTCTTCGAGTTCTGGCCCGAACTCGAGAAGCGCCGCAAGAAGACAGGTACGCACGTCGCTCCATACGGTGTTGCTCCGTACTACTTTTTCTACGCCTTCACGCACGCAGCGCAGGCAATCGAACTTCTGCCCGAGCCCGAGCGGCCCGCACTTCGAGAGAAGTTTCGCGAACTCCTCTTCAACGTGCGCGATGAAGATGGCACGTGGAATGACCGCGTTTTCCCGCGCAGTGCCGCATTTGGTACCGCAATGAGTGTGCTGGCCTTGGCAGAGGCCGGAGGTGCTGTCAAGCCAGCGCCCGCGCAACCCGCGCAACCTGCACAACCGTCACAATCGGTCGACGCTCAATCGCGCTGACTGTCGGCGTAATCGGATCGGGGCACGGAAGTGGGTGAATGCCCCGCCAAGTTTGTCCGCGTTTGATCCGATGCTTCAAAGGTCACAAGAGAGAAGTCGGAGGAAAGAGGCCCGGGGGGGCCGGTGTGCGACTTGCCGACGAGATGTACCGTCGGCGAAGGAGGATTGCATGAAGGTCATGCTGATCAATCACGAGAAGGCCACGCGCGAGCAGGATCGCGAAATGCTTCGAAAGCTCGGCTACACCGATGTCGTTGAGGCAACCGACGGGCAGGATGCGCTCTCGAAGGTCTTCACGTCGAATCCCGATCTTCTGGTCATTGAGCACGATATGCCGGGAATGGATGGACTTGCTGTCGTCGCAACATATCGCGAACGCAAGGGCGAAGCGCCGGTGCTGATCATGGATGCGCGCGCGAACCGGCAGAAGGTGATCGCGGCTGCAAAGGCAGGCGTCGCGAGTTACCTCCTCCGTCCTGTGACCCCCGACACCTTCGCGCAGTACATCTTGCAGGCTCTCATGAAGCGCAAGGCGGCATAAGCTCGCTGCGCAGATGCGACGCGTGGCTCGCGGCGGTACGATTCTGTGATGCGCGAGATGCGAGTTGGTGTGATTATCGCTGCGGCAGGCCGCAGTTCCCGCTTTGGCGAGGGCGACAAATTGTCGCAAGATCTTGGCGGGCGTCCCGTGCTCCTTCGCACGGTCGAGGCGTTCACGAAGCGCGATGAGGTTGTGGCGATCGTCGTCACTGCGCCGCCCGATGACCTCGAGGGCTTCCGCGCGCGCTTCGGCCCGGCACTTGGTTTCAACGGCGCAAAGATCGTGGAAGGTGGGCGTGCCGATCGCTGGGAGTCGATTCAGCGCGCGCTTTCCGCGATTCCCGATGATGTCACGCATATCGCGGTGCACGACGGCGCAAGACCGTGCGTTGGCGACGAGTTGCTCGACCGCGTCTTCGCAGCCGCAGAGGTCGCCCCAGCGGTGATTCCCGGCGTTCCAGTGCGCGACACGCTGAAGCGCGTCGGAGAAGAGCAGGTCTCGGCTGCAGCCGATGACGCGATCGCGGATCTCATTCTTGGTGACGTTGGTCGCGATGCAAGCAGCGCGCGCCGGGTGCTTGAGACGGTGCCGCGCGAGTCGTTGCGCGCGATTCAGACGCCGCAGGTGTTCGACGCAGCGCTGCTCCGTCGCGCATACGCATCAGCGAATCTCGCCGGAACCACCGACGATGCCAGCGTCGTCGAACGCCTCGGTGAAACGGTGCTTGTTGTCGACGGCGACGTGCGCAACATCAAGATCACCACGCAGCAAGATCTGCAGATTGTTCGCGCCATCATGCGTTGAGCGCTGACGCGCGGCGGATGCGTGCCGATGGATTTTCGCTCAACGCACGAACGCTCATCGACGCCGTTCAGTTCCGCACACGCTTGCCACCGATGGTGAGATCGACGTGCTTCGGACGTTGAGATTTCCCGGCCGTCTCGCCGTTGGGGCAGCCCGGGCAATTCGCTTGCTTTCGTCGGGCGAATCCGAGGAGCGGCATCCAGAGCGGTTTGGTGAGGAAGAGAAGTGCCGCCGCTGCAAGCGCGGTCACGATCCAAAACTGCCAGTCGTCGGCGGGCATACTGGCACTCACGCGCCGCCTCCGGGCGGGGGCGTGAACCCAAGAACCAGCAGTCGCGCGATCCACGCTGCGAGATAGGCAACTGCACTCATCCACACCAATTGCACGGCAGGCCATTTCCACGAACCCGTTTCACGCCGTGTGACTGCAAGCGTGGGCAAACACTGCATGGCGAGCACGAAGAAGACCAGCAACGCCGTACTCGTGGCAGGGTCGAACAGCCGCGTGCCATCCGCGCGCGTGGCACGTGAGAGTTCTTCGGCCACGCTGCGATCATCTTCGGAGTCGCCACTGCCGACAAGCACGGTGATTGTGCTGCGGAAAACCTCGCGTGCAAGGAAGCTTGTGAGGACCGCAACCGTCAGCCGCTCATCAAGTCCAAGCGGCGTGAACGCGGGCTCCACGGCGCTTCCGATCCGACCTGCGAATGAATACTCCTGCTGCGCACGCGACGAGAGGAGCTCAGCTTCGGCCGTCAGCGACTCAGCCTCTGCCGCAAGCGTGGTCTGGAGAGCAGAGTCCGTTGTCGCCTCTGCTTCGGCCACGATCACTGCCGCACGCGCCTCGAGTGCTGCGGCATCGGCAGGTGCGTCGACCTTTGGATACGCCGAGAGCCACCACATGATGATGCAAATCGCGAGGATCACCGACCCTGCGTTCTTCAGAAAGACAAGCGCGCGGTCGTAGGTTGTGAGCACTGCACTGCGGATGCTCGGCAAGCGGTACGGCGGAAGCTCGAGCACCATCGGCCGACTCTTCCCCTTCAAGATCGTGCGGCGGAAGAGCGCCGCAGTAAGGAGCGCTGCGATCGCGCCCAGCGCGTAGCAGCCTGCGAAGGCAAGACCCGCAAGGAGCGCCGAGTCGGGGAAGAGCATGGTGACAAGCAGCACATACACGCCGACGCGCGCCGAGCAACTCATGAACGGCGCCACGAGGATTGTGGCGAGGCGATCCTTCGGGTCGGGGATCAGTCGCGCACTCATGATTCCGGGCAGCGCGCAT
>JBILDS010000074.1:0-12687 GCA_044352505.1 Phycisphaerales bacterium
TCCTTGGTGATAACGCCATCAACGTAGCTGGCGCGTCGGAAACGTTCTACGTGACCGGCGGCGGCGCCGACTTCAACCTCGCACCCGACGTGAATCTCGCGGGCAAGGTGTCGCTCGGTATCGAGACGGTGACGAGCTCGAACCTCGGCAACGCCGTGAACGGGTTCCTCTCCGAACTCAAGTCGGGCGGCGCTGCGAACGTGCAGAACGGCAACCTCACCAAGGCACAGGAGATTCTTGATCTCGCAACCAAGCAGGTCTCGAGCCTCCGCGGCCGACTTGGTGCCTTCACCAAGAACGTGGTCGGCTCGACCATCAACAGCCTCGGCGTGGCGCTTGAGAACACGACCGCAGCTGAGAGCGCGATCCGCGACACAGACTTCGCGGCTGAGACGGCCTCGATGACCCGCAACCAGATTCTGGTGCAGGCTTCGACGCAGGCTCTCGCGTTGTCGAACTCGGCCCCCCAGTCAGTCCTGCAGCTGATGCGAGGCTAAAACTGGGGGCGGAGAAGGCTCCATCGCTCTCGGTCTCGGCCGATGAGTGACGGACGCTCCAAGGGGAATGAGCGACGGGGCGGTCCAAATCGGGCCGCCCCGTTGTCCCTTTTTGCGCATCTGCGCTGCCAGACCGGGTCTTCGCGCCTCCGGAAGGTCGGTTTGGGGGGTTTGGAGGGTCTGTATGAGCTGAAACGGCTGTGCGGATCATGCAGTTTCTGCCGTTTGCAGCGATTTTCGCAGATTTGCGGCCTGAATCGACTGTGAGGATGAAGTGGCCATTCCTGCGCACCGATCACCACGGCGCCGGGGCATCTGCTCCGGCTCGTCAAAGGGTGCAGGAGGCACCCTTCCCAACATTCGGACCTCGCTCGAGGAAGCGGCGAGGCACCGAACGAGCGGACACGCGGCCCCCTCGGCTCAGCAGCCAAGGTCGCATCCGCAACCGGTACCCACCGGCAGTTCACGGAGGACAGTCAGTCATGAGTCGAATCAATTCCAACGTCCCGTCGATGATCGCGCAGCGTGTGAATTCGTACAACAACCGCATGTTGTCGACGACACTCGAGAAACTCTCGACGGGTTACCGCATCAACCGAGGCGCCGACAGCCCGGCAGGCCTGATCATCAGCGAAAATCTGCGCGGCGAAATCAAGGGCATCGATGCCGCCATCGGCAACGCACAGCGCGCCGAGCAGGTTGTGAACATCGCAGAGGGCGGTCTGCAGGAAATCTCAAACATGCTGATCGAGGTGCAGTCGCTCGTGGGCCAAACGGCAAACGAAGCAGGCATGTCGGCTGAAGAGCGCGACGCGAATCAGCTCCAGATCGACAACATCCTGTCGACGATCGACCGCATCGCGAACTCCGTTTCGTTCCAGGGCACCAAGCTCCTGAACGGCAACTACGACTACACCCTCAGCGGCAACTACACCGCAGCCAACGGCTTCGCCGATGTGACTGTGAACTCGGTCAAGATCTCCGACACGCCGGGCGCGTTCCGCCAGGTGACGGTGAGCGTGACCGAATCGGCGCAGACTGCGCGCATGGTCATCGCACTTTCGGCCGGTGGTGTGCTCAACAACCAGGGGTCTGGCGCCGTCACGTTTGAGATTGCTGGTACACGCGGCGCGCAGCAATTCAGCTTTGCGTCGGGTTCAACCGCGTCGTCGATGGTGGATGCGATCAACGCCTTCACGGAAGCGTTGGGTGTTTCGGCTTCCACCTCGGGCGACCACGTTCGTATCAACTCGACCGGCTTCGGTACCGATGCGTTCGTTCGTGTTCGCGAGATCGCAAATGCAAACACCGCAACCAACTTCATTACAACAAGCACGCCTGCGACCGTGAGCCAGGAAGCGCGCACCGTGGGTCGCAACGCCACGGTGAACATCAACGGTGTTGTCGCGGTTGCGCGCGGACTCACGGCTCGTGTGGCGCTCGACGGCTTCGACGTGTCCGTGTCGCTCCTCGGGTTGAACGGCGTCAACGACAACGGTCAGTCGCGCACGTTCTACATCACCGGCGGTGGCGCTGACTTCAACTTGGCGCCCGATGTCAGCCTTGCAAGCAAGGTGTCGCTGGGTATCGAAACGGTCACCAGCACCAACCTCGGCAATGGTGTGGCGGGCTTCCTGTCGGAACTCAAGTCGGGCGGTTCTGCGAACGTGCAGAACGGCAACCTCACCAAGGCGCAGGAGATTCTTGATCTCGCGACCAAGCAGATCTCGACCCTCCGCGGCCGACTCGGTGCCTTCACCAAGAACGTGGTCGGCTCGACCATCAACAGCCTCGGCGTGGCACTTGAGAATACGACCGCAGCGGAGAGCGCGATCCGCGACACAGACTTCGCGGCCGAAACCGCGCAGATGACCCGCAATCAGATTCTCATCCAGGCCTCGACGCAGGCACTGGCACTTTCGAACTCCGCACCGCAGGCTGTGCTCCAGCTCATGCGAGGTGGCTAAACCGCGAGGGCGGAGGCAACGCCTCGCCGTCGTCGTCCTCGGGCGACGGCGAGGCGCCTTTCGAGAAAGAAGATCCCGACCCGTCAGGGTCACAGACATGAGAGAGATGATGAGAGGGCGACAGGAGGAATGACGAGAAAGATGACGAGAAAGATGACGAGAAAGATGACGAGAAAGATCGAGGGCGGCCCGTATGGGTCGCCCTCTTCTCGTTCATCGAGCGTGTATGTACGGCGAGCGCGGTCTTTGCATACATTGCGATGGTGCCGCAACGCGACAACATCGAGCTGAAGAGTCTGGCGCCGCCAGCGTCGAGCAACGCGTTGAGCGCCGTTGATGCACATCTTGCCGAACTTGCCGCAACGCCTGGCACGCGCGGCCGAGCCTCGGCCCGGAAAGAGCAGGGGAGCCATTACACGCCGCCTGAGCTTGTGGCGTGGATACTTGACCGCGCAATGCAAAATCGCGCGTTGCCGCTGCGGGCGCTCGATCCGGCGTGTGGTGCAGGCAACTTTCTGGTGGCGGTTGCAGAACGCTTGATCGCGCGCGGAGTCGATGCGCAGCAGGTGCTCTCTGCGTGCGTGTTTGGCGTTGACATCGATCGGCGCGCGGTCGAACTTTGTCGTGCACAGCTTCTCGCGCTGCTGCCGTCCACCGTTGATGCGAGCGAGCGAGCGCTCGTGGCGACAGCGATTGAAAGCCATGTTCGAGAAGGCGACGCGCTTCAGCAGTCGATCGCTGAGATCACGGGCGTGCGAGCGTTTGATCTGATCGTAGGGAACCCGCCATTTCTCAACCAACTTGAGAGCGCGACTTCGGCGAGCCGCGCGCAGGCCGAGCGTGTGCGCAGGCGAACGAAGGGTGCTGTGACGGGCTATGCCGATCTTTCTGCGGCATTTCTGCTGGAATCGTGCGACCACCTCGCTCCAGGTGGTGTGGTAGGGTTTGTCATGCCGCAGTCGTTCTTGGCAACCGCCGACGCGCGAGCGTCGCGCGCGGCGCTGGTTGCGTCGATGCGCGTATGCGCTCTTTGGACGGCGGATGAACGGCTCTTTGAAGACGCCAGTGTGCGCGTGGCGGCTGTTGTGGCGGAGCGGCCGGAGCGATGGTCGTTTGATATCGAGGAGTCGCAGTTTGTGCGCGCATTTGGTGCGTCGTTCACGCCGCTCGCAACGGTCGAGAGCAGCGTGCTGCAGGGCACAGCACCTTGGTCTGCGATTTTCGCAGAGACGCGCGGTGTTCCGTCGGTCTTACTCAAGACTGAAGGCACGCTTCGGGACGTTGCGCGAATCACGGCCGACTTTCGCGATCAGTTCTATGGCTTGCGCGGCGCGATTGTCGACCGCGCCGATGCCGACCCTGCGCTGTTTCCACCGCTTGTCTCCACGCGTCACGTTGACCTCGCGCACTGTCGCTGGGGCGAGGTTCCGGTGCGGATCTTGTTCGAACGTTTCGCGGCGCCGCGCGTGGATCGTGCCGTTCTTGAGCAGGACGCCTCGATGGCCGCGTGGATCCGCACTCGGCTTGTGCCGAAGGTTCTCGTTGCCACACAAACGAAAGTGATGGAAGCGGTTGTCGATGAGTCCGGCGCATGGCTTCCGGTTGTTCCGATCCTCACGGCCACCGTGCGTGATGACGTCGACATTGATTTGTGGATGCTCGCCGCCGCGATCGCGTCGCCCGTTGTCACCGCCGAAGCTGCGCGGATCAGTTACGGCGCAGCACTCAGTGCCACCGCCATCAAATTGTCGGCCACGCAACTCCTCGCGATGCCGCTTCCGACCGATCGCGCCGCGTGGATCGAGAGCGCCGCGCACTTTCGCGCCGCGTCGGGCGCAGAAAGTCCGATGGTACGTGCGCGACACCTGCATGCGTTTGCAGAGACTTCCTGTCGCGCGTATCGACTCGATCCACCGTGTTCAGCCGATGTATGCGCGTTTTGGACGCAGCGACTCAGACCACGAGGTGGTGCGTTGGCACCGCGCGAGTAAAAACCCGCGCACCTCTTTCGAAGTGCGCGGGTCGAGTTGCTTCTTGTCGTTGTGTCGTGTTGTGTCGCGGTATGTCGCGCCGCTCAGAACGTCCAGTTCACGAGCACGACTGCGAGATCGCGGCCATCGACGACTTGATTCCCATCGACATCGCCCGCGCGATTCGGGCCGGTCAGACCCCAGTTGCCGAAGAGGATTGCGAGGTCGAGTGCGTTCACGGCGCTGTCGCCATTGACATCGGCGGGGAACGACGGGCTCGGGGTAAAGCGCACAATTCGGCCTTCGCCACCCGCGGGGTAGTCCGCGGCGCGGATCACGCCATTGAGGCCATCCTTCGCGGTCACGAAGTTGAAGAGTGCCTGTTGGTAGCTCACGCCGACAATCTGGAACGGGATTCCTACGAGCGGATACTCGTCGCCACCTCGGCAGAGGAAGTCGATCGTTGCAGCGGGAATTGCAAGCTTCGGATTGAGGACAACACCATCTTCGACGAGCACGGTTCCGTCATCGAGCACGACATCAATCACGCGCGAGCCAGGGTTTGCCGCCACGGAGTACGTGAAGCGGAATCCCGCGATTTGCGCGAAGCGGCCATTGCCACTCGATGAGAACCCGGGCGGGAGGGGGGTGACGCGGCTCACGGCATTCTCAAGGAGCGACTTCAGCGTTGAAACCGGGAGCGCGGGCATCACTGCAACGAAGTTCGAGAACGGGAGGAACTGGAACGTATTCAGTTCGGTGAAGTTTCCGGCCGGCAGAATCGAGTTGTTGCGAATACCGCCACCGTTCTGGAACGCGATCACCGGCAGTGGAAGGTTCTGCTGCGAAGCGCGCTTGCGCGCATTCCAGAGCAGGCTGTCGGCGCAGAGATTGCCCTCGTTGGTCTCGACCGAGCGAATCGCAGAGGTGCGACCGTCGAGCGCGACCTCGCTGGTCGCGATGACATTCGCCGCGAGTGAAGCGACCGACGCTGCAACCGGATCCGTGACCTGCGCCTTCACGATCGCGTCTTCCGCAACGCCGTCGGGCTGCGCGGTGCTGGCCACGCGGACCGGGCCGCTGCTTGGGTCGATGGTGACCACATTGCCGTTCGCGTCGAAATCGACAACGAGGCGACCGACGTAGCGATAGTCGCCGCGCGTGGTAATGATCGGGAGTTGGCGACCGGCTCCATCGGTCTCGTACAGCGGATACGCGCCGTAGCGCGCGTCGGGAATGCCGTCGCCGTTCGCGTCGATCGCATCATCTGGAACGAGCAATTGGCCGGGGTTCCAGAGGAGTTCGTCGCCACCGCCAGCAACCAGCACGTCAACATCGCGCAGCGACTGCGCAAGCGTGCGCTCGGAGCCAATGCCCTGAAGGTGCGTCATGACCACAATGTGCTTCACGCCCGAGGCGGTGAGCGCATCGACCTCAGTCTGAATTGCGCCGAGCACATTCGAGTCGATGATCACATCGCCGGGTGACGAGATGAACGGGAGATCGGTGGTTGTTGCGCCGACGAGTCCGACGGTGACACCGTTGGTGACAATCGTGGTGCGCTTGGCGATACGACCCGACGCAACGAGCGACGCAAGCGAAGGCTCCGGAGTCATGTCGAGATTTGCGGAGAGGAACTTCGTTCCGTCGGTGAAGCCGTTCACAAAGTCGGCAAGCACGTCGGGACCGAAGTCGAAATCATGGTTGCCGATGCAGATTGCGTCGTACTGGATCGCCTGGAGCGCGATGGAGTCGTAGAAGCGGCTTCCGGCGGGAAGTGAGAGGCTTGCGTTGAACTCGGGTCCAGCGAGGAAGTTGTCGCCACTTGAAACCATCACGCAGCCGCCAACCGCGAGCGCGTCGGCGCGAAGCTGGTCGACTTTGGTCTTGAAGCG
This sequence comes from Phycisphaerales bacterium, assembly GCA_044352505.1. GTDB lineage: Bacteria > Planctomycetota > Phycisphaerae > Phycisphaerales > SM1A02 > QWPT01. The sequence continues at coordinate 6,330 of JBILDS010000074.1, forward strand.
CGCAGCGCCGCCGAATTGCTGTTGGCTGCTTGAGGGGTAGAGGAGTTTGCTTTCCGTATCGTTGGTGTGGAGCACAGTCAGACGGAAGTTGCCGCCTGCGAGCGCGGGGGCTGTGAAGGCAGCGAACGTTGTCGCAAGAGTGATCGCTGACAAGGCGAAGCGTGAGCGGGACCGTGAGTGGGACATTGGGTTCTCCAAAGGTGGGGACGCAAAGAAACGACGCGCCACCGACGCGCCGTCGGGGCGAGAGAGAAGACTCGTCTCCTTGTGTCAAAACCGCTCTTTGGAAGCGCGAAGGCCGCACGCGCGTTCGGTCAACAACGCGTTCGTGAAGTGTGAATGCGCAGGCGCAAACCTCATGGAAAAGCGACAGCGCCCGCCGAAGCGAGCGCCATCGTGCCGAATGATTGTTTGCAACGCGTCAACCCTTGAGCGGCGGGGTTTGCGCGTGCTCCCGGTGAGGGGAGAGGCCTCACGTTCATGCGAACGTTCAGGCCGCCGCAGGAACAGCAGTCGTGTTCTTCTGCGCAAGCGCCACGAGCGCGTCGAAGGTCTTGGGATCTTCGATGGCGATCTGCGAGAGCATCTTACGGTTCAGAAGGACGCCAGCGCGCTGCAGGCCGTTGATGAAGAGCGAGTAGCGCGTTCCGCGCATGCGGCATGCAGCCGTGATGCGGGTGATCCAGAGCGCACGGAAGTCGCGCTTGCGGGCGCGACGGTCACGCCATGCGTACCGCTTGGCGCGCATGATGGCGACCTTCGCCTGTTGCTTATGACGGGACTTTGTGCCGAAGAAGCCCCGAGCTTCGCGGAGAAGCTTGCGGCGGGCTTGCGTGCGGGCTGCACCTTTGCGTGCGCGTGGCATGTTCGATCAACCTCAATGCTTGCGACCGGCGGAGGCCATGGCGTCTTGCGACTTCGAATCGGATGACGTTGGCGCTTCGGACCCGACGGTCTGGTGTATGGATGGACTTGTGCGTGGGCGACTGCGATCGGTCAGCCGACGACGGCGACTTCACGCTGCGCTTCACGCAGCTCAGACTGCTCCTGCGAGAGAAGGGGACGGAAGAGCAACTTGCTCAGGGCGCGGATGTCGCCCGAGCGCGCGTAGCGCTTCTTGCGGTAGCTCTGGATTTGCACCCCAGTCTTGTTCGACTTGAGGTGACGGGAGTGTGGGCGCCCAAAGCGGATCTTTCCGTTCTTGGAAATCTTGATGCGCTTGGCGAGACCCTTGTGACTCTTATTTTTCGGCATAGTCGGCTCCCGATGGTGGGTCGACGAGAATAGCAGAAGAGGGCGCACGTCTGCAAGCGGCAAATCAAGCATCGGCGGGGCGCCCAGAACTCAGTTATGGGGCGACCGCGCGTCGACTCTCCGTGAAGTCTCAGTCGAGGAGGAACACATCGACCTGGATCCACTCTGAGGGGCGGTCGAGATCCTGCTCCAGCGTTCTTGAGGAGCGGTCAGTCGCGCTCATCGGGAGGTAGATGTTCTCGAGGTGTCGCGGCTCGCCGTCGATTTCGGGCACCATGATGGTTGCGTTTCGGAGGAACTCGACCGACGCATCGGTGAAGAGTGCGTTCTGTCCACTGCCGCCATGGTCGGGGCTGTTGATGATGCAAAGTCCGACGGTTCGTCCTTCGCGCGTGAGCTCGATTGCTGGGTTGCGATCCGCAACCATCGGCACGCGCGCGCCGAGTTTCCACGACCGATTCGCGGCCGCGGTGGGCACCTGATACGCGTAGCCATTACCAGCGTGATCGTTCGGGCAGCAGAGGCACGTCTTCTCAACGTAGCGACCGTCGCTAAGGCTCGCGAGGTGGCGGTTGTTTCGGGCGTTCGACCAGGAGTCGAGGGTGCGGAAATCAGGGAGTAGCGACGCGTTCTGCGGCAAACTGTCGTGGTCGCCGACGTAGCGCACAAGCCCGCCGCCGAGCGCGCGAAGGTTGTTTGAACAGGCATCTGCGGCCGCGCGCGCTTGCATCCAGTTTGCCAGAGGAAGCCCAACGGCCATGACAACGAGCGCCACGCAGGCCACGGCCCAGAGGTCAGGCCACCGGCCAGCGCCAAGCGCTGGGGCTGGCGTGTCGATGCGCATGCGTCCTTCGCGCGCGCGCTCGGCGCGATCAACGCGCGCGAGGGTTGCGTCGGTGAGCGCGGCGTCGGGAGCTTCGGTTGGATAATGGTCGAGTCGCGCGAAGAGTTGCGTTGCCGCGTCGAGGCGCGCGGCCAAGTCCGGTCGCGCGGCGCAGGCGCGGGCGAGGTCGAACTCATGCTCGATCAGGACGTCGATCGCCTCGATATCAGCGGGAGAGAGCGCGGCACCCGAGGGGGGCGGCGTACTCGGTTCGTCGGTTTCGCCGATGAAATCGTTTCCTGCACTCATGCGTGGTCACCGTGGTTGTCGGGTTTGTCGGGGTTTGCCGGGTTCCGCTGCGCGCGCGGTTCTGTCGTGCCCGAGTTCCGACTTCGGGTGTCCTGTCCGGTGCCTCCGAACTCGCCAGCGCGCTGTTCCCCGGGAAGGGGAATGCCGCGTCGGGCGCAGGCGAGTTTCCAACTCTCCGCAAAGCACGCGACCGCAGCGTGCAATCGGCTTTTGACCGTGCCAAGCGGAATGGAGAGGCTGTCAGAAATCTGTGCGTAGCTGAGCTTTTGGAAGTAACTCAGGAGAAGGATCTCGCGAAAGTGGGGCGGGAGTCCGTCGACGACGAGTTTCACCATCGCTCTTTCGTCTGAGGATTCGAGCGGGAGGGATGGCGCTGTCGAATCGCCTTCGATCAAGTCAATCAGTGCGCCCTCGCCGTTGGGCGACACGGCCGCATCGAGGCTTGCAGCGGCGCGCCGTTTCTGGCGACGGAGGAAGTCGCGCCCTTTGTTCGCAGCGATCGTGTAGAGCCAGGGCTTGAACCGCCGCTCCTGGTCGAACGTCTCGGCTGAGAGGTGAACTTGCAGGAATGCTTCCTGAAACACGTCGTCGGCGCCGGCGCGCGAACCGACCAATCGTGTCAGGAACCCGTGAAGTTCGGCCCGATAGCGATCAACGAGGACGCGGAGCGCGCGTTCGTCGCCATTCCGGTGCGCAACGAAGAGCTCCTCGTCGGAGCGTCCGTCGGGTGCCGGGCGGCTGGTGCTGGTCGAGGGCTGGCTCACGGAGGGGCGGGCTTTCACGCGCGAACGCCGCGCGCGAGGGAGAATAGCCGAGAATGCGCGCGCTCCGACTGCGCGAAGGCCAGTTGTCGTGTGTGCGAGCAGTGCGTTGCCTGTGCGCGCGGCTGCTCCCGCGGCGCGACTGAGATCTTCCGCCACGCGACTGAGATCTTCCGCCGCGCGACCAAGTTCCCGTACGGGGGTCGGGTGTGGAGCGGAAAGCACGAGTACGCGGGGCATGGCGGCGCTACGGCCACGGGTGTTTCCGCGGTTCGTGGCACCACGCGATTTTCCATAGAATCGACCCTTTCGCGGAAGCGCGATCCGTCCGTTCGGATCCGTCCCGCGCCAGTGAGGGCTTGGCATGGGTGTCCCGGTCAGTCAAATGTGGACGGTCGCCAGTTACGTGCTTCGGCAGAAGCTCGCCGGCCGTAAGCGCTACCCGCTCGTGCTGATGCTCGAGCCGCTGTTCCGCTGCAATCTCGCCTGCGCGGGGTGCGGGAAGATCCAATATCCCGCCCATATTCTGCGCCGTCAGTTGACCGCGCAGCAGTGCTTCGACGCAGTTGAAGAGTGCGGGGCACCGATGGTGTCGATCCCCGGTGGCGAGCCGCTGCTCCACCCTGAAATCAAGGAGATCGTCGAGGGACTCGTCGCGCGCAGGAAGTACATCTATCTCTGCACGAACGCGCTGCTTCTGAAGGAGAAGCTCGAGGCGGGGCTCTTCAAGCCGTCGAAGTACCTCACCTTCAGCGTCCATATGGACGGCCAGGAGGAGAATCACGACTTCGCGGTGTGCCGCGAGGGAACCTACGCGAAGGCGGTCGAGGGCATTCGGCTTGCTGTCAAGATGGGCTTCCGCGTCACCACGAACACCACGTTGTTCGAGGGGGCCGATCCCGCGTCGGTGCGCGCGTTCTTCGACGAAATGATGGCGCTCGGGGTCGAGGGCATGATGCTGTCGCCGGGCTACGCCTACGACAAGGCACCCGATCAGTCGGGCTTCCTCAAGCGCCGCGAGACGAACCAACTCTTCGAGATGATTCTCGCGAACCGCCGCGACGGGAAGCGCCGCTGGATCTTCAACCAGTCGCCGCTCTTCCTCGAGTTCCTCATGGGCAAGCGCGACTACGAGTGCACTCCGTGGGGCATGCCGTGCTTCAACATTTTCGGCTGGCAGAAGCCGTGCTATCTGTTGCAGGAAGGCTACGCCGACAGCTTCCACGAGCTGATGGATGAGACGGTGTGGGAGAACTACGGCCACGCGAGCGAGAACCCGAAGTGCGCCAACTGCATGGTGCATTCGGGCTACGAGGCGAGTGCGGTCGACCACACCTTCTCGAGTTTCGGCGGCCTGTTTGCGACCGCGAAGGCAATGCTGTTCAACGCCTACGCGAATCCGGGCGCCAAGGCGCGCCTCGCCGAAGAGGCGCAGAAGCCGCATGGGCCCGCGAAACACCTGGTGCAGCTGGGGCTCGCGGAGGATGTCGATACCGCGGATGGGAAGCGCACCTATCGGTTGAAGCAGACGGTCGCCTGAGCGGCGGGGCGCGCGGTCGGGACCGCCGCGCTGCGCGCGGCGCGCTGTCGCCGCTTCGAACGGTTCAGCTCGCACTGCTTGCTTCGCAAGCACGTGGCACCCGGCCGCCTTCGGCGGCCGGCGCTCCACGACATTCGGACGCGAGACGCCGCCGCTCCAAAGGAGCGGCGGGTGCCACGTGCTTCCGAGCGCAGCGAGGAAGCAGTGCTAGCAGAACCCCCCGAAACCTCGACAGTGCGGCCCGAAGGGCCGGTCCCGGCGAGACGCTTCTGAACAACCTGTCGGAAGCGGGATAGGCGCCGCAAGTTTGCGCGACTTCCCGCACAATCGCGGAATGCCTTTCCGTTCCGGTGCCATCAGCTACCGCCGCTTCGCCGTCACTGGCGCCGCCCCCAACATGCTTGAGTCGAAGGTCTACGGCCTTCTCCGCGAGCACGCCCTTGGCGAACTCGAGCCGATCAAGCCGGGCGAGATCCATGTTGGCTGGACCGCAGGCCGCCATCTCTTCGACACGCTCTTCGACTTCGAGCGGATCGGCTTCGGCGGCGGGCTTCTCCTCGGACTCCGCTCCGACGCCGTGCGCGTGCCGCCTGAGATCAAGAAGGCCTACATCGCCATGGCCGAGGACGCGCGCCTCGTGCCATCGAAGGATGGCGGCGGCGCCTATCTCCCGCGCACCGCGAAGAAGGAGGCGCGCGAGGACGCGCTGCGCCGCATCGACGACGAGATCGCAGACGGCCGCTACCGTCGCCCCAAGCATGCGCCGATCTGGTGGGACTTCGCAAAGCAGACAATGTTCGCCGCGATCTCCGCAGACCCCGAGGTGCAGGCGCTGCGCCGCCTCTCGATCGATTCGCTCGGCATCACGATCGCGCCGCGCTCGAGCGGCACGGTGGCGCTCGACATCCTCGCGCAGCGGGGCCGTACGGCCGACTACGACGACCTCCGCCCGGATGCGCTCTCGAGCGCGCCGCCTGAGATCGAGCTCGCGCGCGAGGACGGCCGCCACTCCTCGGCCGACCGCCCCGAACTTCCGTGGAACGCGAACGAACCGCAGGACTTCCTCGGCAATCTCTTCCTGCTCTGGCTCTGGTGGCACTGCGACACGCGCGAGGGCCTTGTCGAGACGCCCGAGGGCGAGGTTTCGATCCTGATCGACAAGGTGCTCGACCTCGAGTGCGCGTGGGGCCTCTCGGGCCGGACGAGCCTGCGCGGCGACGCCCCGACGCGCAAGGCCGAGACAGCACGCGCTGTGCAGCTCGGCAAGTGGCCGCGCAAGATCGGGCTCACCGTGTCGCAGTTCGGCCGCGTGTGGGAGTGCACGCTCCAAGGCGACCGCTTCGAGGTGTCGGGGCTCAAACTCCCGAAGCCCGAGGACAAGCCGCAGTCGTTCCGCGCGGCCCTCGAGGAACGCCTCGACAGCTTCGCGACCTTCGACACGGCACTCATGGCCATGTACCGCGCGTTCATCGACGTGCGCACCTCGCGCGCATGGGACTCGTGCCGCGCCGACATGCGCAACTGGATCACCGAGCTCGGCGCCACGCGCAAGATGATCTCCGTCGGCGCGTGATGCGTGCGCGAGGGGGGCTATGCGAGGTTTTTCTCACGGAGGCCCTGTCTTGCACTCTGGCGCGGCACGCGTTTACTGAAGAGAATTGCGGTTGGAGC
>JBILDS010000272.1:0-3680 GCA_044352505.1 Phycisphaerales bacterium
CTGACTCTGGGGTACGTAGGAATCTATTCCTCGCCCTTTCGCCACTCGTGTATTGCTACACGCGTTCGACTTGCATGTTTTAGCCATGCCGCCAGCGTTCAATCTGAGCCAGGATCAAACTCTTCAAGAAGTTTTGAGCAGCTTTCGCTGCGTACCATTGAAGGTTTGCCCAGCCAAACCGACGATCCTATTGATTCGTCGGCCGGTCATTCTCTCGGTTCCATTCACTTGCGTGCCGAGAGTGGTGGACGGCAAATCCACCATTCTTTGATGAACATCACTACCAGCCGAACCTTGCGGATCGGACTGACAGTGATCACTGGAATTGATCATTGTCTTTGGCATCACGGAGGATGTTCATCTGCCGCCACTGTGGTGGCGGCGATTTGCGCTTGAGTTGCCGGCCGTGCCGAGCAACTTGCGCGAAACATCCTCGCGGCGTTCCAACTGCTGACTTGTCAAAGAAACCGCGGCGTACCGCGCCCCCGGGGCGAAACCGCCTCGGGTCGAGGAGTGTAGCGAAACCAAGGAAGGTGTCAACTCGCTTGGATGCTTCGAAGCCCGGAAATGAAAAAGAACCTGCAAGAAAGCGCTCTTGGCGCCCGAGAACATTGCCGCTTGAGCTGAAATGTCCGAGAATTCACCAATCCTACGCAGTTCTTTCTCGAAATGCCTCGTAACTTTTCTGATTATCGCCCATGGCTGCCCTCAAGGCAAGCTGCAGACTGACTTATCCACATTTCACCGACCTTGAACACGCATCCCAAATTGACCTGAGCTGCGGTTGGGCGGGTCGACCGCAGCGCAGCACGCGGCAACAACGCCACCGGCGCCGCCCGCGCAGAGGGAGGCCGCCGCTTCAGCGAGCGTTGCACCAGTTGTGCGAACGTCATCAACCAGCAGCACCGTTGCGCCATTGAATCTGGGCGCGAGTTGTCCGCGCCTCCCACCGCAGCAACGGAATCGGCCGGATTTCGATGCGCGCGTCACCCGACCGGAGCCGGTTTGGCGCGCGAGAAGGCCAGCGCTCAAGAGAGGCTGTACCTCGATCCCGAGTTCGCGAGCGACAGCCTCCGCAAGCATCCGACCGTGATCGATCCCGCGCAGCATTCGGCGCAGCCAATGTGTCGGCACGTACGTCACCACGCTTGGTTGCGGTTGAAGTTCCGCAGCAATGGCATCGCGCACCTGTCGACCGAGCTCAACCCCAAGCGCATCCGCCATTCCCTGCCAGGCGCGCTGCTTGATTGCGGGAGTCCACTGCGAGAGCGGTGGCGCGTATCTCCCAAGACGAACCAGTCCGCAGAACGCAAGTTTCCGATGCCGACACTCCGCGCAGCCGCCACGAACATGTTCGAAACGCGCACGCGTCGTTCCGCAACGCGGGCACGCGGCATCGATCGGCTCCCGTGACCAGCGCGCTGTCGAGAGCAGGATCCGTGCATCCGGCATACGGCTCCCGAAGAGCGCACTCTCTAACCCTCGCAACAGGACGGCTCGCCGCTCCGCTCGCGCCTGCTTTCCGGCCATGCGGTGCGCGCCCCTGGCAATCGCGGTTGCGCGCGCAAGCGCGTGCTCTTCTTCCGACTTCATCGTCTTCTCCTCCATTTCGATGTGTGCGGTGGATCATCCTCTCCGGCAACGGACTGACGTCGTATCAAGGCCACGAAGCGGAGCCACGAAGCGGAGCCACCGCTGCGAACCCGTAGTTTCGGCACACGCAACCTCGCATGGGTCGCATCGAACCGCTCTGCTTTGCGTCGTCAAGTGAGCCTACTGGCTGCTGAGGACGTTTCGAAAAACACGACACAAAATCGTAGGGATTGTGTGGGAAATTTCGCGGTCGACGCCTGAAGCACAACCCACCAAGCACAATCCAAAAACTGCAACAGATGAAGCGTGCCACAGGACACGTGAAGCAAGACACGTGAAGCGCGCGACACCACGCGAGCCCAACAGACTTTCTCAGAGTCCGTCGACTTCCGCGTACGCAGCGACACAAGTGGCCGCCCAAACGCAATCCCTCAACTCACTTCGCAACCATCATCTTGCGGAGAACGGTATTGAGAATGCCGCCGTTGCGGTAGTACTCAACCTCGACCGGTGTGTCGACGCGGCAGAGCGTGTCGAACTCGACCTTGCTGCCGTCGGCGCGGGTCGCGACGACCTTGATGTTCTGCCGCGGCTTGAGGTCGGTCGGGATGTGGACATCGAAGGTCTCGTCGCCCTTCAGCCCGAGTGAGTTGCGGTCCTGCCCCGCGAGGAAGGTGAGCGGCATCACGCCCATACCGACGAGGTTCGAGCGGTGGATGCGCTCGAAGCTCTCGGCGACGACGACCTTCACGCCGAGGAGGAAGGTGCCCTTCGCGGCCCAGTCGCGCGACGAACCCATGCCGTAGTCCTTGCCGGCAAGGACGACGAGCGGGATGTTCTTCGCCTTGTAGTTGACGCTCGCGTCGTAGATCGCCTTCACCATGCCGTCGGTGAAGTCGGTCGTGACGCCGCCGGTGGTGCCGGGCGCGAGCTCGTTCTTGATGCGAGTGTTCGCGAAGGTGCCGCGGGTCATGACGCGGTCGTTGCCGCGGCGCGAGCCGTAGCTGTTGAACATCGCGGGGGCGACGCCGTTCTCGACGAGGAACTTGCCGGCGGGGCCGTCCTTCTTGATGTCGCCGGCAGGCGAGATGTGGTCGGTCGTGACCGAGTCGCCGAGCTTCGCGAGGCAGCGCGCGCCCACGACCGAGGTGATGGTGCCCGCTTCCTTCTTCATCTCGACGAAGAACGGCGGCTCCTGGATGTAGGTCGACTTCGCGTCCCATGAGTACATCTCGCCGCCGCCGGTCGCGATCTTCTGCCAGGCGTCCGAGCCCTTGAAGACATCGGCGTACTCCTTCACGAACTGGGCGCGGGTGACGAACTGGTGCACCGCGTCCTCCACTTCCTTGGCGGAGGGCCAGATGTCCTTGAGGTAGACGGGCTTGCCGTCCTTCGTGGTGGCGATCGGGTCCTGCTGGAGATCGATGTCGACGGTGCCCGCGATCGCGTATGCGACGCAGAGCGGCGGCGAGGCGAGGTAGTTCGCCTTCACATCCTGGTGGACGCGCGCCTCGAAGTTGCGGTTGCCGGAGAGGACGCTCGCCACCGCGAGATCGCCTTCCTTGATCGCGGCGCCGATGTGGTCGGGCAGCGGGCCGGAGTTGCCGATGCAGGTCGTGCAGCCGTAGCCGACGGTGTTGAACCCGACGGCGTCGAGGGATTCCGTGAGACCCGCCGCGTTCAGGTACTCGGTGACGACCTTCGAGCCCGGCGCGAGCGAGGTCTTGACCCACGGCTTCCGGGTGAGGCCAAGCGCGGCGGCCTTCTTCGCGACGAGGCCTGCGCCGATCATCACGCTCGGGTTCGAGGTGTTGGTGCAGCTCGTGATCGCCGCGATGACGACCGAGCCGTGCTTGAGCTGGAACTCGTTGCCTTCCGGGTCGCGCACGCTGACGCCGTCGGCGGCGGTCATCGTGGTCGCGTTCGGCGCGGCCGCGTTCGGGCCCTTGTTGTAGATCTTGCCGAGATCGCGGCGCCAGTTCGACTGCATGTCGGTGAGCGCGACGCGGTCCTGCGGACGCGCGGGGCCCGCGAGCGACGGCACGATCGTCGAGAGGTCGAGGACGAGCTCGCTCGAGTAGACGACC
>JBILDS010000016.1:0-24648 GCA_044352505.1 Phycisphaerales bacterium
GGCCGACGAGACGCTGACCACGCAGATGAAGTCGGTCGGCGAGGCGATGTCGATCGGACGCACCTTCAAGGAGGCGTTCCAGAAGGCGATCCGCTCGATGGAGGTGAAGCGCTTCGGCTTCGGCCTCGACCGCAACGACAAGTGGCTCGTCGCGCAGCGCGCGACCGCCGAGGACCTCGCGAAGGGCGTGCAGGTCGCGGACCGCTCGCAGGCCGTGTGGCCGCTTCCCGAGGAGACGCTCACGCGCAAGCTCGCCGTGCCGTCGCAGGGCCGCCTCTACTATGTCCGCTACGCCTTCAAGATGGGCTGGAGCGCCGAGCGCATCCACGAGCTGAGCCGCATCGATCCGTGGTTCCTCGAGGAGTTCCGCCAGCTCGTCGCCTTCGAGGACGAGCTGACGCGCCACGCGTCGCTCGAGGCCGTTCCGCGCGAGGTGCTCTTCGAGGCGAAGCGCCTCGGCTACTCCGACGCGCAGCTGGCGAACCTCTATCTCGGCGCGATCAGCCCCGAGACGATCCTCGCCGTGCGCGCGCACCGCAAGGCGCTCGGCATCGAGCCCGTCTACAAGCTCGTCGACACCTGCGCGGCCGAGTTCGAGGCCGTCACGCCGTACTACTACTCGACCTACGAGGCGCCGTTCACCGTCGACGGCAAGCCCGTGCTCGACGACGAGATCCGCGTCACAGACCGCGAGAAGATCGTGATCCTCGGCGGCGGCCCGAACCGCATCGGACAGGGCATCGAGTTCGACTACTGCTGCTGCCAGGCCGCGTTCGCGTGCGAGTCGATGGGCTTCGAGAGCGTGATGATCAACTCGAACCCCGAGACCGTGTCGACCGACTACGACACGAGCGATCTCCTCTTCTTCGAGCCGCTCACGCTCGAGGATGTGCTGAATGTCATCGAGCGCCTGAACGGCGGCGGCATCGACCGCGCCGACCGCGCGGGCAAGGTCGTCGGCGCGATCGTCCAGTTCGGCGGCCAGACGCCGCTCAACCTCGCGCACGGGCTCGCGAAGGCGGGCGTGCCGCTCGTCGGCACGGGCCTCGACTCGATCGACCTCGCTGAGGACCGCGACCGCTTCAAAGCAATGCTCGACGAGATGGGCCTCAAGCAGCCGCCGAGCGGCGTCGCGCGCTCGCTCGACGAGGCCGTCGCGTGCGCGAACGCCGTCGGATATCCCGTGCTCGTGCGCCCGAGCTACGTGCTCGGCGGACGCGGCATGGAGATCTGCCCCGACGAGTCTTCGCTGCGCACCTACATGACGAGCGCCGTGAATGTGAGCGATCTCGCGAACGCGCCCGTCCTCATCGACCGCTTCCTCAACGACGCGACCGAGGTCGATGTCGATGTCGTCGCCGACTTTGAGCCAAGCGAGGGTACGCGCGCGCGCATGATCTCGCACGACCCCGAGCCGCCCCAAGCGCTCTATTGCGGCGTCATGGAGCACATCGAGGAGGCGGGCATCCACTCGGGCGACTCCACCTGCGTGGTGCCGCCGTTCGCCCTGCCGCCTGAGACGGTCGAGGAGATCCGCTCGACCGCGCGGCGCCTCGCGGAGAAACTGCGCGTGCGAGGCCTGATGAATGTCCAGTTCGCCGTGAAGGACGGCACCGTCTACATCCTCGAGGTGAACCCGCGCGCGTCGCGCACCTCGCCCTTCGTCGGCAAGGCGAAGGGCGTTGCGTGGCCGTACATCGCGGCGCAAGTGATGATGGGACGGTCGCTTGCGCGCCTCGGCACGAAGGAGATCCCCGATACGGGCTTCTACGCCGTGAAGGAGTCTGTCTTCCCGTTCGCGAAGTTCCCCGGCGTCGATGTGGTGCTCGGCCCTGAGATGCGCTCGACGGGCGAAGTGATGGGAGCGGACCGCTCGCTTCCGATCGCCTTCGCGAAGGCGCAGATGGGCGCCGGAATCCAACTACCGCTCGAAGGCGCGGTGTTCGTCTCAGTGCGCGAGGGCGACCGCGAGGAAGTCGTCGGTATCGCACGCGACCTTGTTCGAATGGGGTTCACGGTCTTCACATCCCGCGGCACAGGGGCTTATCTCGCGGAGCATGGCGTTGAAACGACGATGCTGCACAAGTTGAGTGAGGGCGCACGGCCGACTGTTCTTGATGTCATGGCAAATGGTGAGGTTCAACTCATCATCAACACACCTACCAAGAAGGGTGCGATGACCGACGAAGGCCGCATCCGTGCAAATGCTGTACGTACGGGGATTCCAATGATCACGACTGTGTCGGCGGCACGTGCGACCGTCGACGCGATCGCCGCGCTGCGCGCGGGCGCGTGGTCCGTGACCGCGATTCAGGATTACTTTCCGCATTTGGCACGGCCGAAACTCACACCGCCGCGGGTACGCGAGGCAGCCGCTGTCTGATCGAACCTGGACCGATCAAACTTGGACGATCAAACTTGGACAGGCAAGCCAAAGCTCATGAACTGAGTGGAAGCAGCAGCGCTCGGATAGGACCGACATTCGAGGACAGGCATGACCGTGACTCGGGTCAAGCGACAGCAGATCAACGAGAAGCCGGTTCTTAAGAAGCCCGATTCGTCAGGAATCGCGGTTGATGCGATGTGTACAGTCTCCACGAGTTCTTCTCGACCAAGCGAAGCAGTGTCGATTGGCGAGAGGCTTCGGACCGCAACAGCAGATCACGCAACGGAGGCCTGAAGCATCCGTCTGCACCGCTCCACTCGTCGCTTGCGCTCGTTTGAGCTTAGGCGGCTCTCGGAGGCACCTTTGGTTTGAATCCTGAGCGCACTCTTGCTCTTCCGCGGCGGGATGCCTCCTGCTGAAGCGCTTCGGGATGGCCATAGCAGCTTCCTTGGGTGACGACAAACCCAAGAGCAGATTCATCTTCGGTCAGATGCGTACCGAGCCAACTCCGCTTTGTGTCGTGGATTCGTTGGGTCACCTCATCGACAGCCCTTTCGATGAACTCTCCGATTCCACGAGCTTCGCGAAAGTTGGGTTCCGCTCCAACTGCAGCCACTGCGTCTCTGAGAGCCCCTCGGCAGCGCTTGAACGCTGCGCGAAATGCAGCGACCAAAGGCGGCGCCTTGCCTGCTCGAATGCGACCGCGCTTGTCAATGCGCCCCTTGGCGCCAATCCGATGTACCCCATCAAGATGGGCTACCAGAAACTGTGACTCATGAACAGCGCAAAGGGCATCAGTTGAACGAACGGTCGGTCTGGCAGCGTCCTGTGTAGGGTCGGATCGCGAGTCAGTTCGGCACGGGAAGACTGGTTGCCAATGGATGGAGCAAATGCGGTCTGCAACACTCTTTGGGCACAGATCGCCGCTTGACGTTTGAAGACACTCTTCGATGACTTCGCGAAGACGTCGCCACTGCCATGCGGCAGAACTCCAGACACTCGACGGCAGAGAGTCTGCAGCACACGCATACACTTCATTCAGTTCGACGTAGCGTGACACATGAACCAAACTCTGTGGGTCTAACACTCGCCGCGATTCAAATCGACCTTCCCAGAAGTGCCCTTTGACTCGATCAAGTCGATTCCAAAGTCGCGCACATGGCTCCTTCAGTAATCGATGGAAACTACCGAGGTTCGAGAGGTATCTCCTCGCAGCCGTAAGTTGCTGTGGACACAACAGGATTGCTTGGAGTTCAGACTCAGTAGGAGCTGCGTCGACATCAATGCCATGTTGGATCCTCCAGCGCCGCTTCGGTTGAAGCATGACTCGGCGCCACGCGACCTCGCGATCCGTCCACGATGCAACGATATCCGGACGGATACTAAGAAGAAGGTGCACATGGTTTCGCATCACCGCGAAGGAAATCACATCGATCGCCATGAGTTCCGCGAGGAACTGAAGGCGATCGACAATCCATGCGCGTCGTTCGGGAGCGTCAATCAGAGACTCTCGCCGCACGCAGCGCGAGACACAGTGATAGATCCCAGGTCTATCTGCATCGACAATGTCACAGCGTCTTGTGGTCACGCGGCGAATCTAGCGCCGCTTTGTAGCGATCCTCAAATCTCTGTACTTTTTACAGCGACTTTCTTTCACTTCGTAGCAGGATCAATGTCATCCATCGACGCGCTGGAGGATCCGGGTTCTCGAGTTGGCTGTTCGCACTGTGGACGAGCGGTTTGCGAGTGGGAATCTGAATCTGAGGCCATGCCAGGTGAGGGAGTGCATTGCCTGTCCAGATCGGGTGGCTTTGTCGTCAGTTGAGGTGTCGAACCACGGTATGCGGGGGAAAGGCATGCCTGTCCCCGCGGTCGGTCCCGCTGTCCCCACTGATCCAGTTCGTGTTGATCCCCGTTGATAGTCTCCGCCAGTACTTGCCTGTCCGCTTCGCACTGGTCCACCTCGCACTGCTTCGCAAGGTCTGGTCCGCTCCGCACCATCTACGCTCTACACCTTCACGCGAGCGACTCTGGCGAGTCCAGCGCGGGTCTTCAGATGGTCGATCACATTCATGAAGTTGATGTACGCGTCGTACGGCGAGTCGTACGGTGAGAAGTACTTGTGGACATCGCCGTCCGACCAGTACTTCGTGCACATGTAGTAGAGGTGATCGCTCGTGGTCAGTTTGCGCCAGTCCTCAAGGATGTACGGGTCGCCCGCCTTGTGGCGTTCCTTCACCGGGCCCTCGAGGTCGTAGAGCTCCTTGGCGGCACCGTCCTGGATCGGGTTGCCGAGCCACGCGGAGAGATCGCGCTCGCTGTCGGCCCACGAGATCCAGTGCGGCACATCGTATTCGCCGACGGGTTCGTAGCAGTCGAGGAGCTGCGACGGCGTGAGGAAGTCGTTGTGCCCGCTGTTGTGGTCGTAGATCGCGCCCGGCAGCGCGTCGAGGAACTCGAAGATCCCCGTGTCGGCCCACTGGTGCTCGCCGAAGGTCTCGTAGTCCATGAAGAGGTTGCAGCAGAAGCCGTCGCCGTTGATCTGGTTCACCCAGCCCGCGAACTTCTCGGCGGAAAGCGGCCATTCCTTCCAGCCTCGGTTCGAGAAGCGGAAGGCGATATCGTCGCTGAGGCGGTAGTTCTTGAGGAGCAGCTTGATCGGGCGGTCGGCGAGGTCGCCTTCGCCCGGCGGCGTGTAGATGTAGTTCGGCGAGCGGAAGCCAAGCAGGCGGTCGACGCCCTCGCAGATGATCGCGCGGTGCTGGCCGCGCTTCGCGATGTGCGCGGCGAGCTCGTTCGAGTAGATGAGCTCTGTGTTGCGGAAAATCTTCGGCGTCACGCCGAAGACCTCCTGCATGCGCTGCTGGTGGAGGTCGACCTGCGCGTCGAACTCCGCGCGCGAGAAGAGGAACGAGAGCGAGTGATGGCTCGTCTCGCCGACGAGCTCGCACGCACCGGTGTCGACGAGGCGCTTGAGCGTGTCGACCACATCGGGCGCCCACTGCTCGAGCTGCGAGAGCGCCGTGCCCGTGATCGAGTACGAGCAGCGGAAGCGCTTGTCATGCCGCTTCACGAGATCGAGCATCTTCGCCGTCGCGGGGCGATAGCACTTGTCCGCAACCTTGCGCATGATCTTCTCGTTCGCCTCGTTGTCGAAGTAGAACGGATCGGTCGAGAAGACCGAATAGCGCCGGAGCCGGTAGGGCTGGTGGAACTCGAAGTAGAAGCAGACGCTGGCCATAGGAGCAGCGTAGCCGACAATCGTCAGGTTCCGTAGTACCCGCGGTACCACTCGACGAATCGCGCCACGCCAGTCTCGACCGTGGTCGACGGCCGGTACCCCGTGTCGCGCTCGAGCGCATCGACATCGGCCATGGTGTCGGGCACATCGCCAAGCTGCAGCGGCTTCAGGATCATCTCCGCCTTGCGGCCCAGCGCACGTTCGATGGCGCCGATGTAGTCGAGGAGCTCGACCGGGCGGGAATTGCCGATGTTGTAGACCCGCCACGGCACGCTTGAGGTACCAGGATCCGGATGCGCCGCGTCGAACGCTGGGTTCGGCTGCGCGGGACGGTCGAGCGTGCGCACGATCCCCTCGACGATGTCGTCGACGTAGGTGAAGTCACGGCGATGGCGCCCGTGGTTGAAGACCTCTATCGGCTTCCCCTCGATGATGTTCTTCGTGAAGAGGAAGAGTGCCATGTCGGGGCGCCCCCACGGCCCGTACACGGTGAAGAACCGCAGTCCCGTCGTCGGCAGCGCG
This sequence comes from Phycisphaerales bacterium, assembly GCA_044352505.1. GTDB lineage: Bacteria > Planctomycetota > Phycisphaerae > Phycisphaerales > SM1A02 > QWPT01. The sequence continues at coordinate 6,150 of JBILDS010000016.1, forward strand.
AAGAGGTTTGAGTAGGTGTGCGCGAAGAGCTCGTTTGCCTTCTTGCTCGCCGCGTAGAGCGACAGCGGGTGGTCCACTGAATCGTTCACTGAGAAGGGGAGTTTCGTGTTGCCGCCGTAGACCGAGCTCGAACTTGCATAGACGAGGTGCCTGCAGCCGCCGTACTTCTCGTGCACCGCGCGGCAGCCTTCGAGGATGTTCTGGAAGCCGACGATGTTCGAGTGGACGTACGCGTGCGGGTTCGTGATCGAGTAGCGCACGCCCGCCTGCGCGGCGAGGTGCACGACGCGATCGAACCTGTGCTGCGCGAACAGCGACTCCATACCCACGCGGTCGGCGACGTCCATCTTCACGAACGAGAAGCCGCGCTTTGGTACGAGGCGCGCGAGCCGCGCCTCCTTCAGCATCGGGTCGTAGTAGTCGTTGAGGTCGTCAAGACCCACAACCTCCTCGCCGCGATCGAGAAGGACATGCGAGACATGCGAGCCGATGAAGCCCGCGGCACCAGTGACAAGAACCGCCATGGTCGGAGTTTACACGCTGCGTGCCGCTGCGACGGGTGCCCCCGAGCCACGGGCGAGGCGCGCTGGACTGAGTGCGCGTTCGCACACTTGGATCACGCGTGCAACATCCGCGTCGCTCATTGACGAGCCCGATGGCAGACAGAGTCCATCCCGGAAGAGTCGCTCGCAGACCGGAGCACAACCCTGATTATGCTCGAACATCCGGCAATCTGCGAAGAGCGGTTGCATATGCATCGGCTTCCAAGCAGGTCGCGCTTCGATCCGTTCCGCAGCAAGCGCCGACAGCAGCTCATCTCGCGAGCAGCCGGCTCGTGTGTGATCAATTGTGAGCGTTGTCAGCCAGTGTGTGGAGCGGCTCCAGCTCGGTTCAGGCATGAACTCGATGCCATCGATTGCACCGAGTGCACGCTTATAGTGCGCAAAAATCTCGCGGCGACGAGCGACGCGTTCATCGAGTACGAGCAGCTGTCCACGACCGATGCCCGCACAGATGTTTGACAATCGATAGTTGAAGCCCGTGATCGAGTGTTCGTAGTGTGGCGCATGATCTCGCGCTTGCGTGGCGAGAAAGCGCGCGAACTCAGCGGCGCGCACACTCCGAGCGGCAAGCATCCCGCCCCCCGACGTCGTGATGATCTTGTTTCCGTTGAAACTGAAAGCAGCGACCGAACCGAACGAACCGCACGGCCGACCGTCTACGGTTGCGCCCAGCGCCTCGGCGGCGTCTTCAAGGATCGGAACATTCCACTCCTGGCAGACCGGTTCTATGACGCCATAGTTGCACCCCTGCCCATAAAGGTCGACGGTCACTACAGCACGAGGACGTACACCCTCAGCGTCAAGTGACTGGAGTGCCCGACGCAAAGCGACGGGCGACATGTTCCAACTTTCTTCGTCACTGTCGATGAAGACGGGTTCCGCGCCAACCTGTCGAATGGGATTCGCGGTTGCCACGAAGGTGAAACTCGAGCAGAGGACAATGTCTCCGGGACAGACACCAAGCGTTAGGAGGCCGAGATGGATCGCCGCGGTCCCCGAGGATGTTGCGCAGCAGTACATCGGAGTTGGGCTGGCGGAGAGCTGTGCGGCGAACTCGCGTTCGAAGGCGTCGACATGTGGTCCAAGGGGCGCGATCCAGTTCGTGCGAAATGCTTCTTCAACGAAATGGCGCTCAGCACCCGAAAGATGCGGCGGCGAAAGCAGGATCGGGGTCTTCGTATCGGTCGTCATGTTCGTGATGGGCGTCATGGACATCATGGAGCGTGTTCTCATGCCGATGAAAGCCAGAGGCGACCCAAAGCGCCGTCTCGCTCTCCGGTTCATGAGAGAGAAGCCGAATTCGCCGAAGCCCTATCGGCAATTCTCGCGCAGATTCAAGATTTCCGACCCAAAGTCCATGTCTCAAGCCATGATTGGAACATGAGGACATTCCAGATGTCGTAGCCGTTGGCATTCTGGGATGGATCGAGCGTGCGGTTCCAAATCATGCGCACGGCCGCTTCATTCAGGTGACCTTCACGACGTAGCCGATCCGGCGCTAGGAGTGACTCCGCCCATGGTCGGAGCGGCCCGCGCAGCCACTCGGCAAGGGGTACGCCGAAGCCCATCTTTGGACGATCGAAGAGAGATCGCGGAACGCGTCGCTCCAACACGCGCCTGAGAACCCATTTGCGCTCGCCATCGCGGATCTTCATTCGGAGCGGCAGTTGGAAGGCAAGTTCCGCGAGCGCCGAATCAAGAAGTGGCTCTCGCGCTTCGAGCGAGACAGCCATACTCGCTCGATCGACCTTTACGAGAATGTCGTCGACGAGGTAACTCACGATATCCGCTTGCATCATGCGAGTATGTAGGTCGAGCTCAGGTACGAGCTCGCTCTGGTCGGTGAGCGGAGTCATCGGGCGATGTGCTCCGAGAACGAGGCTATCGGCGTCAAGGCAGTTCGCAAGAAGGTTGAGGTAGATCGCCCATGCGTGGTCGTGCTGCAGTAGCCCAGCGAGTCGATGCGCGCGATCGCCCGCGCGGTCAATGGAGTATCGCGACGGAAGCAGCTTCGACAGAACTTGACCGGCAAGGTTCGCTGGGATGCGCGGCGTCGCCCGAAGCAATGCTGAAGCGATGGCACGTGTGCGTGGACTGAAGCGTCGAGTTTGATTTGCGACGGTTTCTGCCCACGAGTACCGGTAGTAGCCGCCAAAGAGCTCATCCCCGCCATCTCCTGAAAGTGAGACGGTCACACTTCGACGCGCCACTTCACTCACAAGGAGGGTTGGGATCTGGGAACTATCCGCAAACGGCTCGTCCCAAATCGTGGAAAGGCGCGGGATAGTCGCCAGAGCTTCGTCGCCCGAGATGTACACCTCCGTGTGGTCGGTCCCGAGGTGTTTCGAGATCGCTCGAGCGTAGGGCGCTTCATCAAACTCCTTTGGTCCAAAACCGATCGTAAAGGTCCGAATCGGCTGCGAAGACTGCGCCTGCATGGCGGCGACCACCGCACTCGAGTCAATACCGCCTGAAAGGAAAGCGCCGAGCGGCACGTCGGCCATCATCCGGAGGCGAACACTCTGAAGGAGCGCAGAGTCGACTGCGTCGATCGCCTCTTGGTCGCTCCCCACGAAGCGCGCAGCAGCGCCTCGCCGCGCAAGGTCGCGTGAATGCCACCAACAGCGTTCCTCGACGTGTGCGTGAGGGAGATCGACTCTTAGTAGATGTCCTGGGCGCAACTTACGCGCCTGTGGATGGATCGTCAGGGGGCTTGGCACGTACCCATGGCGCATGAAGAGGGTCAGTGCTCCGCGGTCGATCGATCCGCTCCAACCGGGACAGGCATGCATGGCCTTCAACTCGCTCCCGAACACGAACGCACTGGATTTTGGGATAGAGAAACTTCGCGCCCTCATCCGCTCAGGGACCATCCGCTCAGGGACAGGCAAGCCATCAGCGCCGTTCAAGCCCGACCCATCCGGGACCGACCCATCCGGGACAGGCAAGCCAAGATCCGGGACAGGCAAGCCATGGGTCAGCCCGTAATACAGCGGCTTCACACCGAAGCGATCGCGAACCAACCAAAGCACACGCTCCACACGGTCCAGCACTGCAAACGCGAACATGCCCTCAAGTCGCGGAATCGCCTCTTCCACGCCCCATTCCTCGAATGCGGCCAACATGGACTCGGTATCAGAGTGGCCTCGGAACCCGGTTCCGACTGCCAGCAACTTCTCCCGTAGTCTCCCGTGGTTGTACACCTCACCGTTGAATGCAATCACGAACCGCCCACTCGCAGACACCATCGGTTGATGCCCTGCAGGCGAGAGGTCAAGAATCGCGAGCCGGCGAAACGCAAGACCCACCCTCGTCGCGCTGTCGAAATGCACGCCACCGTCGTCGGGCCCTCGATGGACGAGTTGCCCTGCCATGCTCGCAAGTACGGCATTCGCCGACTCGTGAGAAGTCCCGACGCGTCCGTGAAGATCAACAAATCCAGCGAAGCCACACATGTCACGAGCGTATCAGACGCGACGCGTGGGCAGGCCGCAGCCATCCCAGCGCGGCGCCGCCGCGAGCGTCACTGCGATGACAGCGGGCGCGTACGCGACATTCATCAACTCGATGCACTCACCCGCCGTTGCCAGCGCGACGAACATCGTCGACACGACAGCACCGACAATCATGGGATCTCTCCCCAACATCAGTAGTCCCGACCGCATGCACGCGAAGACAAGTCCTACCAAAAGGGCGAAGCCGACGATGCCGGTCTCGGCAAGCGCACGCACGTAACTCGAGTGTGGGTGCTTCTGTAACACCTCATCAAGCGAGATCCCACTCTCCGCAACGAACACGAATGTCGATGGATGCAACTCGACGAAGCCTCGAAAACTGCTAAGGCCGCCGCCGGCGATCGGATGCGCGAGCCACTCTTCGATACCGAGTTGCCACCAGAAGAGCCGAGCGTGGATCGAGGAAAATCCAGCTTCACCGCGAAGTGCCGCACGTACATCTCGTTGCGCTGCCTCTAAGTACGGCAGGAAGTCCTGGCCGAATGCGATGAGGCTCGCAACGGCAACAAGCAAGAACATGGCGGCACCCTTCAGGGCAGCGCGAAGTTGTACATGGCCACCAATGACCAACAGCAGCGGTAGGAACGGAAGCGCAAAGACAAGTGCGATGGTCGGATGCCGCGATGAAGTCAGAACAAGCCCTGCGGCTGAGATCGAGATGAGGACGCCGAGCGCAACTCGAGCCGAAATGCGCACCCCAACAATCAGCGAGAGCCCAAGAAGTAGCGCGATTCCAGCATTGATCGCCGCCACCGCAGGCAGACCAGCAAAACCCGCCGGTCGCCATGTGGGTCGGTCATCCACGTGGAGCCATCCAAACGACTGCAGCACTTGCACCATTGCATTACAGCCAACTCCACACACAAGCGCCCATGCAATCAGGCGCACACGATCCAACATCGGAAAGAGCGCAACCGCTGCAAGTAGCACTCTCTGCGGGCTGAGTACCTTGAGGCTGTCCCCGCCCACTGGCGACCACATGGAACTCGCGGCGGACCACGCAACCCACGCGAGCCCGAGCCAAAGTGGAGGCCAACGCAGCAATGGCGTGAAAAGCACAGGAAAAACGACGCCGCGAATCAGAGCAATCGTGAAGAGGAGAGCCAACCCGATCGATGCGGGTGCTTGACCAAGCGGCACGAGAAACGCGAACGCGATCGCAGCCGCAAGGTGTATTGCATCGCCGTGTCGATCACGCGCCCGAACGTCGCGCATTGCCGCGCCGAGCGCGAGCCCCGATGGCGGGGGCCATGCGCGCGTGTCGGGCGTGCCTGAATCGAACCAGGGAGTACAGGGGAGGCTCATGCGCCCAGCGCCTCCATGATCTCGGCGTTCACGATGCGAACGTCGAAACGCTCCTCCGCACGACGTCGCGCGGCAACGCCGAACTCCACACAGCGCGCGGGATCATCCCCAAGTTGCAGACACGCGTCCACCAGCGCCGCGACATTGCGCGGCGCAATCAACAATCCCTCTACCCCATTCCGAATGGTCTCACGGCAACCAACCGTATCGGTCGTAATCACGGGACGCGCCATCGCCATGGCTTCAAGGACGCTCTTTGGTGTCCCCTCGCGATAGGACGGCAGCACGAACACATGGGCGCTCCGCAGTTCATCACGCACGTCGTCGCATCGCCCGGCATACTCAACCGTCCCACGCTGCACCCACTCCGTCAGTTCCTCGCGTCGAATAGCTGCTGGATTTCGATCAATCCAACCGACGAGACGAAATCGCCAAGACGGACGCTTTTTGCGGACAATATGCGCCGCTTCCGCAAACTCGCGGACACCTTTCTCGCTGAGAAGCCGCGCGATCATCAGGAAGAGCGGCGGGCCTTGAGCAGGGGGCGCCGCAGCAAACGCAGCAAGATCGACGCCGCTTCCTGCGATGAATCTTGGAGTCGGCGCGTGAGCGAGAGCTCCCAAACGCGCAAGCTCATCACAATCGTCTTGGTTCTGAAAGTACACATGCGTCGCATCACCGAGCGCGCGCCGATAGAGCTGCACTGCAACTGATCGCAGTACACGTGCCTTGAACGACCCCCCCGTGAACGCGTAGCCAAGTCCGGTCACCATCGCGACCCGCCTCGCAACTCCCACCGCGCACGCTGCGGATACTGCATGGAAAATCGGCTTCGGGTTGGAGACGAAAACCGCGTCTGGACGCAACTCATCGAACAGTTCGCAATAGTGCTGCCGGGTGCGCCACTCAGATCGGGGGCTGAGTCCCGTGCGCTCGAGAGGCGAGAACACGCAGCGTGCGCCAAGTGCTGCGACGGCCTCAGCGACCGAATGAGACGACACCTCTTCTGGGTGCGGAGTCGACACCGTCACGGCATGCCCGCGCTCGACAAGGTCGCGCACAAGCGCACCTCGAAACGCGACCACTGTGTCGCCGATTCCATTGACGATGACGATCGCAGCCATGCCGCCACTGTAGAGACTCCGCCTCAGATCGCGGGCTCGACAATGCGCGCTGGAAGTGTTTCTCGCATCGCCCGCTCTCCCCGCCCGCGCCGCTCAGTGACGATCTCGTGATAGAGCCGTCCATAGCGTGCCGCCACCGACTCGATCGAGTAGGCGCTGCGGATTCGATCACGGGCAAGCGCGCCAAGATCGGTTCTCTGCGCCGGAGCCATCGCGGCGAGCGCAACGATCTCGTCGGCAAGTCGAAGCGCATCACCGCACGGCACGATGCGTCCGGCGTCGCCAACCACATCTCGGGTGTCACCAATGTCGGTTCCGATGACGGGGAGGCCGCAGGCCATGCCCTCTCCAACAGCGTTCGGGCAACCTTCGGTGTTACTCGAACTTACAAGAACATCAAGCCCGGCCATGACGCGCGGGACATCGACGCGCTCACCGAGCAACCGGAGCCGTCCCTTCAGCAGGCCGCGCGCGGCCTCTCGACACCGTGCGTGCGTGTCCGTTCCGCGCCCGGCGCACACAAACACAAGACGCGGATTCCGCGCGACCGCAAGTTCGGCGGCTCGGAAGAACAGCGCGTGGTCTTTACTCGGATGCATACGGGCAACGATGCCAATCACCACAGCATCATCTTCGGTACCAAGCTCAGCTCGCATTGCAATTCGTGCGACGGGGTCTGGTCGGAAGCTCTCAACTTCAAAACCATTCGGAATAACAATGCTTCGAGAATTGACATATCCAATTGTGCTGTGTTGATCACGACTGACAATTGAATTGTTGACAAGTGCGTCTACGTGCGGAGCGAGAACCTTTCCAGACCGAATGACGGCTTGCGTGAGGTAACGTTCTTTCGATATATCGTACAACGATTGCCGGATGTTCCACACAATTCCGGTACGTCTTGGGAGCCAAGGCCGCGCCATGCTGGCCGCCACGTTGGAGTGATACATCCAAGACTGGATGAGATCGGGACGAGCGGCACGGAGCATGCTGATCAATCGCCGCAGCGCCCGCGGACTCACTTCGCCACGTCGAAGATCGAGGCTTCGAACCTCAACACCCAGATCGCGAATGACGTCGATCAGTGCCCCGTCGTTGACAAGCGTGACCACGGTCGGGCGGAACTCACTCCGATCCATCGCGCGTAGCAGTTTCACAAGCATCTGCTCAGCGCCGCCGATCGCAAGGGTGGTGATGAGATGAACGACGCGCATGGATCGGCTGCAGCGGCAGTATGGAAGCCACGCAGTGTAACTCCGGTGGCGGGGATCCTCAACGAGTTGTCGCGCCGAAACGCAGACGTGCTGCGTACCCCGGTTACGCCTGCAAGGAGCCGCGTCCGCCGAGCGTGGCGCGATTCCGCTACCCTTGGTCGAGGAGCAAGAGTGTCCTGACTGTGAATCCCCTCGCATTCATCAAGGTTCTCCGCTCGGTGTTCGTGCGCCATGCGGAACTCACCTACGAGCTCTCGCGGCGCGAGATCTCTGAGCGCTATGCGGGAAGCGCTCTGGGTGTGCTGTGGGCTGTTCTCACGCCGCTCATCACAATGGCCGTCTACGTCGGTCTCTTCGCGTTCGTATTCCCGGTTCGCCTCGGCGCGGAAGGATCACCGTGGGAAGGCGCGTCGCTCATTCTTTCGGGGCTCGTTCCGTGGCTGGCAGTTGTCGATGTCGTAACCCGTTCGCCACTCGTCTTTGTCTCGCAGCGCTCACTTGTTCGTCAAGTCGTCTTTCCGATCGAAGTGCTTCCCGCTCGTGTCATCGCCGCTGCGCTTGTTCCATGGTGCGTGGGAACCATTGTCTCCCTTGCCGTCGCGCTCGCATCGGTTGGTCCGAAGCCGACGTTACTTCTTCTTCCGGTACTCTGGTTGACACAAATCGCAGGAATGCTCGGTCTCGCCTACTTCGTCGCGACGATCGGCGCAGGATTCCGCGATCTGCGCGAAGTTGTCGCGATTCTCGCGAATCTCGGTCTCTACGCGGGGCCGATTCTCCTGCTCCCTGCGCTGATTGACTCGCTGCCTACATTCGCCCGGGTAGGTATGCAACTGAACCCGTTTAGCCACATGGTCTGGTGTTACCACGACGCGATCACGTATGGATCGATCCAGCATCCGGTCTCGTGGCTCGTGTTCCCACTGATTGCTCTCGGAATGCTTGCGCTCGGCGTCGCGGTGTTTGATCGTCTTCGACTGAAACTTGCAGAGGTGCTCTGATGGAACGCGCCGTCGAAGTACACGCGCTCACAAAGTGCTTTCAGGTCTATGCGCGTACCCGAGATGTCTTACTTGAGTTTCTCACCCGTCAGAAGCGCCACACGGAGTTCAGGGCACTGGACGATGTCACGTTCGACATCCCACGCGGCGAAGTCGTCGGCGTCATCGGGCGGAATGGTGCGGGTAAGAGCACGCTCTTGAAGTTGATCGCAGGCACACTTGAACCGACATCCGGAACCTGTCGCGTCAATGGCCGACTGAGCGCAATTCTCGAACTCGGCACCGGATTTCACGCTGACTACACGGGTCGCGAGAACGCGTACCTCGGCGCCATCTGTCTAGGTGCCACTCGGAAAGAGGCTCGGGCGCGACTCGACTCCATCATTGACTTTGCGGAGCTCGGCGAGTTCGCCGATCGACCGTTCCGCACCTATTCCTCGGGTATGCAAGCCCGTCTGACGTTTGCGACGGCCGTCGCCACGATTCCCGAGGTGCTCATTGTCGACGAAGCGCTTTCGGTTGGAGACGCGCGCTTCCAGGTGAGGTGCTTTGATCGTATTCGTCAGATGCGCGACGAGGGGTGCACGATCCTGTTTGTCTCCCACTCGATGGAGCAGGTGTCGAGCCTGTGCGATCGGGTTCTGCTCCTCGAGAAGGGACAGTTGTTCGAATACGGTTCCGTACCCACGGTCACCCGACAGTACCAGCGCCTCCTCGACGCAACGACAGATGCGGCGGGAGCGGTCGCGAAGATTTCCGATGAGGCGGCGCGCGCAGACGGAACGGGTGACTGGAAAGTTGAGCCTGCACAGATTTTCGATGTATCGGGTCACGTTGTCGACACACTTGTCCCGCGCACGCGCTATGAGATCCGCTTCCGTGCAACGGGCTCGAAGACGGTCGAGGGAATCCGATTACAGTTCCATGTTCGGAATCGCAACGGCGTCGTCGTGTACGGGCGCGATCCACGTACGTTGCTTCCGCCAGGTTTCGTGGCGCATGCTGGCGAGACCCTTGAGTTCCGCATCCGCTTTACGTGCCACTTTGGCGGGCCGTACTTTCTCGCCAGTTACGGTCTTGGGTACGCCGACGGTCGATACATCGACTTCCGTCATGATGCACTCGAACTACGCGTCGAGACGAGCCCCGATCTCCAACACGCATCAATCGTCGATCTCGACTCTGAAGTTGTGTGCGAGCGTATCGAGCGCGGAGGATGAGCCGCAATCCCTCGGTCAACCGCGATAGAGAACGTCGGTCGCGCGCACCATTGCATCAACTGAGCATTGCGCTGCAATCGTGCGCGCCGCCTCAATGCCCATGCGTACGCGCTGATCCTCGTCGGAGAGCAGTGTAAGAACCGCGCGTACGAGCCCGTCGGTATCGTCGCGCTCAGCGAGAATTCCGGTTGAGCCGTCATGCACGACGTCCGGGACACCGCCTACTCGCGTCGATACGACAGGAGTTCCAAGAGACTGCGCTTCGAGCAGAACGTTTGGGGTTCCCTCAATTCGCGATGTCAGGAGTACCGCGTCAGATGCCGCGAGAATCGCCGGAACATCAGATCGACGTCCGAGCACCATGAAGCGCGATCCGAGTGGCCGCACGACCGAGCGTAGTACATCGATAAGTGGGCCGTCCCCAGCGATCGCAAAGTGCACGTCCGACCGCACGGCGCAAATGCGACGCGCAACATCCGCAAAGAGCTCAGGTCGCTTCTCCTCAGAGAGCCGCATGACACCCGTCACAAGGCGCGCACCGCCTGGCGCGAGTTCCGCTCGGACGCGCGCGACTTCCCGCTCCGATGGCCTCAGTGCCTCAGCAGCATCCACTCCATTGAGCACCACCGCGATACGCGAGGGATCGATTCCAAGCCACTCCGCATAACTCCGCGCGCCCTCGCGGGAGTTTGCGACAAAGCGAACTCGTGGATCTTCCGCCAACGCAAGGTAGCAGGGGTGCATCCACACGCGATGGAGCGCCGGAAAGTTGCCAGGGTGGAGTGATCGCAAGGAAAGAATCAGCCTTGGGACTCCCACACTCAGAGCGGCGATTCCTGCGACGATGTTGGCGTGATCAAGCCAAGCGTGCACGACGTCGGGGCGCGATCGAAGAAACTCGCCTGCCAGCTCGCTCACGTCGGGCCGCAGCACGGCGGGCACCGCGCGGAGCCGGAGACGCAGGTTGCGGTCAGCGCGAATCTCAGCGAGTACGGTTTGACACGCTTCCGCGCCCATCGTGCGAATTGCGACGCCTGCTGATTCCACCCGGGGGAGGTGGTGTGCGTGCACTCCCTCGCAGCGATTGAGCGTGACCAGTTCATGTTGTGCCAGACCAAGGCGGGTCGCTTCCGACACATACATCGCGAGTTGGCGCTCAGCCCCTCCGGCGGCAAGGCTACCGATCACCGAGACGACCCTCGGGGCAGATTGGGGCTTTGCAGACATGCTGTGCGAAGGCACGTCGATCACTTTTTTTACAGCAGATCGGACAACGGCCAAGTCGATTGACGACGCTTCGACTGCGGTTCGCATGGATCGCAACACCCCCGGAGCTACGAGCCGGGCACCGCGTCGCGCCATTGCCTTTGCGATGCGCAGCGCAAATCCCGCTGCGCGCCGGGGAAAGGGCTCGGATCGGAGAAGTGCCGTCGTGTAAAAACCCATGAATCGTCCAAAGGGGAGGATAAACGGATTCCTCACTTTGCCGCTCGGCATGATTTGCGCCCGGTTTGCAGATGGCGGGAAACCGAGGCCTTTCACGCGGAGTACGTCTCCCTCTAGTCGATCTGCCGTTGAATTTCTAGGGTCGTTGCCCGTTCAGTCGATACCCGCTCCCTGCCAGCGCCCTCAATCCGAGCCAAGTTTGCGCCTCTCCCGAGGCGCGTCGGCGGCTCGAAAGGAGTCTTTTCCGTGATGCCGTTCCAGATCAGTCGTTGTCTCGCTGCTTCGTTTGTTGCGCTCTCGATGGGCGCGTCCGCTTGGGGCCAGAACGGCTTCCTTGCGTCGTGGGGTCGAAACACCGACGGTCAAACCACGCTGCCGGGTGACCTCGGCAAGATTACACAGGTCGCGGGCGGCGACGCCTTTACGGTGGCTCTGCGGAATGATGGAACGATTCAGGTCTTCGGAAGCAACGCCCAAGGTCAGCGCGATATCCCGTTCAGCGTGGATGTCTGCACCTTTGTCGCAGCGGGCGCCCAACACGTCCTTGTCGTGCGTGAAGGGGAATCTGTTCGTTGTTGGGGCGATAACGCGCTCAGCCAGTGTGACGTCCCGAGTGACCTCGGCGCCGCTGCGGCCGTCGCTGGCGGTATTGGCCACTCAATGGCGCTCACCGTTGCGGGCGGCGTGCGCTGCTGGGGCGACAACACCCTCGGGCAGTGCACCGTTCCTGGCGGCCTTGGTGTGGTGAAGGCCATCGCTGCTGGCGGCAATCACTCGATGGCGATTCGCGGCGACGACACGGTCGCGTGCTGGGGCGACAACACCGATGGTCAGGCGACGCCACCGGTTGATCTTGGATCGGTGCTCGCCATTGCCGCTGGCGCATCGCACAGCGTCGCGCTCACCTCGACGAACGAGGTGCGTTGTTGGGGTCTCGATGACGCCGGACAGTCCGCAACTCCTGGAACCGCCACAGACGTTGTGGCGGTCGCCGCCGGAAACGCGCACACGCTCGCACTGTTGCGAGATGGAACCGTGATTGCGTGGGGCGAGGATGACGACAGCCAGTCGACCGTTCCCGTGCTTGATCCAATCAGCGCGATCGGTGCTGGTGGATTCCACTCGCTCGCAATCGAGGCCAATCCGTTGGATTGTGACGAAGATGGAACGCCCGATGAGCTTCAGGTTCGCGATGACCCATCGATTGATTGCACCGGCGACGGTTTGATTGACTCTTGCACCGATGAGACGCTCGAGCAAAGCACGAACTTCACAGCACCGTTTGGTTCTGCCAGCACGGTGACACTGACGGTGAACAACAGCCCAACTCCGCTCTTTGCCGTTGAACTCACGGTCGAGGTTCGCGCCGATCTTGGGAGTAGCCTTGAGTACCTCACACTGAAGCTCAACGACACCGTCGTCACCTATCTTCTGGCATACGGCGGAAACGACTGCCCAACCGATACCCAAGTGGCTCGGCTTTGGTTGCCCGCCGACGTCTACATGGATCTCCTAGACGAGGATCGCACCGCGGTCTTTACGCTGACTGCGAGCGGTGCTGTGAGCACACTTGAGTGTCCGAACAGTCGCGCACGGATGTCGATTCGTATGCGAACGGATGTTGCCGACTGTGACAACAACGGCATTCCGGACGTCTGCGATCTCGCGGAAGGCGATGTCGACGATGACGATGGAAACGGTATTCCCGACACGTGTGACACAAACGTGCGCGGCGATCTGAACTTCGATCGAAGGAGCGATCTCGCGTTCTTCGATGTCACCGCGCGCCGCATCAACTACTCATATCTTGACGGTACGACGGTGCTGTCCTCGGCACTCGCGGGAGGGTCGACCGGAAGCGGTTGGGCGCCCGTTGGAAAGGGAGATTTTGACGGGGATGGTCAGCCAGACTTCGTGCTGCGAAATCCCTCAAGGACCGACGTTCGCGTGTGGCTGATGGATGGGACAACTGCGGCGAGTAACACGGTTGTGGGCGCCCTTAACTTCAGCCAATGGCAGTTCATCACCACCGCCGATATCGACGGGGATGGCGACGACGACATCATCTGGCGCAGGTCATCCGATGGCCGTGTGGTGGCGTGGCGGATGAACGGTTCAACGGTGCAGAACTACGATTTGCCATCGTCGAACGGGCTTGAGTGGCTCGGTGCCGGCGACGTCGATGGAGACGGCGACGCTGATCTGCTTTGGCGGCGGAACTCGGATCGTATCCCTCTGATTTGGTTCATGGAGAACGGCACACGCGACTCAGTCGTCGCCATCGAGGGGCTTCCAAACGGCGTGAATACCAATTGGAAGGTTCGTGCACTTGCCGACTTCAACGCCGATGGTAAGGATGACATCCTCTGGCGCAACGCGACCACGGGTCAACTTGCGTACTACTTCCTTGACGGGTCGCTCCTTGTCGGAACCGGCGTGATTTTGCAGAATCCTGGAACGTCGCGCGACGTGGTGCAGGTGGGCGATATCGACGGAGATGGTGACCCCGACATCGCTTTCCGCACGGTGAACGGTAACACGATCACGGCGTGGATCATGGATGGCGTTACGGTGGAATCTACGGGCACGATCCGAGATCTTCCGGCAGGCGCGACGCTACTGCCGTGACCGGCGGCCACGTGGCGCACCTGTGGCGCACCTGTGGCGGACATCTCTCTTGATTCGTTTGTCGTTTGCGTTACCCAGCTTGACCGTAGCGGCCAAGGCCGAGATCGCGCATTTTGCGATAGAGCGTCGTGCGGTCGATTCCAAGCGCCTTCGCGGTCTTGGATCGGTTCCACCCATGTTGCTCAAGCGCTGTAATCAGCGCCGCGCGCTCGGGGTCGCGCAGCTGCTCTGACAAATGCCGAGCTGTCTCCGCGGCGCGACTGGATGTTGCGTGCGTTGACGGCGGATGGTCTGGCATCGTGTTCAGCGAGTCGGCATGGCTCTGCGTCGAGCCCAACTGCGGGTCGATTGGAAACGCTGCTGGCGTGTGCGACATTGTGATCGGTGGTGAACGCAGGTGGGTGTGTTCATGACCTCGTTCATGACCTCGTTCATGACCTCGTTCATGACCTCGTTCATGACCTCGCTCATGACCTCGCTCTGCAGCGCCCCGCACGCGGGCGAGAATTCGCTCGGGAAGATGCTCGGGCTCGATCCACGCGCCCTCGCACATAACGGTGGCGCGCTCAACCGAGTTCTCGAGTTCGCGCACATTGCCAGGCCAGGCATACGCGCGCATCGTCTCCATGGCCTCACGCGAGAATCCAAGGATCGTGCGGTCGACCTCTGCGGCCTTCAGCGCGAGGAAGTGGCTCGCGAGACGCTCAAGGTCTGTGGTGCGATCCCGCAACGGAGGCAGATCGATTGGCAGAACATGCACTCTGTAGAAGAGATCCGGACTGAATCGGCCCTCTTCGACCATGCGCTCGAGCGGCTGGTTCGACGCGACGATCACGCGCACGTCGACTTCGATCGTGTCGTCGCTTCCGACCGGTTCGAATGATCGCTGCTGCAGGACGCGCAGGAGTTTTACCTGCATCGGGAAGGTCGCAGCGTTCAGTTCATCCAGGAAGATCGTCCCGCCATTGGCGGCGAGGAAGCGTCCCTTCTTGTCGGCGATTGCGCCTGTGAACGCGCCTTTCACGTGGCCGAAGAGTTCACTTTCAAGCAGCGCTTCTGGAATTGATCCGCACGCGACTTCGATGAAGGGGCCAGCGGCTCGAGGGCTTGCAGCGTGGATCGCGCGCGCGAGCATGCTCTTGCCTGTGCCTGTTTCTCCCTGAAGGAGCGCTGTGGAGCGCACGCGACTTGCGGCGCGCGCGAGATACAGCGCCCGTTGGAGCCTTGGATCGTCTCCGACGATCGATGCGAGCGCATCACTCTCGCCTGTCGCAAGCGGTCGTCGTGACCGGAGTCGCAACATGAGTCGATCTGCGGCCCGAGTCACTGCTGCGCGGAGTTCGAGCGGATCAATCGGCTTGATGAGCACGTCGTCGGCGCCGGAGCGCATCCATCGGACGGCGCGAGGCGCGGAAATCGTGCTGCTCAGTGCAACCAGCACGGTGTCGGTGTGCACAGAAGCGATTCCAGCGCGGAGGTCATCGAAGAGTCGATCGTCGCCCGCGAGGTCGGCCACAACCACGGTTGGTACACCGTCGCGGAGTCGATCCACGAGATCGGCACCGGACGGTGTCCGGGCGCACTCAAGTCCGCTGCCGCGAATTGTGCGCAGCATCGCCGCGCAAGCGTGAGCGTCGCGTTCGAACACGAGCACCCGGAGCGCGGCGCTTGGCACCGGCGACGAGGGAACAGCTTGGTGGGAGGTCTGCTTGGGCATCGGTTCGCCATGTTGTGTGTCGGCACCGACGGCGGCGCGGAGAAGCCGTCGGGGGCGTTTCTGAGAGAGTTCGCGTTATTCGGACCATCTTTGTCGGAGGCTCGTTGTCTTGCCTGTCCTCGCGCGTTGCGGCCTCGTGCATTGCGTCCGTGACTGTCTTGCCTGTCCCACGACCGTTGTTGTCTTGCCTGTCCTCGCGCGTTGCGGCCTCGTGCATTGCGTCCGTGACTGTCTTGCCTGTCCCACGACCGTTGTCTTGCCTGTCCCACGACCGTTGTCTTGCCTGTCCCACGACCGTTGTCTTGCCTGTCCCACGACCGTTGTCTTGCCCGTCTTTACGCCTGTCTTGCCTGTCCTTGGAGCCTGTCCCCGGGGCCTGTCCCCGGGGTTTCCCGGCCTTGCCTGCAGATGTCCTCGCTTCCGTCGTCTTGCCTGTCCTCGCGTGTTGGTCCTCGCGTGTTGTCCTCGCGTGTTGGTCCCGCGCCTGTCTTGCCTGTCCCGCGCCCGTTGTCCCGCGCCCGTTGGTCCCGCGCCCGTTGTCTTGCCTGTCCTTTCATCGTCGGTCGCTTCGCCTAGCGGTTCCGCGTGTTGCCCGTTGTCTTGCGGGTCCCGATACCTGGGTCTGCGCCCGCCTTGCCTGTCCTGAATCTAGTCCCGGATCCGGACTGACTGCCATCCACAACCGCCGTAACCTGCCGCCAAACAATGGCTTGCGACCGATCGCTTCGTCCGGCGCATGCACCGTCGCGGCTCCCAAACTGCAGCGTCAGATTTCCGGAAATCTTGCCGTTTTCAGTGCCATAGCGACCGACGTTGGGCGTTCGATCTCTCTCACGTCGTCTTCTCGCGCGGCAACAACTCTTGGCCGACGCTCACCGGCATCTCCATTAGGCTCCCCTATATGACAAAGCACCAGACCCCCTCCCGTTCCATGGCCGCAGCCGCTCTTCGATCCGTGTTCGTAGGCGCCTTGGTGCTCACGTTCGGTGCATCGATCGCTCATGCACAGAATCAACCCCCAACAGATCGCGGCGAGGGCGAGCGGGGCGGTCGTCAGCGCGGTGAAGGTGGTGGGGGCGCAGCGGGTCGAGGCTTCGGCGGCATGGGTCGCGGCATGATGGGCGGCGGCGGCATGGGTCGCGGCATGCAAGATGTTCGCGAGGCGCTTGAGGCCGACTTCCAACGTCGCGATGTGCCGATCTTCGTGCGGCAGCTCAATCTCACGGAAGACCAGGGTGTGGTTCTCGAAACGCTTTTTGTCGATTACGAGGCATCGTTCCAGCCCGAAGCAGAAGCGATCATGACATCGATGGCAGAGATGGGTCGCAATCTCATGCGATCCTTCGCATCGCCCGAGCGCCAACAACAGATGCGCGAGTCGATGGAGAAGATCCGCGGCGAGATGGAAGCCGCAGAGGCCGCAAACGGTGCCATGGATGAAGAAGCGCGTCGCGCCTTCTTCCGAGAGCGCATGCAAGCGATGGCGGAGCAGTTTGCCACCGAAGCCGAGAACTCGGGTCTCGACGCGGAAGTGAAGGCCGCGATGGGTGAGATGCTGTCGAAACTTGAAGCGTGGCAGAGCCGTAAAACGAAGTTGCGCGATGACTTCACTGAGGGTCTCAAGGCCGTGCTCGATGACGACCAAGTTGCACAGTGGCCTGCTTTCGAGCGTTTCCTGATTCGCGAGAAGACGCTGCCGCGCGGCCGACTCTCCGGCGAAAACGTGAACCTTTTCCTGGTTGTCGAT
Source organism: Phycisphaerales bacterium (assembly GCA_044352505.1). GTDB lineage: Bacteria > Planctomycetota > Phycisphaerae > Phycisphaerales > SM1A02 > QWPT01. The sequence goes on from JBILDS010000016.1 coordinate 23,630, forward strand.
GAGTTGCGCCTCCCGAAGGAAGAGTTCACAAAGGTCGAGCCGGTGTTCGACGAGTATGAAGTCCGACTCGACGCAGCGCTGCGTGCGCGAAACAGCTACATCGACGAATCTCTTCCGCGCCTCTTCAAGGCAATGCAGAGCAACGACGTCGCCGCAGCAACCCGAATCTTCAAGCAGCAGACCGACCTTCGCGCCGTTGTGCGTGATGTGAACGACGAGTTCCGTGGCGTCATGGTCGCGGCGCTTGGAGAGTCAAGCTGGGCGCGCGAACTCGACAAAGCGGTTCTGTCGGCAGGTTGGGAGCGCGTCTACCGCCCAACCGCCACCGATCGCATGTTCGAAGCGGCACTCGCGCTCGATGGCCTTGACGCAGGGGTGCGGCAGTCGGTGGATGAACTCTTCGCGATGTATCGCAATGAGGTCACGCCGCTGAACGAGCGCATTAAGACGCTCAGCCGAACCCAAGAGCCGCAGCGGTTGGTTGCCGACGGCGAGCGATTCGTTTCGATGATGTCGCAGGGAGTCTCAGGGATGGCGCGCAACTTTGCGGGAGGCCGCGGCCCCGGCTTCGGCGACGAGGGCGAAGATGACCCGGTGCGCAAGGCGTTCGATGATCGTGGCGGGATCGGCGAGCGGTATCAGGAGCGCTTGCGTGCGCTCCTCACCCCTGAGCAGTTTGAGGCGCTCCCGCGCGGTCGTGGTCGCGAGGGTGGTCGCGAGGGCGGCCGCGGCGGTGACCGCGGCGGGATGCAGACGATGCTTGAACGTCTTCCCGAAGACCAGCGCAAGGCGTTCATGGATGCGGTCGACAAGAACAAGAACGGCGAAATCGACGATGACGAGCGCGAGGCCGTTCGCGAGTACATGCGCCAGCAGTTTGGCAACATGCGCGGCGGTGGCGAGGGTCGTCGTGGCCGCGGCGACGGCGCCTGACGCTCAGCAGGGTTTACCCGTTGTGGAATGCGCGTCTCGAACGACGCGCGTCTCAAACTTCCCTCGATTGATATCCACGTCGCGCG
>JBILDS010000075.1:0-12641 GCA_044352505.1 Phycisphaerales bacterium
CGGTTGACGGCGGGCGGGGCGGTAGAGGCGCGGAGGGTTGGCGCGAAAGCCCCATTCGCCAAAGCCCCATTCGCCAAAGCCCCATTCGCCAAAGCCCCATTCGCCAAAGCCCCATTCGCCAAAGCCCCATTCGCCAAAGCCCCAGTCCCCAAAGTCCCAGTCCCCAAAGTCCCAGTCCCCAAAGTCCCAGTCCCCAAAGTCCCAGTCCCCTACGCCGAGATCACCGAAGCCGAAGTCCTCGCAACCACGCCACCACCACCACGCCGACCGCCGCACAAAGCCCTGCAAGCACAAGGAACACGCGGTTCGAGGGCATGTCGATTTGGCGCAACGCGAAGAAGAGTGCGCTTCCCACGGCACCCATCAGAAAGCTGTATCCGTTCGCGGTGCCAAGAACGCGACCGCGCGCGTTGTCGGGTGCAAGCGACTGCAGCATCGATTGGAGCGGGATGATGTAGAACCCGGCCACGAGTCCGGTGAGCGCGAGGAGCGTCATGGTGAGCGAAAACGACGCGGGCGCCACGCCGAGCAGGGTGAAGGACAGCGCGAGTCCGCCCGCACCAAACGGAATGAACCATGGGCGGCGCGACGGGGTGTCGAGATACGCCGCGAGTACGCAGCCCACGCCAATTGCAACGCCGAGCGCCGCCATGAGCAAACTCGTTTGGTCGTCCTTCACTTGGAGGAAACTTGAGTAGTCGGGCAGAATGAGTAGCACGATTGCGGCCACGAGATAGAAGAACGTCCACGCTGCGCACACCGCAAGAAGTGGCGACTTCGCCATCTCGCGTGTGGTTGAGATGTAGGTTGAGAAGGGATTGAGATTGATGGGAAGCGTTGGATTCTGCGGCTTCAACTTAGGCAGCGTGAGGCACGTGACGAATCCCAACACGACAAACACGGCCATCGCAAGGCCAGGGAGCCACGCGGTTGTTCCGGTGGGTACCCCGTCGACGAAGCCATCTTTCCAGCGTTGCGCCACCACGCCTGCAACCACGGTGCCCGCGATCACCGCCACGTTTGTGGCCATGTTGATCACGCCGTTCGCGCGGGCGAGGTTGTTCGGCGCCACAAGTTCGGCAATCATGCCGTACTTCACTGGACCGAAAAACGCGCTGACAATTGCGAACGCAACCAACGCTGCAAGCGCTCCCATGGGCGAGCCGCGTGCAAACTCGAAGGCGCAGAACGCACAGACGCCGAGCGAAATTGTCTTGAGTGCGATGGTGATGCGCGACTTCGAGCTGCGGTCAGCGATCCGTCCTCCGAATGCCGACAGGATGACAAATGGAATCGTGAACGCGATGGCGACAACGCCGTTTCCGCCTTTGCCGAAGACCGACTCCCACGGGCCATTGACGGCAACCGCGAACAGGATCACACCCTTGATGATGTTGTCGCTGGCGGCTTCGAAAAACTGCGTTGCAAGTAGCGAGAGAAATCCGCGGTTCCACAAACCGTGCGCGTGGGGCGCTGTGTCTGCGCGCGCAAGTTCATTCATCGATCGGCTCCGACTGGAGGTGCCGGCGGCGCTGCTGGTCGCTCAACGCGCGCGTCGGGTCGACCCTTGCCGGGAGTCCACGCTGGCGCGGGTACGGTGTACGCCCGCGTCACAATCTCGGGGGATTTCGGCCGCCCCGTCGCTGGGTCGGCAAGCTCGCCGTCGGCAATCTTCAGAATCGCCTCAGCACCTTCAACCGCGTGGCCGAACGCGCAGTACTGCCCATCGAGTCGCGCGGTTGCTTCGCGCGAAAGGCACACAAACCACTGACTGCCTGCGCTGTCGGGCCAATCGCTGCGCGCCATCGAGACAACGCCGAAATCATGTGGAAGCTGCGAAGGCTCGAGCGGCAGGTCGTAGCCAGGGCCGCCATCGCCGGTGCCAGTCGGGTCACCGCCTTGAATGACGAAGGGACGTCCGTTCCGGTCGGCAGGCACAATGCGGTGCACGATCGTGCCGTCATAGAAGCCACTGGCCGCGAGATCGACGAAGTTGCGCGCAGAGTTCGGTGCTTCATCGGGGCGCATGGCAAAGCGAATCGTGCCCGCGGTGGTTTCGAACACCACGTCGCGATCGCGCTCAAGCCGGAAGCCAGACATCGGCGTTGGATCTGATTTCGGCCAGTCGGAAGCAAGCTTCGCGTGCGCCTCGTTCGAGGGGTCGAGAAGCGTGTTGCCCCAGCCGATCACGCGTGTGAACGTGGTCACGCCATCGGGGCGTGTCTCGATCGCTGTGCGAATCGCGCTTCTTGGCACAAGAGGCACAACAAGCAGCGGTGCGCCCATGGGCGTACCGTCGATGACGGTTTGCACGCGAAGTGCGCGTTCGGCGGCGCGGATTGCTGGGAAGAGTGCCGCAAGATCGACGTCGCCTGGCTCGGCGCTCGTGCGCGCGAGTTCGCGTGCGTCGCGATCAAGAAGCACGAGTTCGCACGCGCCCGCAACGCCCGACAACGTTGCCACCAGCGCGCCGTCGGGCTTGGCGAAGGTGGTCTTCGGGGCAAGCTCAGCGGAGGAAAGCGCAAGATGGGCGGCAATGGCGGCAAGAAGGGGAGTGGACGCGAGCATGGGTTGGTGCATTATGCCCGCAATCCGCACTACCATCCGCCTATGGCGACCATGGCCGACCCGAAGACCGCGAAGATCGCGAAGGCGTCCCTCAAGATTGGCCTCGAGATCCACATTGAACTGGCAACGCGCACCAAGATGTTCACGCGTGTGCCGAACGCGGCGCATCCCGACCACTTCGACGAGGCGCCGAACACGCTGATCGATCCGGTGGTGTGCGCCCTGCCCGGGGCGCTGCCTGTGATGAACAAGGCTGCAGTCGAGATGTCGATGATGGTCGGCCTCGCACTCGGCTGCGGAATCGCGAAGTTCTCGAAGTGGGATCGCAAGAACTACTACTACCCCGATCTTCCGAAGGGTTACCAGATTTCGCAGTACGACCTGCCGCTCTGCCACGACGGCCGCGTCGAGATCCCGGCCGCAGCGGGCGGCACGCGCGCAATCGGCATTATTCGTGCGCACCTCGAGGAAGACACCGGCAAGCTCGGCCACGAGCTTCCGGGCGGGCACCACTACGCGGGCTCACTCGTCGACCTCAATCGTGCGGGCACGCCGCTTCTTGAGGTTGTCACTGCGCCCGACTTCGATTGCGCCGACGATGTCGTGACGTTCGCCGAAGAGCTTCGCAACATTTGCCGATTTCTTGGTGTGACCGAGGGCATCATGCAGAAGGGGCACATGCGCTTTGAGCCGAATATCAACATGATTCTCGAGCTCGAGAACGGTGACGTCGTCAAGACGCCCATCGTCGAGGTGAAGAACCTGAACAGTTTCCGCGCCGTGAAGGGCGCGATCGAGTTCGAGGCGAAGCGTCAGATCGACGAGTGGCGCGAAACCGGCCGCACCATGGGGCGCGGCATGAAGTCGACGCGTGGCTGGGACGACGTGAACCTGCGCACGCTGCTGCAGCGTGAGAAGGAAGACGCACACGACTATCGCTATTTCCCCGAGCCGGATCTGGTACCGGTTGAGGTGAGCGACGAGTGGCTCGCCACCGTGGCGGTGCGCGTGCCTGAGTTGCCGTTGGCGCGGCGCGCGCGCTATGTGTCCGCGTATGGCCTGAGTGAGATCGATGCGCTCAACCTTGTGGGCGAGCGCGACACCTGCTTCTTCTTCGAGTCATGCGTGGCCGAAGCGCTGCGCGGAGGCGCATGCAAAAGCGAGAAAGACGCTGGCTACGCTGCGGGCAAGCTTGTTCTCAATATCGGCGCCAAGCATGCGAACGAGCGCGGCGTGGGTGTCCATGCAATCGGCATCACACCAACGCAGGTTGCGGGCATTCTTGCGCTGCGCGAAGAGGGCGCGATTGGCCCACAGTCGGTCGATGCGTTGTTCGGAACGCTGTGTGGCTGCGAGGAAAGTGCGAAGGCCGCCGCTGAGCGGCTCGGCTTGATCGTGGTGCGCGATGAAGGGCAGCTGCTTGCGTGGGTCGATGCTGCAATTGCTGCAAATGAGGCCGCAGCGAATGATGTGCGCAGCGGCAAGATGGCTGCGATCGGCCGCATTGTGGGCGCTGTGATGAAACTTGCGGGCGGGAAGGCTGACGCGAAGAGCGTGAACGACGCCATCAAGGCGCGTTTGGGTGTGTGATGTTTCAAGGGCCAACTGGTGATCGAAGCATGAGCGAGCCACGCATGAACGAGCGCACCACCGGAGACTTCCACGAAGATATTGAGCGCGTGCTTGTCTCAAGCCTTGAGATCGCAACGCGGGTGGTTGAACTCGCGCAGCAGGTCGGGAACGATTACGCCCACGCCGACGGTCGCCTCACGGTGGTACCGGTCATGACGGGAAGTCTTCTGTTTGCGGCCGATTTCGTGCGCGCGTTGCCGCAGCGGCGGATGCGTCTCCAGCTCACAACGGTGTCGAGTTACGGCGGTACGAACACGGCGTCGTGCGGCAGCACGCTCACCGGCGCGCTGCCAAAGCACCTTGCGGGTCAGCACGTTCTGATTCTCGACGACATTCTCGACTCGGGCGGCACCCTGCGGCTCTTGCGAAGCGAGTTCGAGTCGCGCGGCGCCGCCAGCGTGCGCGCATGCGTGCTGCTGCGCAAGAAGATCCACAGCGCACGTTCAACGCCGTGTGAGTACGTCGGCTTCGACATCGACGACGAGTTCGTGGTTGGCTATGGCCTCGACTACGACGACCTCTATCGCAACCTTCCGTTTGTGGGCACGCTTCGGCCCGAGGCGCGCACGTGACCCGCGAGACCGCCGAAACCGTGCGTGCCCCGCACGCGGCCACGCCCGCGGCCATTCCGGTGACACAGACGCTTCCGCACGCGCTGCATGTGGCGCTTGGTCCCGATGAAGTGATCATTCTCTTCCTGCGCCCGAGCCTTCTCTACATTCCGCTTTCCTCGCTGGGAACGCTGCTTGCGGCTGCGATCATTGGGCTTGCGCTTGCGTATCTCTCACACTTCTCGTGGATCGCATGGAGTGATCGCGACGCCATCTTCATCGGCTGCATGATTGCATCGCTGCGCTTGGGATGGGCGGTGATCGACTGGTGGTATCACCTGTATGCATTGACCGACCGTCGGCTGCTCGCACGGTACGGCGTGTTTCGCACGTCGCTCTATGAGGCGCCACTCACGCGAATTCAGAACACCATCGTGGTGCAAAGCCTACGCGAACGCATTTTTGCGCTTGGCACCATTGGCTTCGCCACTGCGGGGCGCGGCACGTTCGATGCATTCTGGGTGACTGTTCGCGCGCCGTTTGCGGTGCACCGCACCGTGCTCGATGCCATCGAGCGTTACGGCCGCAAGTGAAACTGCGGCAGCCGCGCGCGCGGGTTCTCGAGCGAGCCGCCGATTTCCTTGAGGAGCGAGCGGCTGAGGTCATTCACATCCTTCGGTGGGACGATCTGCACGACCACGTAGAGGTCGCCGGTCTCCTTGCCCATTCCTGCAGGCATGCCTTTCCCGGGAATGCGAATCTTTTTGCCGCTCGCCGTTCCGGGCGGAATCTTGAGCGAGACACTTCCTCCTGTGGGGAGTGGTGCGTCGACCGTGGCGCCCAACGTGGCCTCGACAATGGAGAGCGGAAGGTCGTAGGAGAGATCGCGACCGTCGCGCGTGAGCCACGGATGTGGTGAGATCTTCACGCGCATCACGAGATCCAATCGACCCGGTACCGACACGAGTTCATCGTCGTCAACGCCCGGAGCGATTGGCACTTCGACGCTGCCTTCGTCGAGTACCGCGCCCACCTTGCCGCCTTTGATCGCGATTTCGAGCGGCACGCGTACGTCGGTTTCCATGCGCTCGCGTGCGCGTGCGCGCTGCGAGCCTGAGCCGCCCGCGCGTGCGCGACCGCGTCCGTCTCGTCCGCCTCGCCCGCCGAACATGTCGCCGAAGATCGACTCAAATGTTGCGCTGTCGGCGTTGGTCCAAGCTTCGTCGCGACTCGACCAACTGCGGCCGAATGGATCTTGGGCTCCGCCTGGTGGTGCCGCGCCGCCCGCGGTTGGTCCGCTTGCGCCGAACGCCGAGGGCGAGCCGCCGATGCGAATGAAATCGTCGTACTGCCGACGCTTCTCAGCGTCCGAGAGAATCTCGTAGGCCTCTTGGATCTCCGCGAACTTCGCGGGCGCATCCTTGGCCTTGTTTCGATCGGGGTGGTACTGCAGTGCCAGCTTGCGATGCGCCCTGCGAACGTCGTCTGCGCTTGCGGTACGGCTGATCCCGAGAATGTCGTAGAGGTCACGAGACGCCATGCGGACGCGAAGTATAGGAAACCCATTCGCCGGGAACGCGTACGATGCCTTCCCATGCGTTTGAGGCACCCGGCATGAGTTGCGAACCACGAACCCCGGGCGGGCGCAGCGCCCTGTCGCTCCCCGTGATCGCGGCCGGCCCGGACGGCCATGTTGCCAAAGGCCCGAAGGCGCCTCACTCGCGCATGGGTTGGCGCCGCGCGGCCGTGCTTGCCACAATCCAGATTCTGATGATCGTGCATGTCGTCCAATGGCTTTGGACGGGCGAGACGATCGCGCCGATCGAGCCAAGCGAGGCGATGGAGACCTCGAAGTACGGCGTCATCAATCCGGGCACGATCTTTTTCCTGCTCGCGCTGACGTCGACAGCGCTGCTTGGTCGCTGGTTCTGTGGCTGGGGCTGCCACGTGGTCATGCTGCAGGACTTCTGCGGCTACCTCATGAAGAAGGTGGGCATCAGACCGAAGCTCTTTCGGTCGCGTCTTCTTCTGTGGCTCCCGCTGGCGCTTGCGGTGTACATGTTCTTGTGGCCGGTCATCTATCGCATTGCGATTGCGCCGTTCACGCGACCTGAACTCAGTTGGCCGGGTTTCTCAACGCAGTTCACGACCACAGATTTTTGGGCAACATTCCCCGGCCTCTTCATGGCGGTGCCGTTCCTCTTTGTGTGCGGCTTTCTCACGGTCTATCTTCTTGGCGCGAAGGGCTACTGCAACTATGGCTGTCCGTACGGCGGTTTCTTTGCGCCGCTCGACGAACTTTCACCGGTGCGCATTCGCGTGACTGATGCGTGCACGCAGTGTGGTCACTGCACGGCGGTGTGCACCTCAAACGTCCGTGTGCACGAAGAGGTGCGTGACTTCAAGATGGTTGTCGACCAAGGCTGCATGAAGTGCCTTGATTGTGTGAGTGCGTGCCCAGAGCAGGCGCTGCACGTTGGCTTTGGAAAGCCCGCGTTTCTTGCGAAACCACGCGAGGGCACCGCACCGACGCCGCGGAAGTATGACCTTTCGTGGAACGAGGAACTTGCGCTCGCTGCGGTTGCGATTCTCTCGTTCTTCGCGCTGCGCGGCGCGGTTGGCGTGCCGCTTCTGTTTGCGTCCGGCGTTGCGGCGTGCGTCACGTATCTTGCGTGGCTTTGCGCCGAACTCGTGCGCCGACGTGATGTGCGACTGCATCGCTTCCAACTCAAGCGCGACGGTCGCATTCGAGGAGCTGGCGCTGTGGTTGCGTCGATCTCGGGTGCGAGTTTCACTGCGCTTGCGTATGTGGGCGCGCTGAATGTTGTGATTGCGCTCGGTGATTTCTGGATGTCGCGCGTGCAAGTTCCGCCAGCTGTGGTGTACAGCGGTATGGGCATGCGCCCGCCGGTCGATGTGGTGCAAGACGCCGAGCGCGCGCGCGGGTTCTATCGCCTGGCGCTTCCGTCGCCCGACGGCTACGCCATTGAGTTGTTTGGCTTTGACGATCTCTGGCGACCCGTGCTTGAAGGCCGTGTCGCGTGGCTCGACGCCGTGGCAGGTGACTACAAGGCAAGCGAGGCGCGCTTGCGTGCCATGGCAGAGCGGCTGGGAATGAACGAGGCGTACGCGGCTGGAATTGCGCGGGCAATGCGCGGCGGCGGCGACTTGCCTGGGTCGATTGTGTTCGCGCGCGAACAGTGGAGCGCGAATCTCGAGTGGGAAACGCTCCGCGAGCAGGTCGTCGACTGGCTCGTGGCCGACGAGCGGCGCGAGGACGCGCTCGCACTGGCGCGTGAAGCTGTGGCGCGACGACCCGACGACCTCAACGCCATGCGGCGACTGTCGATTCTGCTTGTCGAGGCGGGTGACCGTGCGCGCGTTGAGGAGGGAATTGCGATGGTCACGAAAACCCTCGAGATTGCGCCGGGAAACCCGTTCGCGCACAAGGTTCGCGCGGAAGGACTCAACGCGCTCGGTCGAGTGGACGAGGCCGAAGCGGATCTGCGTCGGGCGATGGAGCTCGCCCCGGATGACTGGCGCTTCATGCAAGCGCTTGGTGAGTTCCTGATGAGCCACGACAAGCAGCGCGAGGCGATGCCACTCATCAAGCGTGCGACAGAAATGCGCGCAGCCGAGCGACGCTGAACGGCGCTGAAACGCGCGATTTCCCTAAGATTCCGGCTGCGCGCAATCAGCCGTTTCGCCTGGCGAAATCATCCATGAATTGCGCCAGAATCTCGCAGCCCTTTGCGGGGAATGCGTTGTAGATCGACGCGCGCATACCGCCCGCCTCGCGGTGACCGAGGAGGCCGAAGAGGCCGTGCGTTTCAGCCTCGGCCACGAACTTTGTGTCGAGCTCCGGCTTCGGCGTCTTGAAGCAGATGTTGAGGTGCGAGCGGCACCACTTTTCTGCGGGCCACGAGTAGAAGCCACCTGAACGGTCGACCGAATCCCAGATGAGGTTCGCCTTGCGAGCGTTGTGCTTGGCGATCGCTTCGGGGCCGCCGACGGCAAGCGTCCACTCGGCCATGAGACCCATCACGCGCACGGCGAAAGTTGGCGGGGTGTTGAGCCGCGAGCCGGCGTTGGCGTGGTCTTCAAACCGCAGAATCTGCGGCAGTTTCTGCGTTGCGCTCGCGATGAAGTCTTTGCGCGCAATGATGAGGCTCGCGCCCGATGCGCCAAGGTTCTTCTGCCCCGCCGCCAGCACCATCACGTGCTTCGTGAAGTCCCATGGCCGCGAGAAGATGTCGCTTGTTGCGTCTCCGATCAAGGGCAGCGTTGTTGCAGGCGGCGCCCAGAACGTTGTGCCTTCAACGGTGTTGTTCTGGCAGTAGAGGAGGTACTTGGCGCCCGCAGGCTCAGTGAGTTCACCATCGCGCGGAACGCGCGCGTACTTCGAGGGCAGCGTGCGGCCGTCGAACGCAACGGTGACGGCTCGACAGCGCAGCGCTTCTGTGTAGGCTTTGTATGACCAGATCGACGTGTCGATGTACGCAGCCGTACCGCCGTCGGGAATGAAGTTCAGCGGCAGAAGGCCGAATTGCACCGTGGCGCCACCCGGCATGAAGAAGACGGCGTAGTCGCTGCCGACGCCCGCTGCCTTGCGACACGCAGCCTCAGCCTCATTGTTGAGGTCTTCGTAGAGGGCACCTCGATGGGAGAGCTCGAGCAGGCCGATGCCGCCACCACGGCAGTCGATCAATTCCTCGCGGATCTGCTCGAGCACACTCTCGGGCATGACGGCGGGGCCAGCGGAAAAGTTGTAGACGCGGCCCTTCGACGGAGTCTCAGGGAAGAGCGCGCGGGAAATCGTTGCTGCAGCGTGGGTCATGGTGCTCATGGGATGCGCGCCGATGGGGTTCGATGGCCGCGGGCGCGGCACGTCAATGGTAGCACCCACGCGCGACCGCTTGGCTTGAGTGATCGGGCCGGTCGCACCGCGGCGCCCGGCGTGCAGGGCCGTTCAGATGCACGACTCAGATCACTCGGTCGCGGGTTCCATGGCCACAAGCAGCCCGGGTGGAACTTCGATCGAAGATCCGAGGGAGAGAACCGCGAGCGGCGCCGGGGCAATCTCCCCGATCGAGAGCTGAGAGAGCGCCTCCAACAACGTCGTGGGGTGTTGGACAACAAAGCCGGAGTAGGTGGTGCCGTCAGAAGTCACGCCGTGGAACATTGGGCGCTGTCGCGCTTCGGCCTCGACAAGTTCCGAGACGCCGATGGCGCGCGCGTGTTCTTCGGGGAATTCAACCACCGTCGGGCGCGTGAACAAACCAGAGCGCGGGATCGCGGTGGTATCGCGCCAGGCCGCGTCGCCCAGAGACACGACGACGCCGAACGTGCGTCTGCCGCCGCCAATCACGCGGAGAATAAGCAAACGTCCGTGCAGCGCCGTGTAGACACCCTGCACGATGAGTTCTTCGAGTTGGGCGCGAAACGCGACCGGCTCGAGCGCTTCCAGACGGGCGAAGCGCCGCGACTCGATCGCAGGATCGGGAGAGGGCTCTTGCGCCACAACCGTCGCGGCGGCCGTGCCGGTGGGAACCACAAGATGCGCGATGGGCGTGGCGGACATCGGTCGTCTTCTATCGGCAGATCGGGCTACCGGGATTGCGAGTCGCGCGGGGAGGACGTTCTCTTGCGTGTTTCGCCCGCTTTTCAACCCGGCGCATCAATTCGTTGCACCAATCCACGCGGATCCCACCGCCGATCGGCCGCCTTCCTCAAGCGAAACGCCCCGGAGAGCCGACCAATGGAGTCCGATGCAGTGCTGCACCAGCGAGCCGACTTCCCGTCCCAACCGCGCGTCTGTGTGGGGCGCGGGTGACAACGGCTGGCCGTTTTGCGAACTGCTCGCACCTGATTTTCGCGTGCAACGTCGCAGTTCTGAGCGTTGGCCGGTTGCAGGCACGGCAACGCTGCTTGCGCTCGGTGGCGGGCTGGGAACGCTGGTCGAGCTCGACGCACTCGAGGGTGCACCTTGGTGGATCTCAGGTCGCGCGTCGATGCCTATCACGCCCGGAACCCGCGTGAGCGTGGGATTCAGCGATCCAAATGGAAGGCCAGCTGTAGGTGTGGTGGTGCGCTGTGGCGAACGCCCTGCCAACAGCGATGTCGATCACCCAGCGGTCGCACGTTTTGTGGTCGCGGTGCGATTCGAAGGCGATCAACTCTTGTAGTTCCGGCGGTCTCGCCGCGAACGGTGCGGTGATTCCGGCCAGCCCGAGAACGTGGGAACAACCCCAGTACGAACGCGCTGGACGCACTTTGCTGCGCAGTTCTGTCTGATTGTGCGCACTGCGCCGATCCATCGACTGCGACAAACCGAGCGTTTGTGTGAAGTTGCCCATGTGCTCGTCCGATCCATCGATGTTCGCATCCTTGGCCTCGTCTTCTGAGGGAGGGGACCTGGCCGTAGGGAGGGATACGAGCACAGCCGCTGCGGGGGGCACTCCGCAGTGGCACTTGCAACGAGCGCGTACGGGCACGCTGAATGGCCCGAACGCGGGCAGACCAATCCTCGGGTCTTGCGCCGCGTCTGATTTGACCAACGAGGGAAAGGAACGAATCGAACATGAATCTCGCGAGCAAGAAGCGCAGGGGCTTCACCCTGATCGAAATCCTGATCGTCGTCGTGATCCTCGGCATTCTCGCCGCGATCGTGATCCCGCAGTTCACCAACGCCTCGCAGGAAGCCACCGCAAGCTCGATCCGCAGCCAGCTGCAGACGATCCGCGGCCAGGTTGAGCTTTTCCGCGTACGGAACGGCGGCGCCGCACCAACCGGCTTCGCCGATCTCATGACGCCTCCCGGCGACCAGGCTCCGTATCTCTCGCAGACTCCAGTGCTTCCCGCTGGTTTCGAGTGGAACTGGGGCGACAACGACGCGACCGCCGATGTGATCGAGACGCTCTGGGTGTCGAACGATGCGCCGCCGGCGCCGTTGACCTCTGAAGAAGTCGCCGCTTGGTAATCGTTGCCTTTGGGCATCTGAAAACCGAACGCGAGCTGTTCGATGTTCGTTCCAATGAAGAGCGCCGGGCCGCATGGAGCGATCCATGCGGCCCGCTTCTTGGGCTCAACGCGGAGCGATGACCATGATGGACAGAACCTCGCGATGCAGATTGCGCGATGGAGTCGCGACTGCACCGTACCGACGGCGTGGTTTGACGTTGATTGAGTTGGTGGTGGTGATGGCCATCATCACGTTGCTTGCAGCGGTGGTGACAGCAAGCATGTGGCCGTCGGGCGAAATTGCCGCAAAGGGTGCTGCAAAGGCGCAGTTGACCGCAGTTCGAGCACAGATCGAGGGCTACCGATTGCGCAACAAAGGGCTGGTTCCATCGGAAGCAGGCCTCGATGGCACGGCGAACCTCTGGCATGCGCTCACGACGTCGGACCAAAGGACGCCTGCGCTTCTCAAGAATGTTCCGGAATTGCCTGAGGGATTCAACTGGAACTGGGATGGCTCACGACTGTGGCTGACCTACGTGGGCGAAAACGCCACCCTTGGGAGCGAAGCGCCGAGTTGGTAACGCATCCGGAGTTCCGTACTTCGGTGGTGCGTGGTCTGACAAACACCTCTGGAGGAATCACGAGATGTCCAAACCACGAGACGGAACCGCGCGCGACGAGGAACGCAACTATTTCGCGGGTGCGCCAGCGGTTTCGCAGCCGAACAAGCTGCTTGCACCGCTTGCGGTCATGGCCGCGCTTGCAGCGGCTTGGACAATCTGGTCGCGAGGCGAGGCAACCGTAGCGCGCCATGCTTCTGCGTCGCGGACGACAGACGCACCACTCCAGGCGGCGGCTGTTGGGGGCGATGCGCACGCCGCGCATGCCGATCTTGCGCCACCGACACACGAACAGCCGCGATGACGAGCG
>JBILDS010000273.1:0-3676 GCA_044352505.1 Phycisphaerales bacterium
GAGTCGGTGTGGAACATCACCGTGCGCTCGAGGACCGACGCGTCCGGCGAACCGATCTTGCCCGACATGAAGTCGATGGCGAACTGGCCGATGCCGAGGGCCTGGTTCGTGTTGCGCGGGAGGACGGTCTGGTTCTTGAGGGCGGTTGCGTCGGTTGGGACAGCCATCGGTGTGCTCGGGTGCTGGGATCGGATCAGTGGGGGTTTGGGAAATGCACGCGGGTCGTTCGCCGCGAGGGGCGACGATGGTAGCAGCCACACGCCTCCACCCCCGACCGCTGCACGGCACGTGCCGTGCAGATGCCAAGCCCTACCAAAAATCACGCAAGCCGCGTGCCAGAAGGGATTTGCGGCAATCACGGATCACGCGCGCGGCGTTCACCCCCGAACGCCCGCGAGGTCGTAGCGGCAGACGTGGCACTCGTCGAGACGATCGTGCTCGGCGCTCATGCCGCGTCCGTCGATATTTCCCCCGCCTCCAGACGACGCATCGCAGCGGTCGCAGCGCTGAGAAGCTCCAACGCGCCAAGCGCAAGGCACACGCCCCACATCGTCGACAGGTACGTGAATCCGATGGGCGCGAACAGGGTCGCAACGGGGAGCGTGAGGAGAATGCCGATGCGCGCCTTCGATGCAGCGCCGCGCCATGGCTGTGCCGCGCGCGTGCCGACGACGGCGACTACATCGCGCAGCCACCACAGGAGAATCGCATCCGCCGTCAGGACGAGAAGCGGCGCAGGCAGCACGAAGAGCGGTGCAACGTGCGGATGCTCGATCAGGTCGAGCAGTGGATAAAAGAGTATCCAGCCCGAAAGCGCCATCGCGGGATAGACAAGCTGCCCGAGCGCAAGCGCAGCAGCTCGGCCGATCGCAAGATCGCGCGTGCGTCGTCTGCGCAGCCGATCGGTGGCGAAAGAGGCGAGCATCAAGGTCGCCACGCACTGAAGCGGAATCTGCACGAGCGCGAAGATGAACACGGCCGCGTATGCGGTGAGCCCATCGAGGAGTTCCATCGCAGGCGCGAGCGCGACAACGATCGACGCCGCGAAGAGAAGCCGCGCAGCGCGGGCGAGGCGCGCGAGCGAACGCCCGTCGAGTGAATGGGCCGAACGGCTCGTCGCCACGATCTCCACGCCGCACTCTGGGCAGCGTTCACCCGGCGTCTTCCCCATGAGGTCGTAGCCGCAGCGCGCACAGCGACTTGGCACCGACGGCGCGGCGTCCGCGGGCGGGCGCCGCGTGAGGCGCGTCCGCTCGGGGAGCGCGGCCGCGACCTCCACCTCCTCGCGCGATGGAAGCGACTGCATCGCGCCTTCGCGCATGGCCGCAAGCGCCCCCGCCGCGTTCGCGCGCGCGAGCGCCTGCGCGATGTCACGCCCCTCGGCGATCGCAGCGAGATACGCGCCGACGAAGGCGTCACCGCACCCGACCGTGTCGACCGCGTCGACCGTGAACCCGCGATGCGCATAGCGCGCGCGGCCAAGTGCCGCGATCGCGCCACTCGCGCCGAGCGTCACGATCACAGTCGCTGCGGGCATACGCACCGCAAGCGCATCAAGTGCGCGCGCCGGATCTCGCTCGCCCGTCAACGCCTCAGCCTCCGGTTCATTCACGACAAGGCCGGTGAGCTTCTCAAGCTTGAGCGTGGCGAGCCGTGCATCGGCGGGCGCGGCATTCAGCCAGACATGCAGCGCACGCGATGCAGCAAGCGCGATCCCCTCGTGCAAGCACGAGCACTCGTTCTGAAAGAGAACTATGTCGCCTTGCGCAGTGCGTGCGAGAAACGCCTCAATATCAGCAAGATGGATGCGCGCATTCGACTCTGGCGCAATCACAATTGCATTCTCGCCCGTGTCTGCAACCAGAACTGTGGCAGTGCCGGAGATCGCGTCCGCAGTCGAGATCTCGTCTGTTGCAACACCCGCTTCGCGCAGTGCATCGACGATGAACGCGCCGTCACGCCCCGTGCGCCCGAGCATTCGCACGCACGCACCACACTTCGCAGCCGCCGCCGCTTGGTTCGCACCCTTCCCACCTGCGCACACAGCGTTTGTATGCGCGGCCACCGTCTCGCCCGCGCGCGGAAGTGCGCGCACGCGCGAAACGCGATCGACCATCAGCGAACCGATGACATGAACGATCGATCCCATCGCGGCAGCGTAGCACGAACCTCGCGCGGCTCACGCATCACGACTGAGCCTTCATAACGCTGCCAGACGCGGAGACCTGCGATTGCCGTGCAAATCGCGGCGGCAAAGGCGAGGACGCCTGCAAGCCACCACGCGGTCACGCCGATGACCGTAAGCGCGAGAAGGAGCGCCACGACCAGCCAGACGGCTGATGCGCGCAGACCCACCGCGGTTCCGTGGCGACCATTCGCGGCGGTTGCCATTGCGTGTGAGAAGTCCGCTAGGAAGAGCACGGGAACAACCGCACCTAGGAACGCGAGCGGATCCGTCAAGAACGAATCACCGCCCCAGAGCGCGCGTTGAATGAGAAGCATGACGCCGAGCGTTGCGAGTACTGCGCCAACACGAAGGCGATGATGACGCGGGGTGTGACGCAGCCGCGGCGCCATACCGAAAGAGAACGCAGCCCGTGCACAGCACACAACAGAAATCGCGCCTGCCACAACAAGGAACGCCTCAAAGCCGCGCGACATCGGAGCGTTGTGATACTCCCATGCGCGTGCGAAGATCGCGCCAATCCCGAAGAGCCATGTGGGTACAGCAAGAGACACGCCGCCAGCGAGCAACGCAGCGATCCACGTGCCGTGATTCGCGGCATCGGAATCGTCTCGATCCCATACACGCCCCGATGCACGCGCGAGGATTGATGAGTTGTGATCGAGCCCCGTGACCCAATGGCTTGCATTCGCTGGCATGAGTTTCCCCCGATTCCGTTCTTTCGATTTCATGCGTCGCGGACAGGTTCGCCATGTCCGCAGTGCCCGGTCGTCGCGCAAAGGCGCATCGAGAGCACATGCACAGTCGAAAACAATCGGGCGAGTTGAAGCGCGTTGGCTTGTTTTCTGCCGAATCACGCCCTGTCATGCAGTCTGGAACGGTTGTGCGGACTTGTGGGCGCGCTCAACCAACGAACTCGCGCACTTTCTCGACCTCGCCGCGCGACCCGAGCAGCACGGGGACGCGCTCGTGCACCTCGCGCGGCTGATGCTCGACCGTGCGCTTCGTGCCTGAGAATGCAAGCCCGCCCGCCTGCTCGATGATCATCGCCATCGGGCTCGCCTCGTAGAGATAGCGCAGCTTCCCCTCAGGGTTCTTCTTCGTGGGCGGATACATGAAGACGCCGCCCGTCAGGAGCGTGCGATGCACATCGGCGACCATCGAGCCGATGTAGCGCGACGAGTAGCCGTTCTGGTGCGCCCAGTCGAGATAGCGGCGATAGCCCTCGGGGAAGGTCTCGCGGTACGCCTCGTTGACAGAGTAGACCTTGTTCGTCTCGGGAATGCGCACCTTCTCCTTCACGAGGAGGAACGAGCCGATGAACGGATCGAGCTCGAAGAGCGCGACGCCGTTGCCCGTGGTCAGCACGAAGATCGTCGACGAGCCGTACAGCACATAGCCCGCGGCGACCTGGTGCGTCCCAGGCTGGCAGACCGTGCCCTGCGCGTCGTGGATGTGCGGGTCGTTGCGCAGGATCGAGAAGATCGTGCC
>JBILDS010000274.1:0-3675 GCA_044352505.1 Phycisphaerales bacterium
AGCAAGAGACGGCAGGTGACGCCTCGCCGCGCCGCGCGTTCAAGTGCGCGGAACACGCCGCAACTGGTCGCGTCGTCGAGTGCGATGTAGAAGGCAACGTGCACGTGCCGCTCTGCGGCATCGATATCACGCTCCATCTGGGCAAACAGCGCGTCGGCTTCGTCGAACAGTTCGATCTCGTTGCCAGCGGTCGGAAAGTCGCCAGAAATCGTTGCAGCCTGCCGAGCAACGAGGCGCTGGTCGGGCGTGAGTGCGCGCAGAATCGTGTCTCGGCTTCGCCGACGCACAACTCCGCCGCCCGTCGCCTCTTCGCGGCGCCGAGCCTCGGCGCGATCGGCGGCCACTTCGCGGTATGCCCGCTCGCGCCGCGCAGAGAGCCACGGCTTCCCGGCAATCCAGTAAATGATCGGGCCCACGAACGGCGCCGCGAGCACGAGAAGCACCCACGAGATTGCGGTCTGTGACCGGCAACGTCGATCGAGCAGCACAAAGACCACGGTCGTCACCGACATCGCAATCGCGCAGGTCACCACGAGCGGGGCAACCCAGGGCCATTCTTCGAAGAGTTTGCGAATGAGCGGGATCATCCGCCGGTACTCTACGGACATGGCCGACACCGCACCGACCCCCCGCGGCACAGATCCCGCCACGATGCCGGACGTATTCGCGCCGATCATCTCGGCGGCCGTCTTTGGCTACTACGGATTCCTCAGCGGAACCACAGCAGATATCACAAACGACGTTGGCGAAGTCGTCCCGCTTTGGATCGGTTGCCTTTGGATTCTGCGGCTCTGTACGCTTGTCTTCATCGCGATCACGGTTGTGGCGTTCCTTCCTGTTCCCAAGGTTGGCCTCATCTTTGGTGCAGGCGGGCTTCTCGCCGCAGCGGGGCTTCTCACGGTGCTTGGCTGGAGCCAAGTCGACCAAACGTACGACTTTGCCTGCCATCCGCTCGTGCTCCTCGCGTTCGCGATTCTGAATATCTACACCTCAGCCATGGCGATCCGGGCATCCCTGCGCTGAGGACTCGGGCGGTATACTCGGGAATCCGGTGCCCTCTTAGCTCAGCTGGATAGAGCAGCGCTTTCCTAAAGCGCAGGTCGCAGGTTCGAATCCCGCAGGGGGCGTTTTTTCACTTCGAGCGGCCGATGGCCGATGTAGTCACGGGCGGGTATCCTTCTTGCTCGCCCTTCCTGAGATCCAACGCATGGAACTTGTCCTTTTCTCGAACGTTCTCTGGCTCGCCGTCTGCGCCGTTTGGTGTGGCCTCTGCATTGCGCAGGCACGCGCCGACAAGGCAAAGGGCGGCGGTTTCCAGCGTCCGCTTTCGAAGGATGAGCTCGAGCGCTGACGCGAACCGATGCCGGGCGCGCCGTTCTTGCACATCGTCCTTCTGAACCCAGAAATCCCAAACAACACGGGGAACATTGGTCGCACTGCGGCCGCGCTTGGCTGTCGTTTGCACATCGTGCATCCGATCGGTTTCTCGATGGACGACAAGGCGCGACGCCGAGCCGGACTTGACTACTGGCATTTGGTTGATTGCGTTGAGCACCAGAGCTGGGGCGCGTTCTTGGCGGAGGAACGCCCCCGCCGCTTGTGGCTTCTCACAAGCCACGGGGCCCAGAGCCTCTACACGGCGAAGTTCGAGCCCGGTGACTATCTCCTCTTCGGGAAGGAATCGAGCGGCGTTGGCCCAGAGCTCGAAGCTTGGGTGGCCGAGACGTACGGCACGGAGGCCCGCCTTCGCATTCCGCAGCCCGGCACCGACGGGCTTCGCGGGACGGCTTCAAGCGAGGTTGAGGCCACGCCGTTTGTTCGCAGTTTGAACCTTGCGACCGCTGTGGCCATCACGGGATACGAGGCGTTTCGCCAACTCCGCGGAACAGACGCGCCACCGTGACGACGCTCGTCGTGTCCGAAGGGCGCGGAATCGAGCCAACGTGTCCAAAGTCGATTCCCGCCCCCCGGCAACCCCGAAGGCGGTTCTGGCTCGTAAAGATGGACATCCGGGAACCCGAGCGTTTCCGTCTCTCCGCCCGGCCATCCGGCTGGGCACGATCTCCCGGTAGGATTGACGCCATGACCGACCCGTCACTTGCTTCCAGATTGCTCCCCCCCGCCCGCCGCTTCGTGCGCGAGTCCGAGTCGACTCTTGCCAACGCGAGCGGTTCGCCACGTGCGCGGCGTCCGCGCGGCGCATTCACGCTGACAGAGATGCTCGTGGTGATCGGCATCATCGCGCTTCTCATCGGGATTCTCCTCCCTGCGCTGAGTCGCGTGCAGGAGCGCGCGAGGAAGACCCAGACTGAGAATCTGATGCAGGGCTTCCTGAAGGCCTGCGAGGCGTTCCATCAGCAGTTCGGTTTCTACCCCGGCATCGTGCCCGAGGCGATCCTCGCCAACGACCCAAAGATCAGCGGAACGGAGAACGCGATCCTTCACCTCTGCGGCGGTGGAATCACCGACGATGACCCGAACTGGGACGTCGCTCCGTACACGACGTGGCAGGTGATTGAGTTCAACGCACCGGCGCCGCAGCCCCCATTCCGGATCAAGATCAACCCCGCAAAGGTGGGCGAAGGCCCGCGCATTCGCGGTGTCCAGTACAAGGCTTTCTTCTCCGGAAAGGCAAGCGATCTTGTGCCCATCCCAGGGCAGTCGCTCGCAACCTTCGGGAGTGACCCGTTCGCCAATGATCCGTTCCAGATTCCCGACCTCGTCGACTCGTGGGGACAACCAATCATCTACATGCGCCAAATGCGTCCAAGCGGCTCGCGACTGGTTGCCGGCGAGTCAATCAACAACATGAGCGACTGCATCTTCGCATTCCAACCGCTGCGCCCGTATGTGCGTTCCGCGTCGTTGGGCGATCTTGGACAGTCGCAACTTACAAACAGCATTCTGAACACCGCAGCGGCGATTGACCGCGACGCAACGCTCGCGCAAATCATCCGCAACGTGAGTTACGGCGCTGGCGACAATCCGCTGGCCGGTGCGTCGCGCGGTGCAATCGTGCTGATTTCGGCTGGGCGAGATGGCATTTACTTCGCCAACAATGATGGCCCGGGCGCACAGGGTGCTGTTGTCAACAACATTGTCAGCGGCACGCTGAATCCGAAGGGCGCGTACGTGGTGAACGAGTACGACGACATCCGCATCTTCGGCGGCGGATAAGGCTCGCGAGCGTGCACGACGGAGATCGTCGCAGACGTGCGGTCACGGGAACTTTGCCGGCGTTTTTCGTCGCTTCTCAATCACGATGATTGTGTTTGACGCTGTGCGCAGTTCTCCCACCACCGCGGCGTGGAGTTCGTAGAGCGTCTGCTTCGCGGCCACCACTTCCTCTGGTGCGCGCTCGCCTTTGATTGCGAGCATGAGACCGCCCACCCGAAGTAACGGGATCGAGATTTGAGCCAACCCGTCGAGCGCGCCAACCGCGCGCGATGTTGCCACGTCGAAGGCTTCCCGCGATGCCCCGCGCGCCGCAACTTCGGCCCGCTCTTGCAAGACGGCGACATTGGTCAGCCCGAGCTTCCGAGCAACCGCCTCAAGGAATCGCGCCTTCTTCCCCGTCGACTCAACGAGCGTCCACGCAATGTCGGGGCGCGCAATCGCAAGCGGAATTCCCGGAAGGCCGCCGCCCGAACCGACGTCGATGCCAGCCCGCGCATC
>JBILDS010000275.1:0-3673 GCA_044352505.1 Phycisphaerales bacterium
GATCCCGAAGAACGGCAGCGTGCACGACCCGGGCACCGTCGGCGTCGCGCACGCAAGCGGCGTGATCACATGCCCGCCCGTCTCGGTCTGCCAGAACGTGTCGACGATCGGGCACTGCGCGTGGCCGATCTTCTCGTGGTACCAGATCCACGCCTCGGGATTGATCGGTTCGCCAACCGTGCCGAGCACCTTCAGGCTCGAGAGATCGTGCTTCGCGGGGTGTTCGTCGCCCCACTTCATGAACGCGCGGATCGCGGTCGGTGCCGTGTAGAAGTGCGTCACGCGGTGGCGTGCGACCATCTCCCAGAAGCGGTCGTCCGCGGGCCAGTTCGGCGCGCCTTCGTACATCACGGTCGGCACGCGGTTCGGCATGATGCCGTAGACGATGTACGAGTGGCCCGTCACCCAGCCGATGTCGGCGGTGCACCAGTAGACATGGCCGGCACCCGCGCGCAAGTTGAAAGTCTGCTGCGCGGTGTACGCCGAGTAGACCATGTAGCCGCCGGTCGTGTGGCGGATTCCCTTTGGTTTCCCCGTCGAGCCCGAGGTGTAGAGCAGGAAGAGCGGGTCCTCCGAATCCATGTGCTCGCACTCGCACTCGGCGCTCTGCGCGCCGACGAGCTCGTGCCACGCGTGGTCGCGGCCCTTCGTCCAGTCGATCGGGTTCTTCGTCCGATGCAGCACGACGCAGTGCTCGACCGTGTGGTTCTGCGCGGCGAGCAGCGCGATCGCCTCGTCGACATTCTTCTTGAGCGGCACGACCTGCCCGCGCCGCCACGCGCCGTCGCAGGTGATGATCACGCGCGACGAGGCGTCGAGCATGCGGTCGACGATCGAAGGCGCGGGGAAACCGCCGAAGATCACGCTGTGCGCCGCGCCGATGCGTGCGCACGCGAGCATCGCGATCGCAAGCTCTGGCACCATGCCCATATAGAGCGTGACGACCTCGCCCTTCTTCACGCCAAGCGACTTCAGCGCGTTCGCGCAGCGCGAGACTTCCTCGAGCAGCTCGCCGTACGAAAGGTGCTTGACCTCGGGCGTGCCGTTCGCAAGCTTCGGTTCGCCCTCCCAGATGATCCCGATCTCATGCCCGTGCCCGTCGAGCACATGGCGGTCAAGCGCGTTGTGACAGATGTTGGTCGTCGCGCCCACGAACCACTTCGCGTCGGGGCAGTTCCACTCGAGGACGCGTGTCCACGGCGTGAACCACTCGAAGTCGCCCGCGACCTCGCCCCAGAACCCCTCGGGGTCGGCGATCGACCGCGCGTGGCGCGCCCGGTACTCGTCCATCGACGCACAGAACGCGCCGCCAAGCGCGGCCGCATGCGCCGCGCTCGGCGCGAACACGCGGTCTTCCTTCAGGAGCGATTCGACGTTGCCGTTGGGGTTCGGGGCGGGGGAGGACATGCGGGGAATGTAGGGGCAGGGGCGGGCTTTCGCGAAACCTGAGCGGATTTCGGAATCTGTGCCGAAACCTCGCGTACATTCGGGACGAGGTCATCCATGCCTGAGCTCATCCTTCCGACAGTTTGCGTGATGATGCTGGCCGCAGTTGATCCGCCGGAGAAGCGCGCGGGCGTGCACGCTCTCCGCCCTGAAGCGCTGTCGGTGCTGCGCGATGATGCGGCTGCACTGGCGCGGCGAGCGTCGGGTGGCGTGCTGCGGGTTCCCGGCGTTTCGGTGCCGATGGGCGCTGCGGGTGAACTGGTCGTCGATCTCGTGCTTGAGGAGAAGCCGATCGCGGCGCCCGACCTGCGTCTTGAGATCGTGGGCGTGGACGGTGCGCGGCAAGTCGCGGCGCCCGCGCTCCGCTGCTACGGAGGATCGCTCGACGGCGTTCCGGGAAGCGCGGCGTGGATCGCCGTGTGGAACGATCCCGACGCCGCCCGGGGGCCCGAGGCGGATGACAGCTTCGTGTACGGGTTCATCCGGCTGACGGACGGGCTTCGGCTCATCTCCTCGCCGCCGCGCGGCACGCCGAACCGAGCATTGCTTCCCACGGTGGTGTTTGAGCCCGCGCTGGTTCCCTCGAAGGGTCCGGTCGAGCCTCTGGGCGCGTTCTGTGAATCGGTCGCGCTTGATGATGCGGCGGGGATCGTTCCGCAGGCCGATGGCGGCGTCGCGGATCTCGGCATCTGTCGCGAGCTCAGCGTGGCGGTCGACACCGATACCGCGTTCACGAGCGATCTCTTCGACGGCGACACCGCGGCGGCTGCCGCGTACGCCATGGCGCTCATCTCGGCGGTGAGCGAGATCGCCGAGCGCGACGCGAACACCAAGCTGACGCTTCGGTACATCCGACTCAGGGATCCGAAGGCGCCGGTGGTTCCACAGATCTGGATCTATGGCCTCATCAACGACTGGTGGGTGAACATGCGGCATGTGCCGCGAGACTTCGTGCACAGCCTGAGTGGCGGCGGGGATTTTTCGGGCGAGGCGTACCTCGGGGCTCTCTGCGGAGACCTCGCGTATGGTTCGTCGCGTGGATTGTCGGGGTCCTTTCCGTATCCACTTGCCGACTTCGACCCGGGGAACCTCGATGTCTATCTGGTCGCCCACGAGATCGGCCATACGCTCGGAGCGCCACACACTTTCGACTCGAATCCCTCATTCGAGTTCTGCGGCAATTGGAGCTGTCCCGCAGGCGCGACCGGCAGCGTGATGAGCTACTGCGGCCTTTGTCCTGGCGGCGCGGCGAACATCGCATTGCGCTACCACCCGATCTCCGTCAGCTACATCAAGTCAACGTATGCGTCGCTTCCGTGTGACTACACCGGCGGCGGCGCGCCGATCGCGCGCGACGATCTGGCGCGCGGGATCTGGGATCGGCCGCTTGAGCACTTCGTCCTGATGAACGACCGAGGGGGCGGTTGCGGCGAGATCTCGCTCGGGCAGTTCGAGACGCAGACCGCGCTCGGCTGCGAGGTCGCGAGCTTTGTCGCGGCGGATGGTCGTGCCGCGCTGCGCGTGACGCCGCTTCCCGGAGTGCTCGGTTCCGACAGCGTCGGCTACACAATCGTGGACGCGGACGGCGCGACGGCGCAGGCGAGGCTGCACATCGAGTGGATCCGGCCGCTCCCTGCGACGACGGTGGTCGGAGCGGCCCCGAGGATCGAGGTCGCCGCGTACGACACCGGCATCATCACGGCGCTGCCCAACCTCGATGCGATGACCCCGTTCCTGGCGGACACGGTGGACACGCCGACTTTCAGTGCCTTCCCGACGTCGGTCGTACCTCCAACGACGCGCTTCGATCGCGTGGCGCTTCGCTACGACGGCTGGATCCAGATGCCCGCGCGCGACGTGTGGCGGTTCGCACTCGTCTCTGATGCGGGGTCGCGGCTCTGGATCGACGGCGTGCTCGTGGTCGACCACGACGGCGTGCACGGCCCCACGCGAAAGGAGGGCTTCATCGGCCTCGAGGCAGGGCGACACCGGGTGCGCGTCGAGTACTTCGAGGATACGGACGCTGCGCGGCTTGCGGTGCGATGGGCGCGTTCTGGAAGCCACGAGCTTGACGTTCCTCCGAGCGCATTCTCGCACGGCGGCGTTGTCGCAGGACCCGACATCGATCGCGACGGCGTTGTCGGTGCGCGCGACGTCACGTCGGTGCTTTCGGCGTGGGGTCCGTGCACGCAGTGCGTGCAGGACATCGACGGCAACGGCGAGGTCG
>JBILDS010000276.1:0-3667 GCA_044352505.1 Phycisphaerales bacterium
ACGGGCGTCGCGACCGAATGCATGTCGGCGTCACGCGGCCGTCGCAGACGGAGGAGGGCCTCAAGCTCGCCGTCATCTACGAGACGAGCCCGTACTTCGCGGGCATCGCAGCCGATTCACGCGAGTACTTCTGGAACCAGCGCCAGGAGCTCGACGCGGAGCCCGCGCCACGCACGAGCCCGCAGCCGATCGCCTTCAACCCGCGCCGCAAGCGGATCAGCGACAGCCTCGTCGCGGAATGGGTGCCGCGCGGGTTCGCGGTCGTCCACTCGGAATCGCCCGGGACAGGGCTCTCGCAAGGTGTGCCGACCTGCGGTGGCGCCAACGAGTCGCTCGCGCCGAAGGCCGTCATCGACTGGCTGAACGGCCGCGCGCGCGGCTTCACCACCCTCGACGGCGACGAGGAGGTGAAGGCGCACTGGTCGACGGGCAAGGTCGGCATGGTGGGCACCTCCTACAACGGGACGCTCTGCCTCGCTGCGGCCACGACGGGGGTCGACGGCCTCGCCGCGATCATTCCAGTCGCGCCCAACACCTCGTACTACCGCTACTACCGCTCGAACGGGCTCGTGCGGCACCCTGGCGGCTACATGGGCGAGGACATCGATGTCCTCTACCACTTCATCCAGAGCGGAGACCCCGAGCGCCGCGCGTGGAGCGACGAGAAGATCCTCCGCGGCGAGATGCTCGCGGGGATCGACCGCCGCACGGGCGATTGGAACGACTTCTGGGCGGCGCGCGACTACTGGCTGCAGCTTGACGCTGTCAAGGCGCCGACGCTTCTCGCGCACGGGCTCAACGACTGGAATGTGATGCCGTCGCACAGCACGCATGTCTATCTCGAGCTCAAGAAGCGCGGCGTGCCCGCGAAGCTCTATCTCCATCAGGGCGGGCACGGCGGCGACCCGCCGTTCGAGGAGATGAACCGCTGGTTCTCGCACTGGCTGTACGGCGTCGAGAACGGCGCTGCGGACGGGCCGCGCGCTTCCGTCGTGCGCGAGGGCGCGCGGCGCGCTGCGCCGACGGCATACGCAGACTGGCCGAACCCCGACGCGAGGCCCGTCGTGCTCCGTCCGCGCGCGGGCGGGAACTCCGTCGGCGCGCTGGAGGTCGCTGTCGCGGGCGCGACGCCCGCGTCGACCGAACCCGTGCGCGAGACGCTCGTCGACGATGTCGAGAAGTCTGGCTCCGCGCTCGCGAAGCTGGGGGAATCGCAGCATCGCCTGCTCTACGCGTTGCCCGCGTTCACGGCGCCGCTCCATGTCTCGGGCACGCCCAAGCTCACGATCCGCGTCGCGAGCGACAGGCCCGCGGCGAACCTCTCCGTGTGGCTCGTCTCGCTTCCGTGGAAGGGCGGGCGCGACATCAACGGCGACCTCCTCACGCGCGGCTGGGCCGACCCGCGCAACCACGCCTCGATCGAGCGCGAGGAGCCGCTCGAGCCTGGCCGGTTCTACGACCTCGTCTTCGAGCTCGAGCCCGACGACCAGATCGTTCCAGCGGGCGAACAGCTGGCGCTCATGATCTTCAGCAGCGACCGCGACTTCACGCTGTGGCCCGAGGCGGGCACGACGCTCACCGTCGACCTCGCGGGGACCTCGCTCGAGCTCCCCGTCGTCGGCGGCGCGGAGGCGGTGGCCGCAGCGCTTGCGCCGAAGGCGGAGTGAGGCGCTGCGATCGAGGCGAGGCGCTCGAGGCGCGGACGCGCGCGTTCACGCCTTCGCAGCGCGGTCGTAGGCGAGCGCGAAGGTGCCCGTCGCGGCTCCTCCGTTCAGGTTGAAGCGCACGGATTGGCGGTGCGCCTCGGCGCCGCAACCTTCGCGTGCGGCTGCGGAGAGTTCAATGCGCACGATGACGGGCGCGTTCGTCGGCACTTGCTTCGGCATCGCGAGCGCGAGTTCGGTTCCCCAGACGGGATAGGCCTTCGTGTCCTCGCCCGCGTCGAGGAGCGCAGCGATGATCGCGGCGTCGCCCGCGAGTCGGATTGCAAGCGGCATCGAGACGAAGCCGACGGGTGACGACACATCGAACTCGAACTCCCACGCGCGCGGCGCGACCTGCACCGCGCCGACATGGCGGAAGCGCTCGTGGCAGAGGTCCTCGCGCAGCACGCGGCTCGAGAGCCGCGCGACGAGCGCGCCGTCGACTGCGGCGGCGGCGGGGTCGGAGGGCTCGCGCGAGGTCGCTGCGCCCCACGCGTGCGTCGACGCGAGAGGTTCATCGAGCGTCGAGGCAGCGGTCGCCGTGCGCACGACTGCGCCGTCTGCGCGGAGAACGATCGTTCCGCCCGCGCGGCGGCCGTTGAAGGTGTTCGCAAGCGACGCGCAGTAGGCGCCCGTGTGTTCGACGAGGATCGGGTCGCCTTCCGAGAGTCCGCTCGCGTCGGTCGTGGGCAGGAGCGTGTCGCCTGAGAAGCAGAGCGGGCCGCCGAGCGAGTCGCCGCCCATCATCGGCAGGGGCCTGCCGTCGGGCCCGCGCACCTGGTGGCGCCAGTCGAGGAGCGTGATCTTCGCAAGCTGGTCCGTGCCGACATCCGCGATCGCCCAGCGCTTGCCGCGGACGCTCTTCACGCGGGCGATCGAGCCGAGGAGCGCGACAGCGTTTCCAACGAGCGCGTGACCAGGCTCGAACCAGTGCTCGAAGCGTGCGTCGAGCTCGGGCGCGAGCGTCGCCTCGAGCGCGTCGATCGACGGGAAGCGATCTGCGGGCGTGAAGGGGATGCCGAGGCCGCCGCCGAGGTCGAGGATGCGCGGGAGGCGCCCAGTGCGCGCGTGGATCGCGTCGGCGAGCGCAGCGAGGTGTAGCGCGAGGTCGACGAACGGCTGGGTGTGGTCCATCTGCGTGCCGACATGCG
This sequence comes from Phycisphaerales bacterium, assembly GCA_044352505.1. Lineage (GTDB taxonomy): Bacteria > Planctomycetota > Phycisphaerae > Phycisphaerales > SM1A02 > QWPT01. Next base: position 2,855 of record JBILDS010000276.1, read on the forward strand.
CGTGGAGTCCATCGAGCGCGATGTGGCGGAGCGCGGCCGCCGCCTCGACGACCTCGTCGCTCGCGACGCCGAACTTCCCCGTCTTCTTCGCGTGCGAGGTGAGTTCGCTCCACGACTCGTCCTTGCGGTAGCGGATGTCGAGATCGGGGTTCACGCGCAGGAGGATGCGCGCGCCCGCCGTGCGCCAGCGCTCGGCGTGGCGAATGCCAAGCGGGTCGGTTTCACCTGCGAGCGCGTCGAGCGACTCGAGGAAGCGGCGCGAATCGGCGACGACGGTGCCGCCCTGCGCAAGCACGGCCATCGCGGTGCGGAGTTCTGCGACGGGCGAGTTGTAGACGAGCTGCGCGGGCGCGAAGCCGGCGCGGCGGGCGAGCGCGAGCTCGGCGGGGGCCGCGCATTCGGCGCTCGCCCCGAGCGACGCCAGGATCTCGAGGACGGCGGGCGACGGGTTCGCCTTCACGGGGTAGGCGATGCGCGCTGTACCCCCCGCGACGCGCGCCCACGCCGCGAGGTTTGCCGCCAGTTGGGGCGCCGAGACGATCCAGATGTTCGAGCCAAACTCTGCTTGGAGCGCGCGGAGGTCGAGCTGGTTGGGCCAGGAAGCGAGTTGGGCGAGGTCAGGTCGCGGGGCGAGGTTGGGTCGCGGGGCGATCGCGTGCGGCAATGAGGGGACGATTGATGACTCGGCGAGAGCGGACATACGGGCTCCTTGCGTTGCTCGCCGCGATGGGACGTCGGCGATTCGGGGAGTCCGCGCAGGCGCGGGCGATGTCTCAGTTTGTGGGGGGGGGGCTCGATGAGAAATGTCGAAGG
>JBILDS010000277.1:0-3665 GCA_044352505.1 Phycisphaerales bacterium
TCCGGTTTGTGAACGCGGGCGCGGAGCATGCTGACAGTTGGTGCTTCAATCCGCACAAGTGGATGCCGGTCAATTTCGATTGCGATGTGCTTTGGGTTGCGGATCGCGCTGCGCTCGTGCGTGCGCTGAGCGTGCTACCCGAATACCTCCGCAACGCGGCGACGGACTCTGGAAAGGTCATCGACTATCGCGATTGGCAAGTTCCACTCGGACGCCGTTTCCGAGCGCTCAAGCTCTGGTTCGTGCTGCGATCGTTCGGGCTCGAGGGACTCCGCGCGCTCATCCACTCGCATGTCTCCATGGCGCGTTCGTTTGCCGATCGCGTGCGGGCGCATCCGAAACTTGAACTCGTGGTCGAGCCGCCGCTCAACCTTGTGGCAATTGCACATCGCGCGGGCGACGCCGCCACACAACGACTCATCGACACCGCAAATCGCGATGGACGATTCTTCGTGTCGCACTGCCGATTCCATGATCGTCTCGTGCTGCGCGTGTCGATCGGCGCGCTCGCCACCACGTCTGCGCATGTAGAGAGTTTGGCCGAACTCATCCTTCGAGAGGCTTCATTCGCATGACAGATGAGCCAACGAAGCCCTTCAACGCTGCAAATGCTGCGCGCGCCGCGTCCGCTCCGAAACGTCGGCGTTCGCTGAGTTACCACACCGCAAACGTCCGCAACGCAATCGTGACGAAATTGCCAGACGCACTTCTTGGCGGGCGCTTGCGAGCGCGCCATGTGGCGCAACCGATTGAGCTCAATGAATACGCGCTCTCGAGTGCCCATTGGCCGCGCGCCTTCGACGGTGTGCGCATCGCGCATATCTCCGACATCCATTTTGGCCATCTCCTCGGACCTGAGCGTCTTGCACAAGCGGTCGATGCGGTGCGCGCGGTCAAGCCCGATCTCATCGCCATCACGGGCGACCTCGTCGATCTCTCTGGCGACGAAGCGCCGCTGCTTTTCGAGCATCTCTCGCTTCTGAAGGCCACGCTTGGCGTCTTCATTGTGCTTGGAAACCACGACCATCTCGATCAGCCACGCGCAATCGTGCGCGGCGCACGCGATGCGGGTCTTACGGCGCTTGTCGATGAATCGACGCGTGCGGGCGGCCGCAACGGACTGCTTGTTGCAGGAATCGACTGGTCGAAGTCCATCCCGGGGTGCATCGCGCGACTGCGACGCTGCGGCATGGCGCGCGCCGATCTGCTTCTCGCCCACAATCCGAAGGCGTTTGTGGGCGCCGTGGATCGGGAGATTCCACTCACCCTTTCAGGTCATACCCACGGCGGACAAGTGGCGCGACGCGCCAATCGGCGTCACAACCTAGTCTTCACGCAACGGCTGAATGCAGGTCACTACCAGCGCGGCGAAAGTCATCTCTACGTCACCAACGGCGTTGGGGCTTGGTTCCCGCTGCGCGTGAACTGTCCACCAGAGGTGGCTGTGATCGAGATGCGCACGCGGTGATACGCTGTGCGAATGGGCAACGTCTTCAACCCTGTCGTTCTTCTTGCCGCCGCCTCGTTCAGCGCGACCCCGTGCGCGGCGGCCGCATCCGCCAATACCGCAGCGACTGTCAACGCGGAGATCGATGCGACGGAATCGACCGCGGTTCAACCTACGACGGTTCAATCTCCCGCGATCGAATCTCCCGCAATTGACGATCCAACTGTCTTCAAGTTGTCTCTCACGCTCGAAGCGTGGTTTCCGCGGCTCGAAGGAAACTTCACCGATGGACCGGCAGAGGTTGACGTGCGCACACCTGATCTGCACGACAGCGAGCCGACGTTCGCTGGTGCACTCACGCTGACACGCGACCGACTTTCCATCGCCATTCGCGGATTCAGTTTCTCGACGGAGGGCGGCGGCAACGCGAGCGAATCGTTCTCACTCGGCGGCCTTTCCGTCGGAGCCGGTGACGCCATCGACACGTCGTTCTCGTGGTGGTCGGCGGGAGCGCAGGTCGCGTACGACGTCTATCGCCCGCTTGCCGCGCAAACAACCCCGTGGAGCGACCCGCGCGCGGATTGGACTGCGCCCGCAAACAACACGGATCTTTCGGTGTTCGCGCTCGCCTCCGTCGATTTGCAGGGAATTGACCGCTCCCTTGCCGATCTCACCAGCGGACTCGTCACCGATGCCAACGAAACATTCTTCGTAGCCGCAGCTGGAGTCGGATTCCGGCTCGCCTTCGATACGCGCAGTCGCATTCCACTCGTCCGGCGCGTTGAACTCGGCGCATTGGCCGCGGGTGGCGTGATCGCTCCACTCGGTGGCGGCGAACTTGGGTTTGGTGCGCGCGTCGAGGCAGATCTCTCAGCTTGGTTCTGCAACGAAGGCGCGGTCTACTTCGGCTATCGATATCTCGGCGGCACCTACGAGGGCGAGGACATGACGCTCGACGGCAGCCTGCAAGGCATGCGCGCCGGCATCCGATTTGTGTTCTGAGTTGAGCCACCAACGTAGATTGCTCGATTGTTGGATTGCTCGATTGTTGGATTCGCGCGACTCCTTGCGATGGAACAGAGCCGAACCAGTCACCCAGGGCATGACCCGCGCGGCGGATTTGTCCGCATTGGCGGCGGCTGCGCGGTGGCCACTGGTGCGCTCGACTTCACCTTTGTGCGCGGAGGAGGTCCCGGTGGGCAGCATGTCAACAAGACGAGCACGAAGGCGCAATTGCGCGTTTTCTTTCGCGACCTCATCGGCCTTGATGACGCAGGATTCGCCCGGCTTCGCGAGATTGGCGGCTCACACGTGGTCGGTGACGGAGCCGACGAGGCACTCCTGATCAGCGATCAAACGTCGCGCTCCCAGGCCGACAATCGCGAAGCGTGCTTGGTTCGTTTCAAGACACTCGTGGCCATGGCCGCGAAGAAGCCGAAGGTTCGAAAGAAGACAAAACCCACGCGCGGCTCAAAAGAACGCCGGCTCGAAGCAAAGAAGCGCGAGGGCGAGAAGAAGCGCGAGCGCGGCTGGCGCGAATGATCCGACACGCGCGGAAGACGCAACGTCAATCCCGTGTGATTCGCGGGGTTCCAAACTGAAGGTGCGCATACGGATCGGACGGACTCGCGTGCATCGCGGGATTTTCGCCCGGTTGTGCATGCTGCTCCGTCAACGCCCCAGTCACAGGACGTGGATTCGTGCCCGACTCCGCCGTTCGACGTCCGAGCGGCGCACTCGCGAGTGTGGGTGCGCGACCGTCGATGCGTACGTCGATTCGCTCAACACCCGACGCAGCCGTCGGCGTCACTTGAAGCGCGATCCTTCCGTCGATCTGCTCGGGCGCGAGCAACCGTGGTGATGCGGCCCTCGGCGCGACGTGAAGTTCGCCTGGCATCCCAATCCGATAGACGGTGCCCGCAGGCGTGGTCGGTAGAAATCCACGAGGAGTCCGTTGATAGACACTCGCCGGAAACACCGCAAACAGCGCGCCGTTCCCGCGCATGAACTTGTCGTCCTCACCCGGCACGCGATAGACACGCTGAAAACCGGTCGGCATCCGCGGATCGGTGGCGGTCTTGCGAAGACTCGCGCCGAGCGGACCAACATCTTCGCTTCCTGCATCGACGATCTCGAGTTCGTCGCGAAGCGGACCAGCGGCGGCGTTCGCCTCAACGCGACGGACTGGTCCCGACGACCATCGCACGGAAGACTGCGA
>JBILDS010000076.1:0-12581 GCA_044352505.1 Phycisphaerales bacterium
CGCGTCGATCGGCGTGCCGAGCTCCTTCTCGCGGACGATGATCTTCTCGACCGCCTCGGGCGTGATCGGCTCGATGTAGGTGCGGTCGCTGAACGCGGGATCGGTCATGATCGTCGCGGGGTTCGAGTTGACGAGCACCACGCGGTAGCCCTCCTCGCGGAGGCTCTTGCACGCCTGCGTGCCCGAGTAGTCGAACTCGCAGCCCTGACCGATGACGATGGGGCCTGAACCGATGATGAGGATCGTGTGGATGTCTTCGCGGCGAGGCATGTGCGTCGTCGGTCGTGAGACCTTCTCGTGGGCGTCGGTCAGCGGGAGAAGCGTGAGCCATTATCCAAACAGCTCAGCCTGATCCGGGGGCAAAATTGTGGGAAGTGTACAGGATGCGGGAAGTTCACGCACCACTCTCACTTCTGCGACGGCTTCGGCCGGATCGCGGAGAATGCGAATCGTGTAGGAGGTGAAGTCAAGTTCTCCTGACTCCATACCTTTCTGCTGCGGTTGACTCTGCCTGCGCTCGCATACTGAGTTTGTTGGTCGACGGCATCTAACTTGCCTGTCTCGTCCACCCTGTCTCGTCCACCCTCGGCTTGCCTGTCCCAATCCAACGGTTCCGTTCCAACGATCCCGTTCGCCTTCCGCGCTGTCGCCTGGTCTGGCTTGCCTGCCCTTTCCGGATGGTTCTTTCCGGATGTCCCGCTGGCTCCGCTGATCTCGTCGCCCTCTTCGGCTTGCCTGTCCCGCTTCGCCGCCGGTTCCGGTTCGCCTCCGCATCTCCCGCCGGCTCCGCTGATCTCGTCGCCCTCTGCGGCTTGCCTGTCTCGGTTCGCTGCTGTGACTTGCCTGTCCCGGTTCGTTGTCCCGGTTCGCTCTGCTGGCTTGCCTGTCCCGGTTCGTTCCGGTTTGCTGGTACTGGTTCCCTGGCTGGCTTGTCTGTCCCGGTCCCGGCTGCTGCGGCTTGCCTGCCCCGGTTCTCTCTGTCCCGGTTCCCTAGCTGCCTTGCCTGTCCTGGTTCCGGTTCGCTCTGCTGGCTTGCCTGTCCCGGTTCGCTCTGCCTGTCCCGGTTCGCTGGTCCCGGTTCCCTGGCTGGCTTGCCTGTCCCGGTTCCGTGGTCCCGGCTCGCTGGTCCCGGTTCCCTGGCTGGCTTGCCTGTCCCGGTTCCGTGGTCCCGGTTCCGTATCCCTCCCTGACCCTGACCCTGATCCCGCTCCCTGATCCCGATCGCGATCCCGTTCCGCCGGTTCCGTTCGCCTTGCACGGAGTCAGATTCTGGTTACCGTCGCATCATCGCCCGATGCCCCAATTCTCGCCCCTCGACCTAGACCCTGCGCTCGCTGCATTCGGCCTGCTCTTCGCGCTTCTCGGAGTGCCCACCGGCGCGTACATCCTGCTTCGAAGGATCGGCCACTCGCTGTTCCAAGACGACGCCACGCTGGGATGGATCCGTGTCATCACCATCCTGTACACGCGATTTTTTCAGCGTCTCACGGTCGAGGGCGTAGAACTCGTACCCACACGACTCGGTCCGGACGGCCTCATCGTGGTCGCAAACCACGCTGCAGGTATTGATCCGATTGCAATACAGTCCCAAACGCGCATTCCGGTCCGCTGGATGATGAGCGCAGAGATGATGGATCCCATACTCGGCTGGATGTGGCGGCGTATGCGCGTGATTCCCGTGACCTTTGACAACCGGGACGTGGCTGCCCTGAAGACCGCCATCGCACACGTTTCCAGCGGCGGTGCGCTCGGGATCTTCCCCGAAGGTGCGATTGAGCGCCCCCCTCGACATCTCCGGCCCTTCTCCGGGGGACTCCGCCTTATTCTTTCTCGCACCAGAGCCCCAGTGCTGGTCGCGGCGATCGATCCCGGCCGACCGACAGAGCGGGCTTACGACGCGCTCTGGCGCCCCACCCACCCGAAGCTCCGTTTTCTCGCTCTCATTCAACCGGGCCCCAACGGGCACTCGAGAGACGCCGCAGAGCAGATCTTCGAGTTGCTGCGAGAGCGAACCGGCTGGCCCGTCACAAACGCAGAGTTGCCGCCGCCAGATCGCGGAACCGTCGATCGAAACATTGCCGCCTATCTCTCGGCTGCCGCTCAAAACAACGAGCTGGGTTGAGACGTACGATGCAACGCACATGATCGGGCGCATTGAAGGAACACTAGAAGATGTAGTCGATGGCATCGCAGAGGTGCGCGTCGCAGGTGGTCTCATCTACGAGGTGCTCGTTCCCGCCTGCGACACCGGCGAACTTCTCACGCGGCAAGGCCACGCAGTATCGTTTTTCATTCTGCACTACCTTGAGTCGCAGGGGCAAGGTTCACATTTTGTTCCAAGGCTCATCGGCTTCCGGTCGCGAGAGCAGCGAGCGTTCTTCGAACTCCTCACGACCGTCAAGGGCATCGGCAATCGCAAAGCGCTGAGAGCCATGCAGGTATCGCACTCGCGTATGGCGGAAGCGATTGCAGCGGGTGACGCGAAGTTCCTCGCGACGTTGCCGGAGATTGGTAAACGCACCGCCGAGAGCACAATCGTCGAACTGAAAGGAAAGCTTGACCAATTCCTCGCGGATGCGAGCGCTGTGAAACGCGCGGCACAGGCCATGCAGACAACAGTAAGCGCGGTGCCGCTTCCCGTTGGCCCAGCCGCCGACGCCGAAGAAGTTCTTGTGGCACTTGGTGAGCCGCGTGCAACCGCCCGAACGAAAATCGAGCGCGTGATCAGTACCTCGGGTGGCGAATCGCTCGGTGCCGATGAGATCGTGACACGCGCGCTCCGGACGCGCGGCGTCGGATGAAGTGCTCCTCAATCGGGAAGGCAACCGCGGTATGAACGTGATCGAACACCGATACGCAGGCATCATCGCAGGAGGCGCTGGCACGCGACTCTGGCCACTTTCGCGTCGTGCGAGACCAAAGCAACTGTTACCCGTCGCGGGCGGTGCGTCCCTACTTCTCCACGCTTGGAATCGGGTTCAGCATGTGATTGAGCCGGAGCGGCGCCTCCTGTGTACGACCGATGCTTTCGCAGCGGCAATGCGTGGAGAGTTACCCGAACTGCGCGCGGAAAACACAGTGCTTGAACCGATGGGGCGCGACACGCTGAACGCGGTCGGCCTCCTCGCATTCGTGCTCGCGGAGCGCGATCCGCGCGCGACGCTTGCGATCCTCACGGCGGATCATCTCATCGAGCCGGTCGAGCTCTTCCGCGAGCGGCTCCGCGCGGCATTCGTAGCGGTCGAAGCCTCGCCGCGGCGGATCGCCACCTTCGGCGTCGCGCCGACCCATGCCGCCACGGGCTACGGCTACATCGAGCGCGGCGGCGCGATCGACGGAGTCGAGCACGCATTCCGCGCCACTCGGTTTGTGGAGAAGCCCGACCGCATGCGCGCAGAGGAGTACCTGCGCCTCGGCAACTTCGTGTGGAACTCGGGGATGTTCGTCTTCCGCGCCGACACGATTCGCGCGGCAATCGCGCGCTTCGCGCCCGCCACGGCGGCCGGCCTCGCGGAGATCGCGTCCGCGTGGGATTCACCAGCGCGCGCGGAGACCCTGCGCCGCGTCTACGCCGCGCTTCCGAAGGAGTCGTTCGACCGCGCCGTGATGGAGCCCGCCGCCGCGAGCGGCGACGGCGCGTTCGAGGTCTGCGTGCTCGCGCTCGGCGCGAACTGGCTCGACATCGGCAGTTGGACGAGCTTCACCGAGTCGATCGAGCCCGACGAGCGCGGCAACCGCGTGAACGCGCACTGGCTCGACGACGGCTCGCGCAATGTGTGCGTGATCTCCGATGATCCCGGCCACCTTGTCGCGACCGTGCGCTGCGAGGACCTCGTGATCGTGCACACGAAGGACGCGACGCTCGTGGTGCCGCGCGCGGAGGCGGAGCGCGTGAAGGACCTCGCCGAGCGCGCGCCAGAGGCGTGGCGCTGACGATGCGGTATCTCGCGATCGACCTCGGCGACAAGCGGACCGGCTTCGCGGCGGGCGACGATGTCGTCGGCCTCGTGCAGCCGCTCTCGGTGGTCGAGGCGCCCACGCGCGCGCTGCAGGTGAAGGCGTCGCTGCGCGCGATCGACGAGTACGGCCCCGACCGGATCGTGGTCGGGCTTCCGTTCAACATGGACGGCACAGAGGGCCCACGCGCGAAGCTCGTGCGCGAGTTCGCGGCCGAGCTCGAGCGCGCATTCCGCGCGGACCGAGGCCCGCACGCGCGATTCTCTCTCGATTTCCACGACGAGCGTCTCTCGAGTTTCGACGCGGAGCAGCGCCTGAACCGCACGGGCCGCACGCACGGCGAGAAGAAGGCGCTGCGCGACGCGCTCGCGGCGTGCGCGATCCTCGAGGACTTCCTGCGTGCGCGGCGCCGCGCTGAGCTCGACGATACAGGCGGAAACGCGGGAGAAGACATGAGAGAAGACATGAGAGAAGACATGAGAAAAGATGCGGGCGAGAGCGAGACATGAGCGCGGCGCGTATCCATCTCACCGACGAACAGCGCGCGGTCGTCGAGGCGCGCGACGACGCCCACCTCACGGTGCTCGCGGTCGCGGGCAGCGGCAAGACGACGACGATGGTGCATCGCCTCGCGGAGCTCGCGATCCGCGGCGTGCAGCCGCGCGAGATGCGCGCGGTCATGTTCAACAAGGCGGCGCAGCTCTCCTTCGAGTCGCGCCTCGCTGCGACCGGCGTCGACACGCGCGCGCTGCGCGTCCAGACCTGGCACGCGCTCGCCTTCGGCATCGTGCGCCACCTCGAGAAGACGGGCGCGGTGCCGCGCATGCAGCTCGTCACGGAAGGCGGCGCAGTCCTGCGCGCCGTGGGCGAATCGATCCGAGAGGAGTTCGCAGAGCGCGCGGAGCGGCCGGAGGAGGACGACGGCCGCGACGCCGAGAGCGCCCTCGAGGCGATCCGCGAGTGGAAGTCGATGCTTGTCTCGCCCGCAGACGCGGGCCACGCGAACGACGAGTTCCTCGTGGGCGTCTACGCGCGCTTCGAGAAGCGCCGCATGTCGGAAGGCTTCCGCACCTTCGACGATCTCATAGTCGACAGCGTGCGCGCGCTCGAGGCGGACCCTGCGCGGCTCGGGCTCGCGAACCTGCTCGAGCACATCGTGGCCGACGAGTTCCAGGATTGCGACCACGCGCAGTTCCGCCTGCTGTCGCTTCTCGCGGGATCGCGCGCGCGCGTGACGGTCGTCGGCGACGACGACCAGACGATCCACGAGTGGCGCGGCGCGCGCAGCGCGTTCATCCGCGGCGAGTTCGCGAAGCGCTTCACGGCGCACCCGCACGAGAGCTTCACGCTGTCGACGAGCTTCCGCTTCGGGCCCGACCTCGCGGCCGCCGCCGAGCGCGTGATCGCAGCGAGCGGCTCGCGCGTGCCGAAGCGCATCGTGGCGGCAGACCCCGATCAGGACACGCGGCTCGTCGTCGTCACCGAGTCGGGCGACGAGCCGCGCGCGCTCGACCCGCTCGTCGCGAAGCTCGGCGAACTGCTCGCATCGGGCACGCCCGCGCGCGACATCGTGGTGCTCGGGCGCTCGTGGGCGCAGCTCCTCGCGTGCGAGTGGCGCATGCTTGCGGCGGAGATTCCGTTCGCGATGGACGAACACGCGGCGTTCGCAGACGACCCGTCGCTCTCGCTTCTTCTTTCGTACGCGCGCGCCGCGCGCACGCTGCGCGTGCCGCTCGATGAGGAGCTTGCGAAGAACGCCTCGCGCATCCTGAACCGCCCGTTCCGTGGCCTTTCCCGCAAGGGCATGGACATGCTCCTCGGCGATGCGCAGCGCGACGGCCTCACGCTCGGCGACCTCGCTTTCGACGACGACCTCCATGTGATGGCGGGCTTCCACGGCGGCGCGCGCAAGGAGCTCAAGTCGCTCGGCAACACGCTGCTCAAGGCGCACCGCCGCGCAAACGAAGAGGCGGGCGCGGCGCAGGCGATCCGCGTCCTTCGCAGCGAGATCGCGTTCGAGGACGCGCTCTCCGCGCACCGCAGCGCCGCGAGCGTGCAGGAATGCCTGCGCGCCTATGAGGTGCTCGAGGACTTCGCCCGCGCCGCGCGCTGCCCGCTTGGCGAACTCGAGGCGCGGCTTGCGGAGGTCGACACCACGCAAGGCCGCGCACGCGAGGACTGCGTGCGCGTCACCACGATCCACCGCGTGAAGGGCCTCGAGTGGGACTACGTGTTCATCCCCGAATGCGACGAGGGCTGGATGCCGCTCCCGGGCGACGAGGAGTCGGGCTGCTTCGCGAAACAGGACAGGCAAGCCACGATGGACCGAACTCCCGCTGTCGAAAGTGAGCGGCGGCTCTTCTATGTCGGGATCACCCGCGCACGCACCGCGTGCTTCGTGAGCTGCGGCGACGAGGAGTCGCGCTCGCGCTTCCTGCGCGACGCGCTGCAGCCGGCGGCGGCCGATGTGCGCAAGTTGCGGCGGTGAGCGTACTTCTGACGCCGATGAATCTCTCACGGAGGTACGGCGGATGAGCGTGCTGCTGGCGCCAAGGAGTCTCTCACGGAGGCACTGAGGCACGGAGATCAGGGGCAATCGCTTGGTTTGCTCAGAGAGACTGAGAGAGCGAGCAAGTGAAGATAAGAGACTCCTGACTTCGCGCAGGGCGTGGGGGTTCAAAGACTGTGCCTCCGTGCCTCCGTGAGAAAATCCCCTAAGGAACATGCACGCACGGAGCAGAGGCGCCTGCGCTACCCCCACCGCGCGGCATCGCTGTCGAGGTACCACCGCTGCTCGCCGCCGATCGGGCGGACGCCCTTGATCGGGATGTCGCGCACGGGGTCTGCGCCTGTCGCGATACGGTGCACCATGTGTGCCTTCTTCCTGCCTAGGACGAGGATGCCGATGAAGCGCGCACTGTTGATGAGCGGATAGGTCATCGTCACACGGTCGGGCGGCGTCACCTGCGGCCCGCGGTTGAAGCACGCGAAGCGGTCATCGACGCGCAGTGCGTCTGAGTGCGGGAAGAGGCTCGCGGTGTGACCGTCGTCGCCCATTCCGAGCAGGACGAAGTCGAGGCGGTCGTGCCCCTTCTCGCGCCAGCCGAGAGTCTCGCGCAGCTCGTCTTCATAGAGCGCGTCGGCGTCGGGCTCGTAGGCGTGGATCGGATGCACCTGCGACTTCGGAATGCCCGAGTGGTCGACGATGAGCTCCGCGATCTGCCTGTAGTTCGAGCGCTCGTCCTCGAACGGCACGCAGCGCTCGTCGACGATCCACAGGTGCGTGCGCCGCCACGGCATGTCGCGGAACGCGGGGTCGATCATCATGCGCTGGTAGAGCGGCATCGGCGTCGACCCGCCCGAGAGCGCGAGGTGGAAGTCGCCGAAGCTGCGCACGCACGCCTTGGCCTGGTTGACGATGTCGAGCCCGATCGCGTCGATCGCGCCGTCGGCGTGGTCGAAGAGCGACACGGAGCCCGGCAGCCGCGGCGTCGGCGGCATCTCGTCGAGGATCCTGTAGGGGCCGGTGTCTTCGTCGGTCATGCGGGATCGTGGCAGCGTACCCGAGCCGTCGTCAGCGATCGAGGTGCGCTCGGGCTTCGCCCTCGACGGCGAAGCCGGAGCAGGTTGCGCCGGAGGCGACAGCCCTTATGGGTGCCACTACTTCCAGTAGTGCGGAGTCGACAGGCCCTCGAACCCACACGCGGCACCACTGGAAGTGGTGGCACCCATGAAGGCTGTCGACGGCGGAAATCAGTCGCTCGGGCTTCGCCCTCGACACCGCGATCACCCAGACGGCGAAGTCACCGCAGCTCGCGCACGCCCCCGCTCGGCTTTCGTCACGGCTCGCGCCGCCAGCAGATTCACGGCTCGCGCCGCCACTAGATTCACGGCTCGTTCCGCCACGCGCGGCCGTCGCGGGCGAGAAGCTCGTCGGCACTCGCGGGGCCCCATGAGCCGCAGGCGTAGTTCGCGTGGATGTTCGCACGCGCGGCCGCCGATCGCTCGTCGAGGAACGGCATCACCGCGTTCCAGGCGCCCTCGACCTCCACGCGGTGCTTGAAGAGCGTCTGGTCGCCGCGCATCGCGTCGACGATGAGCGGCCCATACGCCTCGACGGGATCCGCCTTGAAGTGGTCCGCGTAGTCGAGCTGCATGTCGACATTCGCGCCGCGCAGGCCGAAGCCGGGCACTTTCACCTCGAAGCGCAGGTTGAAGCGCTCCTTCGGCGCGATCTCGATGACGAGGCGGTTTGGAGCCTCGTTGCCGAAGCCAGCGACCTTGCGGAAGAGGTTCGCGGCGGGCGGCTTGAACTGCACCACGACCTCGGTGCGCTTCTGCGCGAGCTTCTTGCCCGTGCGGATATAGAACGGCGTGCCCGCCCAGCGCCAGTTGTCGAAGTGCACCTTCATCGCCGCGTAGGTCTCGGTGGTCGAGCCCGCGGCGACGCCCGCGAACTCGTGGTACGCGCCTTCCTTGCCGTCCGACGCGAACTGCCCGAGCGCGCAGTGCGACGCGACCTCGTCGGCGGTCGGCACGGAGATCGAGTCGATGATCTTGATCTTCTCCGCACGCACATTCTCAGGCGTGTACAGGCTCGGCGGCTCCATCGCCACGAACGCAAGCACCTGGAAGAGATGCGACTGGATCATGTCGCGGATCGCGCCCGTCTGGTCGTAGAACGCGGTGCGCTGCCCGACCGAGACGGTCTCCGCGGCCGTGATCTGCACATGGTCGATGTACTGCCAGTTCCACACGGGCTCGAAGATCGAGTTCGCGAAGCGGAGGACGAGCATCGACTGCACGAGCTCCTTGCCGAGGTAGTGGTCGATGCGGTAGATCGACTCCTCCTCGAACGCGCGGCCGAGCGCGCGGTTTAGGCTCGCGGCGCTCGCGGCGTCGCGGCCGAACGGCTTCTCGACGATGATGCGCTGCCAGCTCTTGGTGCTTGGGTCGATCGAGCACCAGCGCTTGCCCTCGACGACGAGCCCGGCCTCGTCGATCCGCTCGACGATCGGCTCGTAGAGGTTCTCTGCGACCGAGAGGAAGAAGAGCAGGTTGCCGCGCGTCCCCTTCTGTTCGGCGAGCTCGCAGAGGCGCGCGTCGAGCGGCGGATAGCACTCGCGCTTCACGGCGTCGCCCGCGAAATAGAAGAGCCGCTTCGCGAACTCCGCGTACTTCGCGGCGTCGAAGTTCCTCACCTGCTGCGACACCCACTGCTTCAGCTCGTCGCGCCACGCGTCGTCGGTCTTCTGCGTGCGCGACACGCCGAGGATCACCGTCGACTGATGGAGCTGGCCCGCGACGTGCATTTCGTACATCGAGGGAACGAGCTTGCGCGAGGCGAGGTCGCCTGAGGCGCCGAAGATGACGAGGATGCACGGTTCGGTCGTGAGCATGGCGTGCGTGGGAGGCTACCGCCTCTCTGCACGCGGCGGGGGTCGAAATCAGTGGCTGAAGCGCGGGTGGAACTTCGCCGCCACCTCACGGAGGCGCGACTTGTCGACATGCGTGTAAATCTGCGTCGTCACCACGCTCGCGTGGCCGAGGAACTCCTGCACGGTGCGCAGGTCGCAGCCGCCGCGCAGGAGGTCTGTGGCGAAGCTGTGGCGCAGGACATGCGGGTGGACATCGTGGAGCCCGGCCGCCGCCGCGTACTTCTTGACGAGCATCCACACCGCGACGCGCTCGAGCGGACGGCCGCGCTTTGAGACGAAGAGCCGGTGGTCGGCGCGCACCTCGTTGCCCTGCACGATCCCGGGGCGCACTTCCTCGAGCCACCGCGCGAGCGCCTGCGCGGCTGGAGTCCCGACGGGGACGACGCGCTGCTTCGAGCCCTTTCCGATGACATGGAGCGACTGGATCGTGGGAAACCACTGGTTGAGCCGCACCGAGCCGACCTCACTCGCGCGCAGGCCCGCCGCGTACATCAGCTCGAGGATCGCTCGGTCGCGCTCCCAGAGGTCGCTGTTGTCGGGGCTCGGCGCGTCGATCAGCTTCTTCATCTGCACGGGCGAGATGACGCCGGGGAGTTTGCGCCACTTCGTGGGCCGCTCGAGGAGCCGCGCGGGGTTCGAGCGGATCAGGTTGCTTGCGTGCAGGAAGCGGAAGAAGACGCGCACCGTCGACACGTGCCGCACGATTGTTGACGGGTCGAGGCTGCGGTCGCGCGAGAGGAAGCGCACATGCTCGACGAGATGCGCGGGCTCCGTCGCCGCGGGCGTCGCGACGCCGCGGGCCGCGAGGTCGGCGACGAGGTCGTCGAGGTCGCGGCCGTACGCCGCGATGGTCGCTGGCGCGAGGCCGCACTCGATGCGGATGTAGGCGAGGAACGCGCGAAGCGCGGAAGCGAAGCCCGACGAGATCGCAGCGGTGCCCTTTGGTGCGACGGCAGCACCCGACTTCGCATGCGGCTGCGGCCGCGGATGCGGATGCGCCTCAATCACGTTCGAAGCTGTGTTTGCGACCGCTGTCTGCGATTTAGATCGGGCCGTCGCACGAGCGGAACCGCTCGACTTGGCGCTCCGTCTCTGGTTCCGGGGCGACTGTTGGATCACGTCCACTTTGAGGTGGCTGCCGATCGGAGGGGACTGCGCGGATTCGGAATGCTTCATCGAGGGCTTGCTCAAACGCCCGCTCAAGGCCTGAGAGCGACCAGCGCGCTGAATCATCCACAAGCGAAGCACGCACGTTTGTCGTGTCAGGGCGGTTCAGCGCATTGCTCTCCATCAACGGTCTCCGGAAGATCGGCCATTGCGTCGAATCGGCGCGAAAGATGGCACTGTGGCGGCGCTATTCCGTGGAGGGAGCGGAATCGGCGACCATGTGACCGAGTTTTTCGGTCTCGACTTGTTGCCTTCGATTGTCCTCCGCCGGGTAGTTCCGATCATGCACCGACTTGACTCGGTTCCGCGGGGAAGATGGCGGAACTCCGCGACTGCGGTCGGCTTTCTCGCGGCGCCCGGCGCGTGGGGCGTTGCGGCAGCGCCGCGTCGTCGATCAACCGATGATGCGATTCCGCGGATTGACGGAGCCGGGATTGGATCTCTGCTCGAGCGCGGTTGGGGCGTGATTCGCTGGCATGCGACGGGGATCGACCGTCGGGGATCCGCGAAACAGAACCGTGTAGACCGGTTTGAACTTGTCGTCTTACATGCTCCGTTGTGAGTCCTGAGACCACTTGTCTGCGCCTGCGTTGCTGTTTTAGATCCAACCCGACGTTTCGGCTCGTGCGTCTCGTTCCTGCATCCGTGGTTGCAATGTCGGGTTGCGGTGTCGGGTTGCGGTGTCGGGTTGCGGTGGTTTCGTTTCGCTGGGACGGGCGCGTGCGCATGAGGCGGTCGCGATCACCTCCTGCGGATTCGCGTGGCTTGCCTGTCCTGTATCGCGGCTTCGAACCCGTAGACCCGCTTGGCTTGCCTGTCCTGTATCGCGGGTTCGAACCCGTAGACCCGCTTGGCTTGCCTGTCCTGTATCGCGGGTTCGAACCCGTAGACCCGCTTGGCTTGCCTGTCCTGTTTGCGATCCCGTTTGCGATCTCAGCCTGCGCTGACCAACGCGATCGCCGACGTTCGTGACAACTCGGGCACGCGGCTTGCCTGTCCTTGCTGCGGGTCGCGACAGGAGGTCGCAGCCCGCAGCAAACGACATCGCAACAGGCAAGGAGTGCCGCATGCCCGACCCTCAGTCGAACGCCGAAATGCTCGTCCGCAGCGCGATTTCCCCCCGCGCCGGCCACTCGCACGGTGATCGGCAAGATCTGCCGACGCTTGATCTCGTCGGCGCAGCCATTGCACGTGCAGCTCGCCTTGCTGCCGCCGAAGATCGCGCCCAGCGCGTTCACTCCCTCTACGCCCCTGTCCAGCATTCGCAAGCCGCCCAGCTCCTCCGGGCTGCGCGCGACGCGCGCGACGCGCGCGACGCGCGGGACGCAAACGGCGTCCGTCCCGCCCGCGCCGCGCACACAGCGAACACCGCTTCCCCTGTTCGCGACCCACTCCCGACGCACCCCGCACCGGCCTCTGATTCCGCGCGCCCGCCGCACGTCGGAGCATCACTCTCGGCCAGCCACGCCCGCGAAGAACTGCCTGAAGGGCGCGTCCTGCCCCAAACCGGCCGCACGCCGGGCTTCCTCTGGCGCTTCCACCCGGCACCCGACGCCGGACCCGCCTTCCCAGCCGTATTCCAACCGATTCGCCCGTTCGTCCCTGAGTGCGTCGATTCGACCAGAAGCCCGATCTGCTCCCCATCCAGCGCCCGGTCCTTCACCTCGTCCTGCACCTCATCGCGCGCAGCCGCCAGCGACGCCCCCTCAACCCCCGCCGCCGCTGGTGCGCCGATTGCCTCCAACGGCATCACCAACGGGGTACGCGCATGAACTACGGATTCCACCTCGCCACTTCCGGAGTCGTGACTGGCATGCGCCGGCTCGACACCATCGCGAACAACCTCGCGAACGCGATGACCGTGGGCTTCAAGGCCGATTACCTCAACCTCGAAGCGCGTCAGGCGGAGAATCTCGAGAACGGTGGCCTCTATCCAGATGCCAACCGAGCGCTCGATGCCCTCGGCGGAGGCAGCCTCTTCAAGCCAACCGGGATCGACCTCCGACAAGGTGCACTCCG
>JBILDS010000077.1:0-12518 GCA_044352505.1 Phycisphaerales bacterium
GCGCGAGATTTCTTCACGCCGCTCGAGTTCGCTTCCCGGTCGCTCGGCGCGCACGTCGCGCGCGGTGCCCGATTCATCGATGAGGGTGAGAACGCGCTTCTTGCGGCGGATGACGCTGATCGAGAGGTTGGTCACTGTGGCGCGCATCCAGCTTGAGATCGCGACCTCGCCTGCGTCGGGCGGCGTTTTCCAGAGGCGCACGAACGCCTCCTGCACGATCTCCTCCGCGCGGTGGCGGTCATGACAGATGCCGAACGACAACTGGATGAGCCCCGGTGTGAGGCGCTCGATCCAGTGCTTGAGAACACGCTCGGAGAACGGCTGACCCATAGCGTTCGACACTCCTGCCGCGACCAGAGGTCTGCGCGCGGCGCGCGACAGACGCTGCGCGATCGGGCTCCATTCCAGCGCGCACGAATCTGCGGGCGAGTTGCGACGCGTGTTTCTCAGACGTACGACCCGCGCGGCTTTGCGATCCTACCCCCGCGCGACGGCGCGATCGAGTGCGCTTGCGCAGATGATGCGCAGAATGGCGCTACCGGCGTCGACACGCACTTCCCCGGGGGCAACAGCGGCCGGCCGGAGGATGGTTGAACCTGTTGGTGCCTTGAGGCCGCCGCCGTCGCCGCCCAATCCGTGCCACGTCGCGGCGCCCTGGATCGTCATCCAGATCTCCGCGACGCCCGTGGGCTCGATCGGGATGACGGTGTCAGCCGCGCACTCGATCCAGTCGACGCCGAAGAACGGTGTGCGCAGAAGACGCTTCGTGACCACGCCGCCTGCTGTGGTGGTGGGAGCCGATACCGCGCGCGTGAGCGGCGGTACCCCGTCTGACTGCGCACCGCCGAATCGGAGGCACGCGCGTGCTTGGTCGAGGTGGAGCGGTCGCGCTGGGTCGCTGCGATTCCAGTCCCAGACCCGAAAGGTCGTGTCGCTGGGCGTTTGGATTTCCGCAACCACAATGCCCGCGCCGAGCGCGTGGCAGAGGCCGCTGGGAAGGTACACGCAGTCGCCGCGTTGCACTTCAATCGCGTGGAGGAGTTCGACAACGGTGCCAGCGGCGAGCGCGGCGTCGAAGTCGGCGCGGGTCACGTCCGGTCGGAATCCCCGGTAGAGCCGAGCGCCTGGCTCTGCGTCGAGCACCACCCATGCTTCGTTCTTCAGATGTGCGCCAACGTGGGTCTGCGCGTACCTCGCGTCGGGGTGAACCTGCACGGAGAGGTTCTCTGCCGCATCGAGGAACTTGATGAGGAGCGGGAATGCCCCGTCGGGCGCGGGTGTGGTGATGCCGAGAAGCTCATCGCGTTGCGCGAGGCGAAGGTTGCGAAGCGAGACGCCCTCGAATCGACCGCCGGCGACCGTGGACTGCCCGCCGGGAATCGCGTCCGGAAGATCGGCCAGTTCCCAACTCTCGCCAATGCGGGTGCCCTCGGGCACCAGCTTTCCCAGCCTGGTGAGCCGGTTCGAACCCCACGTGCGCGGCTTCAAGATGGGATGGAACGCAAGCGGTGGGAGCATTGGGCGCACCGCATGATGGCGCTGTCAGATCGCCATACCGGTGATCTTGGCTTCGAAGACAAGCTTGCCGCGCACAAGACCTTGGGTCTTCGAGATGAAGCGGCGGGGGCTTGCGTCGATCTCCTCGACGAGAATCACGAAGGTGTCGCCGGGGACGACCTGCCCGCGGAAGGAGGTATCGTCGCAGCGCAGGAAACCGAGGAACCCGAGCGCGGGCCACTGCTTGCGGAACAGCCAACTCGCGGCCTGCGCGGTCGACTCGATCATGAGGACGCCCGGGTAGAGCGGGCGCCCCTTGATGTGGTGCTCGCACCAGAACTCGTCTGGCCGGACTTCCTTCACTGCCACGCAGCGCTTGTAGGTTTCGTTTGCCCAGACAATGCGGTCGACTTGACGCATCGGCCCGGTTTGGGGCAGAAAGGCATCAAGGCCCGCGCTGTCGCAGACCGTTTGGGAGAAGTCGATCGTGGAGAGATCGATCAGCGGAGGATTGGCCACGGATCGTCGGGCGGCTTAGGCGCCGCCTTCCTCCGTGCCGCGCATCTCGAGCACCTTTGCTCGGATCTCCTGCGCCGTCTCCTTGATGTCCTGCATGGCCTTGCGGACGCGGGTGCCTGCAGCCTTGTTGCCGCCGTTGGCCTTCTTCATGTCGTCCTCGACCTCACGGACGAGCGCACAGAGCTTTTCGTAGAGTTCCATCGTGATCTCCTGTCGGTTCAAAACGTGGGGCGTGTCGACGCGGACTCGCCCCGGGAATGGTCAAGAACGCGCCCTAGGGTAGCGGCAAAGGCGTCCGAAGTGTCTTCACAACCCCAAGGACTGCCCTGAATTGGGGGTGCGCGGCATCACCGAGCATTTCATATGCGGCGGGGAGAATACCTGAGGGAATCGCCCCCGCGCGCTCGAGCCGACGGAGGGCGGGGGCGATTTGGCCCGGTTGCCCCGCTGAGATCGCGTCGATGAGGAGGTACGGTTGGCGACCGGTCGCGAGAAGGTCGAGGACCGTCTGCGCCACGCACACGTGTGCCTCGACGCCTGCGATCAGAATGTCTTCGGCACGCCGCGAGGCGAGAAACGCATCGACTTCGGGGGTGAGGGCGCTAAAGCGCGTCTTCTCGATGATTGGTGCGCGCGTGCCGGCCGCCTCGCGGATTGCCGGCGCGCTGTGGCCGAGACCTTTCGTGTATTGCTCAGTGACGATTGCTGGGATCGCGAGCGCGTCTGCCAGGGTGAGTGACGCGGCGCAGTTTGCGACGACCCGATCGGCGTCGAAGATTGTGGGTAGCAGCCGATCCTGGACGTCGATGACGAGCAGCGCCGCGCGGTCGAGTTGGATGCGTGGAATGGGCATGGGGTGCGTTGCGCAGGCGAGCGCGTGAAGTGCGTGCAGTCAGACTCGGAGTTCGGCGTGGGTTTTGATCGCGGCCGCGTGGCGCGCTCGGATTGGTTCGACCACGGTTTCGATAAAGCGATCGGTCTGCTCGGGCGCGCGGCCGATGGAGCGCGCGGGGTCGAGCGCGCCGTCGAGGTCAACCTTCGCGAAAAACGGATCTGCGCGGAGCCGCGTGATCAGATCGTTCGGCCTCCCGTGCTTCTTCACTTCCTCGGCGGCGGCCATCGAGTGGACGCGGATCTGCTCGTGCGCTTCTTGGCGGTCGGCGCCCGCGCGGGTGGCTTCGAGCATGATGTGTTCGCTCACCATGAAGGGGAGTTCGGCCGCGAGGTTTGCAGCGATCGTCGCTTCCCACACGACGAGCCCTTCCGCGACGTTGGCCATGATGTCGAGCGCGCCGTCGAGCGCGAGAAACGCCTCGGGCAGGACCAGGCGGCGGTTCGAGCTGTCGTCGAGCGTGCGCTCGAGCCATTGCGTTGCGTGGGTCTGGAGCGGGTCGTTCACGAGGCCCATCACGAATCGCGCGAGGCCACAGGCGCGTTCGCAGCGCATGGGGTTCCGCTTGTAGGCCATCGCCGATGAGCCGATCTGGTCCTTCTCGAACGGTTCCTCGATTTCCTTGCGGTTGGCGAGGAGGCGGATGTCGGTGGCGCACTTGTGGACGGCGCTTGCTGCGACAGCGAGCGCTGCGACGACCTGCGCGTCGACGAGGCGCGGGTAGGTTTGGCCACAGACGCTCAGCATGTGGTCCTGCGGCCAGCCGAGTTTGGCCGCGAAGCGCTGCTCGAGGTCGTCGACTTTCGCGCCGTCGCCATCAAGGAGTCCGAGGTAGGACGCCTGCGTGCCCGTTGCGCCGCGGAGACCGCGAAGGCGGAGCGCGCCGCGCGCGAACTCGACCGTTTCGAGCGCGATCGCGAAGTCCTGCGCCCAGAGCGTGGCGCGTTTGCCGACGGTGGTTGGCTGCGCGGGCTGGAAGTGCGTGAATCCGAGCGTGGGGAGCGCGCGGTATCGCGCGGCGAACGACGCGAGGCGGTCGATCGCGCGCGCGAGTTTCCCGGCGACCAGGTCGAGCGCGTCGCGCAGAAGAAGCGTGTCTGCGTTGCAGACGACATCTTGGCTCGTTGCGCCGAAGTGGATGATCGCGCGCGCCTCGGGTGCTGCGTCGCCGAGCGTGTGGACATGCGCCATCACATCGTGGCGGAGGCGCGATTCATGCGCGGCGGCGGCGGCGAAGTCGATGTCGTCGAGGTGTGCGCGGATCGCGTCGACTTGTGCACGGGTGACGGGCATGCCGAGCTCATGCTGGCTTTCGGCAAGCGCAAGCCAAATGCGGCGCCAGAGGCCGAATTTGCGGCGCTCGCTCCAGATGGCGCGCATCTCGCGGCTTGCGTTGCGTGATTCAAGCGGGGAGCGGTAGCTGTCGTGCGATGCGTCGGTCTTCATGAGGTCCGCTCTCCGGCGGCTGGGGCGGAAGCGTCGGATTTACCGAGTTTCACCTTGCTTTCGGTGCCGGCGCGGATGCGCGCCAGGTTCGCTCGGTGCTTGATCGTGATGAACACCGCAATCGCGAGGCTTGCAAGTACGTACGGCCCGACCGCGCGTACGCCGTCGATGCCGCCGTCGAAGAGTGCGCGCACCGCGATGGCAACGGGAATCGTCCACGCTGCCGCGATCGATGCGAAGCTCACCATGCGGAAGGCCACGACGAGCGCAAGCCAAACAGCCAACGCCTGCGCGGTTGGCAGGGTCATGACGGGCGCCATCGCGACAAGCGCGCCGAAGCCGGTCGCCACGCCCTTTCCGCCTTTGAACTTGATCCACGGTGACAGCGTGTGACCGATGATCGCGGCCGCCGCAACGGCCAGCCAGCACCAGATCGTTTCGCTGCTCACACCGCTTGTGGCGCCAAGAGAACCGAGCAGCCAGCCGGAAACAAGCACCGGAATCGCGCCCTTCAGCGCGTCGATGAGGAAGCACGCGATGCCCCAGGTGCGGCCGAGCGTGCGGCCGAGATTTGTGGCGCCGTAGCTCTTGCTTCCGACTTGACCGAGGTCGACGCCGCGCGAGCGCGCGAGGAGGTGCGCGGTGGGGAAACTTCCGATGACGTATGCGCCGATCGGCAGCGCCGCCCAAAGGAAGGGCGTGGGGTCACCGGATGCTGTGGCGACCGATGACAGAGACGCGGGATCCATCGGCGCGATGATACGGAATGCGGGCGTGGGGCGCGGCGGCGTCATGCGCCGCGCCAGAGCGCAGTTCCGTACTTTGCAACGTGCCAGCGGCCAGTCGAGCGTCGCACTTCGGCGGCGATCGCAAGCAGTATTGGCATGGGCATCTCACCATCGAGTTCAATCCGGTCGTCAAACAGCGCGAGGGTGGGCACAGAAACACCGTGGATTTCCGCTGTTTCCTCAACGCAGGCGCGCACGAGTGCCGCGAGCGACGGGTCGGCGAGCGCGCTCGGGAACGCCGTATGGAGCGTGACGCGCGCAGGGGTCATGGCGAGTGTTGGCGGGCTCACCCGCGATCGAAGAGGAGCACGGTCGCGGTGAGAAGCTGGAGCAGCACCGCGCCGGCGATCCAGCGCAGGAATGTGTCGGTGTCGGCGAGGTTGAGGAACGCGGCGGATGCAACAAGGATCGCGAGCAACTGCATGGCCATTGCGGCGATGCGGACAACGCCGGTTTCTGATCGGCGCAGTCGAAGCGCGCGCACTTCTTCGGTGAGTTCGCTCAGCGCGCGGCGGAGTCGCTCGCCGTCGCGATCCCGGCGCAACTTGCGGTTGACGGCGCGGCGGCGGCGGCTTGTGGCCACAGGCGCGTCGCCGGCGGCTGCGGTCGCCACCAGCGCATCGTCGCGGTGACGCAGCACGAGTTCCACGGCCTCCGCGAGCGTGGCGGCCGAGTAGTCCGGCGCCGCGTCGGCGATGCGGGCTCGATCGCGCGACACCAATACGGTCCGCAGACCCGCAGCGCGGCCAGCTTCGATGTCGCGCGGCGAATCACCGATGATCCACGAGCGATCGGTGTCGAGCTCCATATCTTGGAGCGCCTGTTGAATCATGCCCGGGCGAGGCTTCCGCCACGGATGCTCGCGCGCGTAGCCCGCCACGGTTCCCTTCGGATGGAAGGGGCAGTAGTAGAAGCGCTCAATCGTGCGCTTCAAGCCTGCCGTCGCGTCGATGGTGTCGGAGAGGCGGCGGTGGTAGAGGTCGACATCGGCCTCTGTGAATCGACCGCGTGCCACGCCGCCTTGGTTGGTTGCAACCACGAGACGGAAGCCGGCGTCGCGGAGTCGACGAAGCGCGGGAGCGACACCCTCGAGTAGATCGATCGGTGCTGCGGTGCCAGCGCGCTCGTCATCGGGGACGAGCGTTCCGTCGCGGTCGAGAAAAACGGCTGGGTCGAGGGGCATCGGGGTTGGCAGACTTCAATCGGTGGTACACGCGTTCATGGCCCCGTTCGGCGCGCGCGGGGCTTCACCCAGTTCACACCAGTGCGCTTGGGATCGGCTTCGGGGTGATTGAGCCCGCGCCGTCGCCGAAGCCCGTGCCGATGGCACGCGCTGCTGCGATGAGCGGGTGATCGGTGGGCACAAGACGCTGTTTTCCCACGGTTTCGAAGAGGTCAATATCAGCAAAGACGTTGTTCTCGCGCACCACCATGCGGTTTCGCATGCCACTCGCCAGAAGCGCCATGGCGTGGAAGCCAAAGTTCGTGGCGAGAATGCGATCGGGCGCGGTGGGCGTGCCGCCGCGCTGCGTGTGTCCGAGGACTGTGGTTCGCGTTTCGATGCCGGTGAGCTCGCCGAGTTTGGTGGCGACGAGATTTCCGATGCCGCCGAGGCGCACCGGATCGGGGCTGGTGGGGTCGTATCGACCGACCACCTGCGAGCCGCCCTTTGGCTTCGCACCTTCTGCCACCACAACCACCGCGTACCGCGGGCCGCGCATGCGATGCTCGATATCTTCGGCGATTTGCTCGAGATCGAAGGGAATCTCGGGGATCAGAATCACATCGGAGCCGCTTGCGACGCCCGATGTGAGCGCGATCCAACCGGCGTTGCGTCCCATGACCTCGCACACCATCACGCGGCGATGGCTCTCTGCGGTCGAGTGCAGGCGGTCAAGCGCGTCGGTTGCGGTGGCAACGGCGGTGAGAAATCCGAAGGTGATCTCGGTGCCGACGAGATCGTTGTCGATCGTCTTCGGGACGCCGATCACGTTGATGCCCGCTTTCGCAATGGGTGCCGCGCAGGCCATGGTGCCGTCGCCACCGATCACGATGAGCGCGTCGAGCCGCTCGCGGCGGATGGTGGTGAGGCATGCGTCGGTGACGTCTTCCCAGATCGGTTCGCCGGACGCCGTGCGGCCGGTGCAGTAGCGCGATGGATTTGCGCGGTTGTTCGAGCCGAGAATGGTGCCGCCTCGGGTGAGGATGCCGCTGACATCGCGCAGCGTGAGCGGGCGCACTCGGTGCTCGATCAGCCCTTGGAAACCGTCCTCGATTCCGACAATCTCGATTCCGTACTGGAGGATCGCGGTCTTCGCCACGGCGCGGATGACCGCGTTGAGGCCGGGGCAGTCGCCGCCGCCTGTCAGAATGCCGAGTCGTCGGATGGAGGGAGACATATGGTGCGTCGAGAGGTGGAAGGGCGCTGCGCTCGGCGTGATGCGGAGAAGGAAGCCCCGAAAGGAAGACCTGAAGGGAAGACGTGAAGGGAAGACTCGAATCGTAGCGGAAACCCGTCGCATCGCGGCATCGCCCGTTACGATCCGCCCCCATGTCTGAGACTATTCCTGAGGAATCCGCTCCGCTATCCGAGTCCGAGATTGTTGCCGCGCGCCGCGCCAAGCTGAAGCGTTTCCGCGACGAACTCGGCTTCGAGCCATACGGTCAACGCGAGGATGGGCTGTTGTCACTCACCGAGGCGCGTGCGCGCTTCAGCGAGGACGCGCATGTGGCGTTCGATACTGCAACCAAAGAGGCGAAGGCTGCTGGTGGCGCGGGTGCGGTCGCCGACGGTCGCGCGACCGTGAAGATCGCCGGCCGCGTGGTGCAGCACCGCGACATGGGCAAGTTGGTCTTCCTTTTCTTGCGCGATGCGACCGGTGACCTCCAGGTCAGCGTGTCGAAGGCGAGCGTGAGCGCGCAGGCGTTTGAACTTGCGAAGCACGCGGACTACGGCGACATCCTGGTCGCCGAGGGTCCGATTGGCCGCACGAACAAGGGAGAAGTGTGCGTGTGGGCGACGACGATTTCGCTCGGTGCGAAGTCGCTGGCGGCGCCGCCTGAGAAGTGGCACGGGCTGTCGGATCCGGAGCTGCGCTATCGCCGTCGCTACGTTGACATGTACGCGAACCCGGAAACTGCGAAGGTCTTTGCCATGCGCGCGCGCATCATCTCGCGCATCCGTCGCTTTATGGATGCGCGCGGATACCTCGAAGTCGAGACGCCGGTGCTGCAGCCGATGGCGGGTGGCGCCGCGGCGCGGCCGTTCACCACGCATCACAACGCGCTCGATATGCGGCTTTTTATGCGTATCGCGCCGGAGCTCTATCTGAAGCGTTGCCTCGTGGGCGGCATGCGCAAGGTGTACGAGATCAACCGCAACTATCGCAACGAAGGTATCGACCGCAGCCACAACCCCGAGTTCACCGCGATGGAGGTCTACGAGGCCTTCGGCGACTATGGCACGATGATGGAACTCACGGAGAGCCTCATCCACGAGCTCGCCGTGTCGATGGTGGAGGAGCGCAAAGCCGCTGGGCTGCGCGCCGATCTTGATGGCCCAAACGGAGGCCCCGTGCTTCCGTGGGGCGAACTTGCGATCAACTACGCGAAGCCATTCGTGCGCGTGAAGTTTGAAGAGCTTTTCCGCCGCGGCGCTGGCTGCGAGATGCGTGACTTCAAGGCTGTGCGCGCGAAGGCACGCGAACTTGGCCTCCACCATGAGGCGAAACTTGACGACTGGCTTGTCGTGAACGAGGTGTTTGAGCATTGCGCGGAGCCGCTCGTCGATCCGTGCCGGCCGACCTTTGTCACCGACTATCCGAGCGCGATCTCGCCGCTCACGCGGCCGCATCGCGACGACCCTGCACTCTGTGGCCGCTGGGACATCTTCATCGGCGGCATGGAGGTTGGACCCGCGTACACCGAGCTCAACGACCCGGACATCCAACTTGCGAAGTTCACGGAGCAATTGAAGGGAGCGGACGATGAAGAGTCGACGTTCCGCACACTCGATGAAGATTTCATTGAGGCGCTGCGCGTCGGCATGCCGCCCGCGGGTGGGCTTGGAATCGGCATCGATCGCCTTGTGATGCTTCTCACCGACAGCGCGTCGATTCGCGATGTGATTCTGTTCCCGCTCTTACGCTCGATGTCGCAGGCTGGTGCTGCGAGCGAGACGGGTGGCGAGGAGCGGGGGCGGTGACCGCGCGGCTGGCATGGGGTGGCATGCGCGGGCTCATGCGCGGGCTCATGCTCTGGATCATGCTCGCAGCATGGATTGTTGGTGTGCACCATGCGCGCGCCGATTGGACGCTTGTTGAGGAGCGGTTCTACGCGCTCACGCTCGCCGGAAAGCCGTGCGGTCGGTCGCATGAGAAGGTTGAGCAAGATGGCGACCGCATTCGGACGAGTGGTCGCATCGAGCTGCGATTTTCCCGAATGGGAGAAGAGACCGCGATTGAGTTCGCAAGCGAGTTCACGGAGACGCTCGCGGGTGCGCCGATCGAAGCGAGGATTTCGCAAGGCGGCGCTGAGAGCGTGCGATATGTGTTCGGCGAAGGTCGCACGGTGACCGTCGAACGTGGAGCCGAGCGCGAGATGCAATCGCCGCGCGGGATGCAATCGCCGCGCGAGATGCGCCCGCTGCCAGAGGGCGAGTGGCTCACGCCGCGTGCGGCACGGGCGCACGTGCGTGCACGCCAGGCCGAGGGCGCGGCGGAGATTCGCTATCGCACGCTCGATATCCAAAGCGGTTTGGTGGCGGTCGAGATCACCATGACCCGAGCAGGTATCGAGAAGCGCACGGTGCTCGGACGCGAGCAGGAGCTCATTCGCTACGACGTGCGCAACAGCCTTCTTCCGGTGCCGGCGCGCGAGTTGCTCGACCAAGACGGGACGGTGATCGAGAGCGCGACCGCAATCGGCCTAGGCGATCTCGTCTCGCGGCTTGCATCGCGCGAAGAAGCCGACGCGGCGTACGCGGCATCGCGGCTTGACATTCTCGCGGAGACATTCGTTGCGTCGAAGCCGATCGACAACTTTCTCAATCGACCGAGGGTCACGCTCTTGGTTCGCGCAAAGGCTGGGCCGCTTGCGGCGCTACCTGATTCGGGTGCGCAGAGGGTGCAACGGATCGACGAGCGCACGCTGCGGGTTGTCGTTGACGTGACGCGTGGCGGTGATCAAGTCGATGATGAAGTCGATGATCAAGTCGATCAGCGCCTCGTTCGCCCGAATGACGTGATCGACAGCGATCACCCTGCGGTTGTGGCGCTCTTGGCTGGCGCGAAGCTGTCGCCGACGGCGGATCGGCGTGCGCAAGCCGACACACTGCGAACGCTCGTCGCGCGCCACATCTCGTCGAAGAACCTTGGCAGCGCGTTCGCATCGGCAAGCGAAGCCGCAATCTCGCGAAGCGGCGATTGCACGGAGCACGCGGTGCTGCTCGCCGCGCTCCTTCGGGCTGCGGGAATCCCGTCGCGGGTTGCGAGCGGACTTGTGTACGTACCGCCGTTTGCAGGGCGATCGGCTGGGTGGGGGTGGCATCTCTGGACACAAGCGTTTGTCAATCTGCCGGGGCAGGATGACGCCACGAACCAAGGTTGGGTGGACTTCGACGCGACGCAGCCGCCGGTCGGGCCGCGGTTTCACCCGGCGCATGTCGTTGTGGCCACGAGTGATCTTGCAGGCGGCGCGACCGATCCCGCGTTTGCGCGTGCGCTTTCATTCGTTGGCACCGTAACGATTGAAGAAGTGACCGAGGGTTCTGGCGTGTCGGATTCGAAGCCAGCCAAGCCGATCGGAGCTTCGTCACCGTGAACGCGCTGCACTTTGAGGATACTCCCGCTCTTCCACCGCGCGACCGCGAGGGACACAAGGGGTCCTTTGGATCGGTGCTTGTGATCGGGGGTTGCGCCCACGCGCCACGCACGATGCTTGGTGGTGCGATGCTGGCGGCGCGTGCGGCACTGCGCGCGGGCGCAGGGCGGGTGATTGCCGCGGTTCCGGCGCCGCTTGCGGGCGATGCGCTCATCATTCTTCCAGAGGCGACGGTGGTCGCGCTTCCGTGTGAGGCATCGGGCGAGCTCATGGCGTCGGGTGCGGCCGAGGCGATTGATGGCGCCTTGCGCGAAGCAAGCGCGATCGTGGTCGGACCAGCGCTTGGGCGCAGCGACAGCGCGGAAAGAGTCGTGATGCGGCTCGTGGCGCTCGGCGAACAGCCGCTCGTCGTCGACGCTGATGCGATTCGTGCGTTCGCTGCGCATCGCGATGCGGCCCGTGATGTGCGCGGCACGCTCGTCTTCACACCGCATCCGGGTGAAGCGGGCGCGCTTGCCGACGCACTCGGACTCGACGTCGACGCGGTCGAACGCGCGACGCGCCCTGCAGCGGCAGTCACACTTGCGCAGCGGCTTGGAGCGGTCGTGGCGTTGAAGGGCCACGGCACGGTGACAAGCGACGGCCTCCGCGCGTGGCGGTGCGAACACGGTGGGGCGGCGCTTGCAACGGGAGGAAGCGGGGATGTCTTGGCTGGCGTGATCGGTGCGTTTTTCGCACAGTTTTCTGCGCGCCAACCGCGTGCTTCCACGTTGTCGCCCGCTGCGATCACCGCGCTTGCGGTCGAGGCACACGCGCGCGCCGGAGACCTCTGGGCCGCGCGTCATGGCGATGCGGGTGCGCTTGCGCACGAGATCGCCGATCTCATTCCCGAAGCGATGCGCGAAATGCGCGCGGCTCTCTGAGTGGCATGCGGACAGCCGCTACAGTGCCCTAGACATGACGACCGAGCATCAGCGCATCGTGAACCTTGGAGACCGCACCTACGTCGAGGGCGTGTATTCCATAGTCAACCCCCAGCTCGCGCAGACGCGCAACAACAAGCCGTACTTGAAGTGCATCATTCGCGATGCAAGCGGCGAGATCTCGGCGCGCGCGTGGAGTTTCGAAGAGGCGCAATTCGACACGATCGCAAACGCAGGCTTCGTGTTTTTGCGCGGTTCGACCCAGGCGTACCAAGGCCAGGTTCAGTTGGTGATTGAGCAGATCGAGCCACGCGAAGTCACCGTCGAGGAGATGCGATCGCTTCTTCCCTCCACGACGAAAGACATCGATGCCATGTTCGCGCGCGTGGCGGAACTGCTGCGCTCGATGGAACACCCCGCCATGCGGGCACTCGCTGAGCAGTACCTTGGCGACGAGCGATTGATGGAAGACTTCCGCGCTGCACCAGCTGCAATGAGCGTGCATCACGCGTGGATTGGCGGTCTTCTTGAGCACACCCATCAGATGATGGAGCTTGCAGACCGCATGCTGCCGCTCTACCCGGCGCTCAACCGCGACATCGTGCTCTTCTCGCTGTTCGCCCACGACCTCGG
>JBILDS010000278.1:0-3632 GCA_044352505.1 Phycisphaerales bacterium
CCAACGGCAAGGGTTTCCCGAGCTGGTCCGACGTGCTCGAAGTTGTGCGCAAGCTCGGTTACCGAAAGACCATGGCCAGCGAGTTGAACCTCGGCGGTCGAGTCGAAGACTGGCGCGAGCGAGCCGATGCGCCGTCGAAGACGACGCACTCCGAGGCCACCGATACCGAGCACCGTCGAGCCGCGTAACCCCGACCGCGCCGCCACTGAATCTCGAACGCACGCCGCCGCCTCAACGCGCGGCGTGCGTTCTTACCGCAGGACGTCGTCCATCGAATACCAGCCCGGCGCGCGTCCGGCCAGCCATTTCGCCGCGCGCAGCGCCCCGGCGGCAAAGAGATCTCGGCTCACAGCCTGATGCGTGATGTGGATGCGCTCCGCAGGTCCGGCGAGCCGGATTTCGTGTTCGCCAATGGTGTCGCCGGCTCGAATCGCGTGGATTCGCTCGGGTTTCACAGGCATTCCACCCGCATCGAGCGCCTCGGCCAAGGCAAGCGCGGTTCCTGATGGGGCGTCCTTCTTGCGATCGTGGTGGCTCTCGATGATGTCGACGTTCCATCCGCTTTCGGCGAGCAATTCGGCGGCGAGGCGGCTGAGTCTGCGCGTGATCGCGACGCCAAGCGAGGTGTTCGGCGCAAGCAGAACCGCGTGTGAGGCGGAAAGTGCTCGAAGATTTTCCATCGTCTCCGGTGCGAGTCCCGTGGTGCCAACGAGGAGCGCGGCGCCCGTCGCTCGAGCAATCGCGATCGCGGCCTTCGTCCCATCGGCACTTGAGAAGTCGACCACAACGTCGCATGATCCGGCGTGAAGCGAAAACGCCTTGTTTTCCCGTGCGATTTGCGCAACCACCACCGTGTGCGCATCATCCTCTGCCAGGTTCGCCACGCGAAGCCCCATGCGTCCATTGGCACCAACAAGCGCGAGTCTCACAGCCATTGTTCAAGCGTCCTTCCTGAAGGTCGTCGAGGCGCCGCCGCGCTCGGTTGAGGAATCATGTGGCAGATTTCTGTCAAGTGACTTTCGCTCTACGGCCGATGTGTGTATAACTCCAAGTGGCGCGAGCTCTGTTACGCCAGCAAGCGCCTCACTCCGACACCAAGAGCGTAACCAAGCAAGGGAGCCAACAATGGCTGCAAAGAAGAAGGCCGCTAAGAAGGCCGCGAAGAAGACCGCGAAGAAGGCTGCGAAGAAGACCGCCAAGAAGGCCGGCAAGAAGAAGTAAGCCCTTCGCACGAACGATGCTTGGAGGCCGCCTCAAGGCGGCCTCCGGCATTTTTAGGCCAAATTGCAGGGGATTCAACGCGGTCGCTGCAGTCTGTCGTGTGCCGGGCTTGAGTGCCACACGGTGCGCGCTATCATCGCCGCTCGTACTGCGCACAACACCAACCCGCGCGTCTCGCGCGACTTCACGCATATCTGGAGCGAACAGCATGGCACATGTGATCACCGAACCCTGCATCGGTACCAAGGACACGAAGTGCGTCGAGGCGTGCCCGGTGAATTGCATTCATCCCGTCCCCGGGGCTCCCGGCTTCGACAAGGCCGAGCAGCTCTACATCGATCCTGAAACCTGCATCGACTGCGGGCTGTGCGTCGACGAGTGCCCGGTGCAGGCGATCTTCCCCCAAGATGACGTGCCGGCGGAGTGGCGAAAGTACATCCAGATCAACGCCGACCACTTCAAGAAGGCCTGAGCGCAGGATTCGTCCGACACGCCCTCGGTTGGTCGGGAGCGATCCGGGCACGCCGCCGAAGAGTCCGGTGGGTGCAACCGCTCTGCGATAGCATCCGCAAATGTCCACCCCGACCGCGATGCAAGCGAATCCGATCCGAGTCCGCATTCTTGAGTGCGGTATGCCGCTTTTGGTGGAGGAAATGGCAGGGGTGCGCTCCGTGGCTGTTTCGTGGCTTCTTCCCGCGGGAAATGCCACCGATGCCGATGGTGCGGCAGGCGACGGCTGGTCTTGTCTGCTCGCCGAACTCGCCCTTCGCGGCGCGGGTGAACGCGACAGTAAGGCTTTCAGCGACGCGCTTGATCGGGCGGGTGCGCAGCGGAGCGTGACGGCGGCCAGCGTCCACATGGTGATCGGCGCAGTCACCATCGGAACGCGTCTCGAGGAGACGCTCGAACTCCTTTCTGATCTCGTCGTGCGGCCGCATTTGCCGGCCGATGCCCTCGATCCTGTCCGGCGGCTGGCGCTGCAGTCGCTTGCAAGCCTGCAAGACGACCCCCAGCACCGGGTCGGCCTCCACCTTCGCGCGCGACATCTCCCGCCGCCCTTCAACCGTTCGGGCTACGGCACAGCCGCCGCCTTCGAAGCGGCCACCATCGAGCTCTTACGGCAGGACTGGATGCGGCGGGTGCGTCCGGTCGGGTCGATCCTCTCGGTCGCGGGTGCTGTGAACGCTGATCAGATCGCCGCTGCGATGGATCGACTCCTTCAAGGCTGGCACGGAACGGCCACAGACCCCGTTGTGTCGGGCGATGCCATCGGCGGCACCATGCATGAGCCTGATGGATCGAACCAAACCCACATGACGATCGGATTCCAGGCTCCCAGCGAGCGCGATGCGTCGTCTCTGTTGTGCAGACTCGCAACGAGCATCCTTGGAGGCGAGACTTCCAGTCGCCTCTTTACCGAGGTCCGTGAGCGCCGCGGTCTTTGCTACGCGGTGAACGCGAGCTACGCGGGCGGGCGTGATCGCGGAATGGTTGCGGTCTACGCCGGCAGCACTCCGGAACGCGCGCAGGAAACGCTCGACACGATTCTCCATGAGATCACGCATCTTGAGGCTGGCGTTTCGGTCGATGAGTTCCGCCGCGCGAAGATCGGGCTGAAGAGCCGTCTTGTGATGCACGGTGAGAGCACCACCGCGCGCGCCGCAGCGCTTGCGAGCGACTGGTATCGACTCGGGCGCTGCCGATCGTTGGCGGAACTCGTGGCTGAAATCGACGCGGTGACGCACGACGGATTGAACGCGTGGATTGCGCGTTCGATGGGCGCGGCGTGGCGCAACAGCATGACCGTTTGCACGATTGGGCAGAGTCAGCCCAAGGCTTTGTTTGACCAAAGCGCTGTTTGACCAAGATTTGATTGAATCGGGGTTCCTTCGCATGAAGGCTGCGATCGCACGATGGTGCGTCCGCGTCAACCCCTAGGTTTTTGGAACCTTGGTTTTTAAGAACCTCAGTCGTCGAGGAGCCCTCAGCTCATTCGATCGGCTCGACCACGCTGTAGCGATCGAGGTTCAGCAGCACGAGTTCGCCGTCGTCCTTCTTGAGCTCAAGACGGTCGAGCCAAAGTCGATCGTCCTTCGCGTGGGCAAACCATGAGCCTGTTTGCGCTTGTCGATAGCGACACACCGTGCCCTCAACCGTCGCTGTCCAGACGGCGTGGGTTTGCGGCATCTGCTGCGTCACGCGAACGCGGGTTCCGGGGGCAAAGGCAACGACCTCAAGCATGGAACACAGAGTATACGGTTTCGCACGATGGGGTCTGCGCGTCCGGCACGGCACGGCATTGTCGTGCGGTTGATCGCGATCTCGGCCGGTCGCGTAGGCTGTTGCCATGCAGGACGCCCCGGCCGACGCAGCACCCGGAGATCGATCGTTTCGCCCACTGCGGGCGGCGC
>JBILDS010000078.1:0-12515 GCA_044352505.1 Phycisphaerales bacterium
AACACTCCTGATCTTCCTTGCTGGACTCCTGAACGTGTGTGTGATGCTCGATGCCGCGACCCGTGAGCCGGGGAGCGATCGTCCGACATCGGGTCGACGCGCTGGCGATGCTGCGGGCTCGTCGAAAAATGCGGCGTCAAACGCGGCGGGCGCGGGTGCTGCAAGTCCGTCAAGCGCAAAGGAGGGCGCATGATCGCGCAACTCTTCGCCATGGGCGATTCGGGCGCGCTCGGCGCGGCGTTCCTCGCGTGGTCTCCGTTCCTTCAGCCGGCTCCGGGCGTCAACAGCTGGTGGTGGCTGTTGGTGATTCCGACGGCACTCGGAATCTCATTTGCGTACAAGTCTGCACGCACAAAGGATGTCGCGCAGTTACCTCGGGAAGCGCTGTGGATGTCGCTCCAGATCGTCGCTGCGATGATCGGAATCGCCATTTTCCTGCACGTACTCGTGGTGTTCTTGCTGCCCGTTCTTCCCGTCGAGTAGCCGCGAAACTTTCAACGCATGTTGAAGCGCCGGCCACGGGAAACAACCAACGCATAGGCGACGAGGAATGCGTACGCCGCCCCAACAAACGCCGCAAGATTCGCCAGCGCGCCCGGCCACAACACACCCTGCTCGGTCGGGCCGCCGCCGCGTGTTCCGCGAAACACATCCTCCACCGCGTAGATGATGCTCGTGTCTTGGTCGTCCAGTTCCGCAGGCATGGGGAAATTCTGCCGATGCCCCTCGATCACCCAACGAAAGCGGTAGGCGGGCTGCGGCCAGCCTGTGGCCAACGTGGCCACGCGGAGGAGTTCGTGGGTGCGATGCGGACCCGTTGGCGGCTCTGCCCACGGTGGCAGTGCGCCCACCTCGACCGGGCTGAGGAGTTGCAGGGACATGTGCTGCAGATTGACCCACCGAAGGCCAAAGACCTCGTCGCGCGCCACGAACCAACCGTCGGTTCCACGAAACACGGTGGTCGATCGGCAGCCTGAACCTCGGTCGAGGAGCAACATGGGGAGAAGCGTGGACGCGACTGTTGCAACGGCGCCGATGAAGAGCGCCACCGAAACCCGCAGCACATGCGAGACGAGTGGTTGATCGAAAGTGATCTGTGACCCGCCGTTCGTCATGTGGTTCGTCGTGTCGCTCGTCATGTCGTTCCTTCCGTCCAGCATTCTGCAATACTTCGCGCGTGAACGCCTC
The DNA here is from genome assembly GCA_044352505.1 of Phycisphaerales bacterium. Classification (GTDB taxonomy): domain Bacteria; phylum Planctomycetota; class Phycisphaerae; order Phycisphaerales; family SM1A02; genus QWPT01. The sequence goes on from JBILDS010000078.1 coordinate 1,189, forward strand.
ATCCAAAGATATTCATGCCGCGCCGACCTTTCCCGACACGCTCCACCGCCTTGTGCTGCGGGGTATTGCGGACATGGGCTTCACAGCGCCAACGCCAATCCAAGCGGTGTTCATTCCGGAAGCTGTGAAGGGCGCGGGTGACTTGGTGGGACTCGCGCCTACCGGGACAGGCAAGACGCTCGCCTACGGCATCCCGCTTGCCGACCACCTCCTCCGCAACAAGCCGGTCGAAACTGGTGGCCGCCGTCGCGATCCGCGCAACCGCCTCCGGGCGCTGGTGCTGGTGCCCACCCGCGAACTTGCCCAGCAAGTTGCAGAGGAGATTCGGCTCCTCACACGCGGCTCACTGTTGCGCGTTCTCGCGGCCTACGGAAAGGTCTCACTTCTTCCGCAGAAAGAGGCGCTTGCAAAGGGCGTCGACATTGTGGTTGCCACCCCGGGGCGTGCGCGCGAACTCATTGAACTTGACGCGATGACGCTTGCGCATCTTGAGCGCGTGGTGTGCGACGAAGCCGACCGCATGCTCGACATGGGCTTTTTGCCGCAAGTCGAATGGGTGCTCTCGCGTGCGCCAGACGGACGGATCAAGTGGCTTCTCTCCGCAACGCTGCCGAAGCCGGTCGAAGATCTCGTGCACACGATGCTGGCGAAGCCTCGGAAAATCGAGACAGGCGAGCGCAACCGTGCTGCGGTGCATCTGGCGCACCGTCGGCTGTTGGTAGATGAGACGCTGAAAACACCGGCGTTGCTCTCGCTCTTGAACCAAGAGTCGCTTCGCCGCGGCATCGTGGTCTACTGCGCCAGCAAGCGCCGAACGGGGTGGGTTGCCGGAGCGCTTCGAAAGCACGAAGTCTCTGCGGCGGTGGTCCATGGTGACCGCTCGCAGCTCCAACGCGAGAAGGCGCTTGAGACCTTCGCGCACGGTCGCTGCCGCGTGCTGGTGGCGACCGACGTCGCGGCGCGCGGGCTTCACGTGCCTGGAATCAAACTCGTGGTGAACTACGACGTTCCCGTGTCGCCCGAAGAGTGGATCCACCGCGTCGGTCGCGCGGGTCACGGCGGCGGTGAGGGTTCGAGCATCACCTTCGTCTCACCAGAGGAGCGCGCCCGCTGGGAAGCCGTGGTTTCGCTCGCGCGCCCGTCGTGGGAGGCCATGGAAGTTCCGGATGATGTGGCGCAGTTCATGCGCGATCGAGATCGCTCGAAGCACGAACGTGCCAAAGAAGAGGAATCGCGCGTGATTGCTGAGTTCGAGGCCAAAGCGCGCGCCGAACGCGACAAGACCAAGCGGCTGAAAGACGCTGCACGCAAACGCAAGATGCAGTCCGCGCGCCACGAATCGAAGCAGTTCCGTGGGACGCAATCGAACACGCCGATTGCGAAAGATCAAAAGCCCGGCTCAGGCGTCAAACGTCGGAGTTGAGCGGTTGCGGCTGCGACCGCAACACGGGCGCAGCGTTCATCGCGACCCGAGCGGAGCGTTCATCGAATAAAGCGCAACTCGCCGAAATCGGGCATGAGCGCAGGCGCCGCATCGATCGGCGGCACGGGTGCGGGGAAGTACACGCACCACGCCTTCCCGAGTAGCAGCGGACGCGGCACGATGAATGGCGCGTCTTCGCCGAACAACTCGGTGACCAACAGACTTGGTCGTCCCCACAGTCGCGAATCGCGGCTGAACGCGCTGTTGTCGCCACACATCATGAATTGATCGGCCTCAAGCCGAGCGGGACGTTCGAGGTCGGAGCCGAAGGCAAACCCTGTGATGGGCGGCCCGTTCTGCGGCATCTGCGCAAGCGGATTTGTATTGAGGATTTCAGGGCGGTAGTAGAGATCGCGGTCGACACGCACACGGGTGAGCGAAAGCGGCGTGCCACGCGCGCGGAACGCAAGTTGCGGCGGCGTTGGCATCTGCAGCGTTGGCTGCGCTGTGTAGTCCTCAACCGTGCGGCCATAAAACGACGCGCGCACACGATCTTCAAGCGACTCGAACGTGTCGTCGAGATGCACGATTTCACGGCCATTCACGAAGAGCGAGAGTCGTTGATCGACGTGCCAACACTCGATTGCGAACGGTGCACCGGCCGCGGGCGTTGCAAACGGAACTGACTTCTCTGCGAGAACCCGCGGCGCCTCGGTCGAGCCTTCGGGCTGACCCTCGATACGCAACGTGGCGTTGCCTCCACCAAGCATGAAGCGCATCGCGCGACGACGCGTGGTGAGCGTGTACTCGGCGGAGAGCGCGTCTGGCTTCTCTGCTGCAAGAGCCGCTGAAAAACGCAAGTCGCTCACCGGATATCGGCGCGCCACCGGTTGGATGCGCAGCATGTTGTAGCTGCCCCAATCGGTGATCGGCATGCGCTCCCACATCCATTCAAGGCTCGCCTCGCCATCGCCATCGTGCCGCCAAACGCGCGCGTTGTCTTTCTCGCCGAAACGAAACCCACGCTCGCGCCACGGCGGCCCCTGCCATGGCCGCCCCCACACTTTCGCGAGTGCCATCGGGTCAACCGGTTGGAAGTCAGAGTCATACACCTGCTGCCACACAGCTCGTTGGATGTACTCCGGCTTTCGCGCCACGCGAAACTGCGAACGATCCCCATCGAGCGGCGCAGTGAAGACATCGCCGTCGACCATCAGAAGTTGCTCGTTGGGGAGACCCACCAAGCGCTTGATGAAGTTTGCGGTGTCGCCGTGCGGATCGGTCGGGTTCTTGAAGACCACGACATCCCAGCGCTGGGGCTCTTGCACTGCATAGAGGTACTTCAGCACGAGCACGCGATCGCCGGTTCGCGTCTGGTTCCGCAACGCCGCCGACGTCACACGCTGGAGCGGCTCTGAAGTGGAGAGCATCGGGTCGTAGAGATCGCGCGCCGCGTTCGCTTCCGACGGGTCATACGCCGGCTGGACGTCGATCGGAAAGTCATAGCCGGTCGCTGGACTCTCAATGCGTGCGTGCTGACCCATGAGCGTGGGCGCCATGGATCCGGTGGGAATCACAAAGCCCTCAGTCACGAAACTCCGCACGCTCATCGCCAACGCGAATGCCACGATCAGCGACTGAAGCGTCTCAGGGATGCTCGTTTCTTCTTGCTTCTGCGACGCTGGGTCATGACTCATCGGAGATCCTTCTTCATCGACGTCCGCACGCATCGGCTTGGCGTCGGGCTCGCATCAACGGTGCAGTCCATCAATTGTGGGGTCCATCAACGCACAGATTCGGTCGGGCGCGCGCAAAACCATGCCGATTCACGCCGGCGGGCCGCTTGATCCCGCTGGAGCATCGCCGCCGCCCTTCCTGCGCCGCCGCTTGCGTCTGCGCTTGCGCCGACCGCCCTCGCCAGGCTGCGCCGGATTCTCGCCAACCGAACCCCCATCACTTTCGACCCCGCCCGACTCAACCCCATCCGATTCGCCCCCATCGGTCTCGAAATCGGCCGCATCATCGGTGTCGGTTTCGCCATCAGATCGTTGACCCGTTGACAACCCTGCAGCAGGCGTTCCCGCGTCACCAGACAGCGTCGGAAGGTCGGATTCACCGGGATTTCCGCCCTTCTTCTTCTTCCGTCGTCGCCGCTTCTTCTTCGGTGCGCCTTCCGGAGTCACCTCACCCGACTCGCGTGCTGCGGCAGTTTCGGCGCGTGGCGCATCCGACTGCGGACGAGCATCACCCTGCGATGCCGACGACTTCGGGCCGCCTGATTTCTCGCGATATCGATCTTGCTTCGCAAGTTTGTCGCCGCGCGCGCCCGCCATTTTCGCTTGCACACTTCGTGCGCTCATGCCGCGCAGCGGGTCCGACTCGGCCACCTCTCCGGGCTTCGGGCACGCATCGGGATCCATCAGATCCTCGACAGGAACCGCGATCTCTCGGCCGAAGCCACCGTCGGGCGCATCAAGTTGGACGAGCACAAGCTGCACCAGAATCTTCGAGTCGACCACGATGCCGGGGCCCTCGGGCGTGCCGACGCGCGTCTTGTTCTTCGGAAGCCGCTTGCGCAGCTCCTCGTAGGTCGCGTCCTCGTAGCGCAGGCAGCACATGAGGCGGCCGCAGCGGCCCGAGATCTTCAAGGGGTCGAGCGTCGCCTTCTGGATCTTCGCCGACTTCATCGAAATCGGCTTGAGCACCTTGAGGAAGTTCTTGCAGCAGCAGTGCTGGCCGCAGCGCTCGTAGTCGGCCACGAGCCGCGCCTCGTCGCGCGCGCCGACTTGGCGCATCTCAATGCGGCAGCCGTACTCGCGCGCGAGCGTCTGCGCGACCTCGCGGAAGTCGATGCGCTCGTCGGACAGGTAGTAGACGAGAAGCAGCGTCTCGTCGAGCGTGAGCTCGAGGTCGACGATCTTGGCGGGGAAGCGCAGCGACGCCGCGATCTCGCGCACGCGGCCGAGTTCACCGCGCGCCTTGTCGGCGCACGCGGTGGCGCGGTTCAGGTCTTCGACCGACGCGACGCGCAGGATCTCGCCGTTCGTTTGGAACGGATACTCGCGGCCGCCCGAGTTCTCGATGTAGTTCAGCATCTCCGAGCGCGAGATGCTCTTGCCGCAGCCTGAATTCGAGCAGGTCGTGGTGAGCATCTCCGCCATCTCGACCGCGCGGAAAGTGCGCACGACGAGCTTCGAGCCGCACCCGGGCTTCGCGTCGCCGCGATACGGATACTCGCCCACGAGCTTCATGCGCCCGAACTTCACCACGATCGAGGTCGGCGGCTTGAGCCGCGCGTAGATCTCCGCATCCGACATCGCGTCGCGGAACTTCGGGTCTGCGTCGCGCTCGAAGATTGGGAGGGGCACAATCGACATCGGAGCGGAGTGTAGCGGGGAACGGCTGAGCCTCGTTTGTGTTCTCGTTCCCGTTCCCGTTCCAATTCACGTTCCAATTCACGCGGGGTCAGTCGCCATACGCGTCGTCGTCGCCGCCCGATTCGCCCGTCTGGCGGCCGGTGCGCTTGCGCGACGCGAGTTCTGCGGGCGTCAGGCGCTTGCGCGCCGAGAATACGAGCTTGATCGGGACTTCCGAGAACGGCAGCTGCTCGTGCAACTGGTTCCGCAGGTAGCGCTCGTACGAACCCTCGAAGAGCTCAGGCTTGTTCACCACGATTGCGATCGTCGGTGGGTTCGTGGCGATCTGCGAAACGTAGAAAATCTTCGCCTTCGTACCAAGCTTTGAGCTCGGGCCACGCGCGTCGAGGATGCCCTGAACAACCGCGTTGAGGCGGCCCGTTGTCTCGCGGTGGTGCGCCTGTCCAAACAAGTTACGGCACACCCGTACGACCGCGTCGACGCCCTGCCCACGCGACGCGGAGAGAAAGACAAGCGGCGCGAAGTCGAGCGCGAAGAGTTCCTGCGTGAGGTAGTCGATGTAGTCACTCGTCTTGAGCTTCGTCTCGACAAGATCCCACTTGTTGACCGCGATCACCGTGGGCTTGTGCTGGTTGACGAGTTCGAGCGCCAGGCGCTTTTCAACCTGCGAAACAGGCTCGCGCGCGTCAAGGAGCAGCACGCACACATCGGCGCGCTCGATCGCGGACTTCGCACGCTGGTGCGAGTAGTACTCGATGTCGTCGACCCAGCTCTTGCGCTTGCGCACGCCCGCTGTGTCGATCGCGACGAACGCGTGGCCATCCATCTCGAAGCGCACGTCGATCGAGTCGCGCGTGGTGCCGGCGATCTCGCTCACGATCACGCGCGGTTCGCCCGCAAGCGCGTTGATGAGCGTCGACTTGCCCGCATTGCGGCGGCCGACGATCGCGATCTTCATCTCGGGCGGCGTGACCGGCTCGACCCACTCTGGCAGACGGTTCCAGATCTCCTCAAGGAACGCGCGCTTGCCGAACGCGCTCGACGCGCTCGTCATCGCGGGTTCGCCGAAGCCGAGGCGCGAGGCGTCCTGCGCCGCGCCAATCCAGCTGTCGTCGTCGACCTTGTTCGCGACGAGAAGCACGCGGTCGGAGCGGCCGGTCTCGCGGACGAGCCGCGCGATGCGCTCGTCGAGGCCCGTGACGCCCGTCTGCGCGTCGATCACGAACAGGATGAGCGTGGCGCGCTCGATGCCCGCCTTGATCTGAGCCTCGATCTCGGGCGTCAGGCGCGTGAGATCCTCGCCCGCGTCGTCGAAGCGGCCGCCTTCAGCCATGTAGACGCCGTATCCGCCCGTGTCGACGAGTTCCGCGAGCTTCGGGGCCGCGTCGCGGCTCCGGTCGTACGGGAGATCGGTCGGCGGCAAGATCTCGACGAGCTGCGACACGCGGTCGCGCGTCGTGCCCGGGGTTGGGTCGACGATCGACACGCGGCGTCCGACGAGCCGGTTGAAGAGGCTCGACTTGCCGACGTTCGGCCGTCCGACGATCGCGATCTGCGGGAGCGACATAGAACCGCGCATGTTACGCGAGAAGCGATTTCCCCGTCATTTCTGCGGGCTTCGGCATGCCGATCATCTCAAGAAGCGTCGGGGCGAGGTCGCCGAGCCGGCCATCGCCGCGCAGCGACCGTCCGCGGAATTCCGCGCCCACGACCGAGCAGGGCACCGTGTAGTTCGTATGCGCGGTGTGCGGGCAGTTCGCGCGCGCGTCCCACATTTCTTCCGCGTTGCCGTGGTCGGCGGTCACAATCGCGCTGCCGCCGCGCGCAAGAACGGCGTCGAGGATCGCGCCCACGCACTCATCGACGACCTCAACCGCCTTCGTCGCCGCGTCGAGGCTGCCGGTGTGGCCGACCATGTCGCCGTTGGCGAAGTTCACGATGACGACGGGCTCGCAGTCGGGTGCCGCGAGCCGCGCAAGCACAGCGTCGCGCACGCCCGCTGCGCTCATTTCGGGTTTGAGGTCGTAGGTCGCGACTTCCTTCGGGCTCGGCACGATCGTGCGCGTCTCGCCGTCGAAGGGCTCCTCGCGGTAGTCGTTGAAGAAGAAGGTCACATGCGGGAACTTCTCGGTTTCGGCGCAGCGGAACTGCCGCACGCCGTGCGTCGTGAGCCACTCGCCGAGGATGTTCTTCATCTTGGGCGGCCTCCGGAAGACGACCTCGACCGGGAGCCCCTTCTCGTACTCGGCGAGCGTGGCGAAGAAGAGGTCGGCGAGCCGCGCGCCGCGGTCGAATCCGCCAATCGCGTGCCCGTCGGAGGCGGTCTTCGCGCCCTCGACCTTCCGCCACGCCTCGTCGTCGAGGACAAACGCCTTCGTGATCTCGCGCGGCCGATCGCCGCGGAAATTGAAGAAGAGCACGGCATCGCCCGCCTTGATGCGGCCTGCTGCGATGGCGGCTGCGTCGCGGCCAATCGCGGTCGGCAGCACGAACTCGTCGCCCCCGCGCGAGGCGTCGGACGGTGCCCTGTAGTACGACTCAAGCGCGTCGAGCGCGGACGGCGCGGTGTGCGCAATCGGCGTCGTGAGTGCGCGGTAGGCGGCCTCAACCCGCTCCCAACGGTGGTCGCGGTCCATGGCGTAGAAGCGACCCACCACCGTTGCGATCGAACCGAGGCGCGCAGCTGCAAGATGCGCCTCAAGCGTACGGATATAGCCGGGAGCCGACGTGGGCGCGGTGTCGCGGCCGTCTGTGATGGCGTGGATGAAGAGCTTCCCGGCGGTCACGCCCGCCCCGCGCGCGAAATCGACCAGCGCCAAGAGGTGCGCGAGGTCGCTGTGCACCTGTCCGTCCGACACGAGGCCGAGGTAGTGGAGATTGCCCCCGGTTCGCTTGATGTGCGCGACTGCCGCGCACAACGTTGGGTGCGTCGCCAGCTCACCGCGGCGGATCGCGCTTGTGATGCGCATGAGTTCTTGGTCGACGATGCGACCCGCGCCGATGTTCTGGTGGCCGACCTCCGAGTTCCCCATGACGGGGCCGTCCGGGCCGGTGGGAAGCCCGACATCCTCACCGCTTGTGGCGATGAGCGTGCGCGGATAGTCGCGGGCAAGCATGCAATCGACAGGCGTGCGCGCGCGCTTGATCGCGTTGCTCGCATCGCGTTCCGGATGGGGCGACTGCCCCCAGCCATCGCGAACGATCAAGATGCACGGTGTGTTTCGAAGCGTCGGCGCTGCGGGCGCTGTGGTCGAGCTCGACATGGTTCACGAAGCCTACGCGGAGTTCCGCTTGTGCGCTTCGCGAAGCGTGGCTACGCTCCCCACATCTCGATGCCAGGTGTCTCGAAAGCAACATCGACGAAGGTGAAAGCCGCGACCGCGCCGGCGGGAGACACCATGCCTGACACGCGCACCCTGCGCGAACGCTACGACGATGTGAAGACGCGCGTGGCGCGTGCCGCTGAGAAGAGCGGTCGACGCGCGAGCGACGTCATGCTTGTTGCAGTGACGAAGTACGCGTCGATCGAGGACATCCGCGAACTTGTTTCGCTTGGCCATGTCGATCTTGGCGAGAATCGCGTGCAGCAACTGGTGCAGCGCGCGGCAATCATCGACGAGTTCAACGCCCGTCGATCTGAGCGTGGCGGCGCCGCAACGCCTGTGCGCTGGCACATGATTGGGTCACTGCAGCGCAACAAAGTGAAGCAAGCGATTCAAGTCGCTCGGCTGATCCACTCGGTTGATTCGCTTCGTCTCGCCGAGGAATTGCAGGACTTCGCCGAAGCGGCGGCGGCTGCGCCCGGTGGCGAGACGTTTGGCCCCGTCGATGTGCTCGTCGAGGTGAATGTGTCAGGCGAAGCGTCGAAGCACGGCGTTGCGCCCGCAGCAGCGCGACATCTTGTCGACATGATCGACACGATGGTGGCGCTGCGCCCGCGCGGACTCATGTGCATGGCGCCGAACACGGGCAGCATCGACGACGCCCGCCGCACCTTCACGCGTTGCAAGGAAATCTTCGACGAAATCCGCGCGCTTGGCGTTGGCGGCGATCGATTCGACATTCTCTCAATGGGCATGAGCGGCGACTATGAAGTCGCAATTGAGTGTGGCTCGAACCTCGTGCGGGTTGGCAGCGCAATCTTCGGCGAGCCGAAGGAGCCGATCGACGAGGAAGACGACAAGCCGGGCGGCAACAAGCTCAGTACTTAGCCACGCTCCGCACGATCTCTCTCCCCCCGACTGCGCGCACTCACTCCGACGGTGCGCGCGGTCGTTTTTGTGGCTGGGTGTCCTTGGACGAAGTCCAAGGAACGGATGATGTCAGACTTCGACAGCCAAAATGGGTGCCACTGCTTCCAGCAGTGCGGAGTCGCAAAGCCCTGGTTTCCGCCGCATTCGGAGCCATGTGGGCGAAACCACTACTAAAAGTAGTGGCACCCGTTTTGGCTGTCCTCATCGGATGGTTCAGTGCTCAGGCTTCGCTGCGCTCCGCCTTCGGCTCAACTCAGGCCTTCGACCACGCGGCTTTCAGGCGCGACTGCGCCTCGTCGCCGGCGATAATGCGCGCGCTGATCTCGGCTGCTTCGTCGGCGATTCGGTCGTCAAGCGAGCCGTCGAGTTCGTTCAGCCAATGCTTCGTCGCCGCAAGCGCCTTCGGCCCGCCCTTCGCGAGCCGCTCGGCAAGCTGCTGCGCGGTCGCGGCGAGTTCGCTCTCGGCCACCAAGTGCGTCGCCAGCCCGCGGCGGAAGCCTTCCTCGCCGCCCATCGTGCCGCCCGCAAGCAGCATCGCGCGCGCGGCGCCCGCGCCGATCTTCTTCATGAGCCACGGCGCCACGACGGCGGGGCAAATGCCGAGGTCGACCTCGGGGTAGCCGAGCTTCGCCTCGGGGTGCGTCACCGCGAAGTCGCACACGACCATGAGCCCGCAGCCACCGCCGATCGCTGCGCCTTGGACGCGCGCGATCGTGGGGATCGAGAGCCTCCGGATCGCGCGCGATGTGCGCGACAGCGCGCGAAGCATGTCGCCCATCGCAACGGGATCGTTCGCGACAGCCTTCAGATCCATGCCGGCGCAGAAACTTCGGCCTTCGCCGCCGAGGATGAGCACACGCGCCGACGCGTCCTTTGCAACCACGTCGACCGCTGCGCCGAGCTCCGCGATGAGCTCGCGCGAAAGCGCGTTGCGGGCTTCGGGGCGCGCGAGTTCGACCGTGTGAATTCCATGGATGGCGCTGTGCTTGACGAGCATGTGCGAGAGCGTAACAAGCGCGCGGGACGCTATCTTTCCGTCATGCTCCCCTACGAAATCCGCGACGGCGTGCATGTGATGTTCCTTCAGCCGAACCCCGAGAAGCCGCGCGGCGGCGTGGTGGTGCTCGATGCGTGGCTGATCGCGGAGATCCACGCGACCCTCGCGAAGATCGCGACGGAGAAGCCGAAGGGGTTCGTACTTGCGAGCGCGTCACAGCGTGTGTTCGTGGCGGGCGCGGATCTCGCGGAGATCGACGCACTCGACGATCGCGGCCTGCACGCGTATCTCAAGGCGGGCGCCGACGCGTTCGCGATGATTCCGGCGCTTGGTTGCCCGAGCGCAGCCGCGATCCACGGCGCAACGCTCGGCGGCGGCCTCGAGATCGCGATGCACTGCGATGCGCTCGTCGCAGCGATGCCAGCGGAAGGCGGCAAGCCGTGGCAGGTCGGGCTGCCCGAAGCCGGCCTCTCGATCTGCCCAGGCTGGGGCGGCACGCAGATGCTGCCCGCGCGGATTCAGCCCGCGCTTGCGATCGAGCGCACCGCGACGGGCCAGACCTGGCCGTGCGGCGAGGCGCCGCAGTGCCTCTTCGATGTGCGCGCCGAAGCGGGAAGCGGTGCCGACGGCGCCGTCGCCGCAGCGGTTGCGTGGGTGAAGGCACAGGATGCGTCGACCGGCTGCTTCGTATCGATGCACGCGCCGCGCCGCGCGATCTCGCAGAAGAACGCCGCCGCGATCACGCCGGTGTGCGACGAACTCGCAGCGAAGGTCGGCGCTACGAAGCACGGCGCCGCATGCCTCGACGCCGTGCGCGTCGGCCTCGCGAAGGGCTGGGAAGCCGCGCTCGCGTGCGAGCGCGATCACCTCGTGAAGCTGCGCCACACGCCCGAGGCGCGGGCGAAGCTGGATGCGTTCTTGAAGAAGTGAGCGGTGGCGCCGAGCGCGAAGCGCGAGCACGAAACGCCCGAGTCGACAGCCCTTCATGGGTGCCACTGCTTCGCGTATGCGTCAATGCATGGGTGACACCTGTGTCACGACATGGGTGACAGGGGGGTCACCCATGACTTGACAACGTACCTCTAGTAGTGGGGAGTCGAAAGGGTCCGGCCCGGAGGCTGTTTCCGTTACGTGCGCGAAACCACTACTGGAAGTAGTGCCACCCAATTTGGCTGTCGACCCGCACGGTTCAGCGCTCGGGCTTCGCCCTCGACACCTCACAGCACCCCGCGCACCCGCGCGATCTCCGCGTCGAGCTCGCGTTCCGCGACGCCCTC
>JBILDS010000279.1:0-3612 GCA_044352505.1 Phycisphaerales bacterium
GCGGACAGCGTGCGCAGCCGCTCGGGCGGGAAGTCCTTCGTCTCCTTGTCGAGCGTGACCTCGGCGCGGTTCGTCTTCGTGTTCATCGCCAGCTCGATGTGTTGCGCTGGCTGCTTCGCGTTCGGCTTCGTGTAGATCAGCATCGGCCGGCCGGTCGTGATGAGGCCGTTCATGCCCGCCGCGGAGATGCCGATTCCCTGCTGGCCGCGCGACATCTTCAGGCGATGGAACTTCGAGCCGTACAGCAGGCGCCCGAAGATGTTCTCCACCTGCTTGCGCACGATGCCCGGGCCGTTGTCGACGATGGTCACGCGGTAGCGCGACTGCTTCGCGGTCGCGAGGCGCTTCGGCTCGAGATCCTCAATGATGACGGCGATGTCGGGCATGATGCCCGCCTCCTCGCACGCATCGAGCGAGTTGTCGACCGCTTCCTTGACCGTGGTCAGGAGCGCCTTGCGGGCGTTGTCGAAGCCGAGGAGGTGGCGGTTCTTCACGAAGAACTCGCTGACCGAAACCTCTTTCTGCCGAGCCGACATCTCTTCGGCTGTGGCGCCTCGACGCTTGGTGCCTCCCTGCGCGGACCGTTCCTTCACTGCACTCTCCATCGTGTGTTCTCCCGGCGTTCCTTCGCCGCTCGGCACCCGGTTGGGCCGGATCCCGACATTATCCGAACCGCGCCCGCCGCGAGGCGATCGCACCGATTCCCCGCGATTTCGACCAACTGGGTCGGTTTCCGCTACACTCTTTGCCCCTTCCCCAAGCCACCAATCCAGAGAATCCACATGGAAACCACGCTCATCATCCTCAAGCCAGACGCCGTCCAGCGCGGCCTCATGGGTCGCATCATCAGCCGCTTCGAAGAGAAGGGACTTCAGATCGTGGGCGCGAAGCTCATGCAGATCTCGCCCGAGCTCGCGGCCACGCACTACAAGGATCACCAGGGCAAGGGCTTCTACAACGGCCTCGTCGGCTTCATGACGAGTTCGCCCGTCCTCGTGATGGCCGTCCGCGGTATCGGCGCAATCACCATCTGCCGCGGCATGATGGGCGCCACCTTTGGCTCGAAGGCCGCTGCGGGCACGATCCGCGGCGATTTCGGCGTGTCGAACTCGTTCAACCTGATCCACGGCTCGGACAGCCCCGAGGCTGCGGAGCGTGAACTCGGTCTCTTCTTCAAGGCGGGCGAAGTCCTCGACTTCCCGCGCGCTGCGGATCGCTGGGTCTACGACAGCTCGTCCGGCAAGGCTGAGTGACGAATCCGAATGTCGATCGCCCCCGAGGGTCGCTGCAGGGCGGCCTTCGGGGGCGGTTGTTTGAGGCTCCGTAGAACCGAGCAGCCGCGACCGCACACGGGTGCACGTTGGCCGCTTAGGTTCGGTTCAAAGAACCACGTGATCCGGAAGCCGGCGTGCCCGGCGCGCGCAAGGGTGAAGCAGAGATCCGTCGCCCACTCGCACGGTTCTGTGAAACCAACCCTTCGGATCTGCGTATACGCGCCGACGGGCTTCCGCACGCCGTGGTGCGCTGCGGGCACCGTTTGGGTGTTCTTGATTGATCTTGATTGACAGGTGGAAAGAGGAGAGACGGCGGAAACCCCGCTCGGGCGGTGACGGAGTGCCGCGAGATGGCCATCTATCGCAAGCCGCGATGGGTTCAGGGACGGTTTGCGGCGGCGGGCATTCAAAGCCCGTCTCGTCTGAGAACAGGTCGGGTCGGAGAAGACGCGTTGCTCGCCGCGACAGGTTGTGGCCAAAGATTGGCAAGGACTCGCGGCCGTGAGAATCGAAATCGCGAACTTCGACGAATGCCGTGACGTTTGCGAAGTCTTGTTGCGGTGCAGGTTTGGCAGGTCGCGGCGGGTTCGAAAGTCGGAATGGCGGCAGTTTCCCGCTTTCGGGACTCTCGCGAGTCCGTTCTGATAGGCGCGCTTCTTGCGACGCCAGTCTGTCGGCGAGAAATCGATTCGGTTGGGTGGCCACCGGGTCGCAGGTGAGTCTGGATCTCAGGTCGGTTCAATCCGGCGCGAGATCTCGTTCTCAGCCGTGTTTGCCACCCCTCTGGCACGGGGAACGCCGGAGTGAGGAGTATCTTCTGTGATCTTGTATTGATCATCCGCGATCGTCTGCAAAATCGCGCGATTCAATCAAGATCCGCCCGCCTTGATCTTTCGGCGCCTTACCCAGCGCTCGCAAGATCCACTCTCGGAGGGTCTCGTCATGCGTCAGCTCGGTTCTCGAAATCGTCCCAACCTCAACGTCGCCGACTCGCCGCTGCTGCGAGCCCGGAAGCGCTCCGGTGTTTCCGTGCGCGGCACCGCGTCGCCCGAGCAAGCGCTGACCTCGGCACGGCCTACAGCGGCCGCTGCTGCCGCGTCGGGCTCGCGCGCGACCGACGTCCAGCCGAAGCCCGCCTTGGCGCCGCTCACGCCCGCCGAGGAGCGGGTTCTCAAGGGCATCTTGGCCGAGCCGATGGACTACATCGATCACCCAGATTTTCACCTAGCGGATGCGTCCGATCGAATCTACGGCATCGCGGAGATCGAGCGCCCGGACGTGACGTGGTACCGGCCGCTGATGGACGACTTCATCGCCGTGCGCAGCCGCTCGGTGCGAACCCCGAAGTCGCAGTCGACGATCCTTCTGACGGGTGCGCAAGAGCGCATCCTGTTCATGAAGTACAACTTCGCACGCTTCAGCATCTCAGAGATTCAGAAGCGTGCGGCGTCGCGCGCGCTGACCTTGGCGGAAGCACGCGACGTGCTCCGTTGGTACACCATCGCACGTCAGTACCGCGAGCAACTCGCAGAAACGAACCTCGCTCTGGTGCTCGCGATGGCGAAGCGCGTTCGGCTGTCAGAGGTGGACTTCGCAGACTTGATTGGCGAAGGAAACATGGCGCTCATGCGCTCGGTCGATAAGTTCGACTGCAATCGCGGGTTTAAGTTCTCTACCTACGCCTGCCGCGCGATTCTGAAGGCGTTCAGCCGACACGGTATCAAGGTGACCACGCACAACCGTCGCTTCGGGGCCGAGTACGACCCCACGTTTGAGCGATCGAATCACCTCGAAACCATGCGCGCCACGCACGAGCGCGAGTGCGCCGACGAGGTGAAGCACATCGTGACCTCGAACAAGGCCGAGCTGTCTGAAATCGAGATCAAGGTGATCAGCCACCGTTTCGGGATCGACGCGTCCAGCGCCCTGGCCGCGCTCGGCGCAACCGATGTGACCGCGGTTGCGTCGGAGTCAGCCCAGCCGCTCACGCTCGAGCAGGTCGGGCAGGTGATCGGCGTGACAAAGGAGCGCGTGAGGCAGATCCAGAACAAGGCTCTCGAGAAGATCCGCTCCGCGCTCCAATCCGCCAATCCCGACGCTGCGTCGGAGATGGCGGCCGACATCGCGGCGCGTGAGGGTCGCGCCGAGCCGAGTTCGAACTAACGAACGGACGCCGCTCTGCACGGCGAAGGGTGCGGCGGGCGAGAGCCGAAACAACAACATCGCGATCGGGCGTCCATCACGGGCGCCCGATCGCGTTTCGTAGCGGGGTTTCATCGATGGGTTTCATCGCGGGGTTTCATCGCGGGGTTTCATCGCGGGGTTTCATCGATGGGTT
>JBILDS010000280.1:0-3589 GCA_044352505.1 Phycisphaerales bacterium
CTCGTCTGCATCCAACGCGCCGACCACGGCGGCGGCACCATCAGCTTCGACGGCGAGGTGATCCGCAAGGACGGCCTGTTCGTGCCGGCGGATCTGCACGGGTTGAATGGGTGATCTGAGCGCGTGCGAGGTTCGCGCGGTCGCCCGGTGTGAGCGGCGTCATCGCGAGCTCGGAGCACAGATCATTCCCATCCGCGAAGCTTGGGCGGCTTCGGGGAGGAAATCACGGGGACTCCATCTGAGCCCAGCATGACAGAGAGGCTCGAAGTGCCGTCCGCCGACATCATCGAGATGGACGGCGTACCGTTCGGACTCACATCGATTGTGACGCGGCCTTTGCCACCGGGACCTTCGATGATCAAGCCTGTAGTCCCCACAGAGTCCAAACTCGAGAGCATGACACGTCCGGACGCGCTTTCCATGTCGATGAGATCCGAGAAGAGATACCCGATTCGCGTGGGAATCGGAAGCAGTTGCCACAGGGCGAGGAGCGCGAGCGTGGTGATCGCCGAGATCGCCGCTTGCTGAAGAATCTGGGGGGTCTTCATGAGTGCATTCGTCCACGAAAGAGGCTACGGGGATCTGTGCGTCAAGGGCAGCCGGGAGCCGGGAGAGTTTGGTTGCCGGGGCAGCATAGGTTCTGTCTGACGGATCCCCGGACGTCGATCAGCGCGGCATCCCCGCTGCACTGATCTTTGGTCTTCGGGGATCCGTCAGACAGAACCTAACCGATCCACCTCAGCCACTTGCGGACAGTAGGTCTGCTGGTGGCGGATGCAGTTGCAATGGGCCTCGGCGGCATTGCAGTCCGATCGCCAGAGCGGCGATCTTCTGACCATGACGATGCGACGAGCTGAACGCATCACCGCTCTTCTCGATCATCAGTTTGGCAAGCGCGATCGTGCCGTCTCCTGCCTCGAGGTGATCGCGTCCCGCCGTGGCGAGCGACACGCTTGAGGCGGGGGCTTGGCGAAGCTACCCCCACCGTGGATTCTCAAGAAACAAGATGACATGTTGTGTCGAGTGCCCTCACTCGGGCACATCGATCGGGGTCGGCCGCGGCCACATCCAAGGCAAGTCGCCGTGCGTGCACAGGCTGATCCTGCCGGCGGATCGGCGGGCGCTGAACGGATGAGCGCCACGCGCTTCCGAGGGCGAAGCCCGAGCGACAATCCCATCAGGTCGACAGCCCAAGTGGGTGGTACTACTTCTAGTAGTGCGGCGCCGGGTTGGTCGAGATCGGTTGGTGTGGCGATACGGGGGCGAAACCACTACTGGAAGTAGTGCCACCCATTTTGGCTGTCGCCTCTCACGGTTCGGGGCTCGCGCTGCGCGCTCGGCTTCAAGTCACGACTTCCGCGCGAGGTCCCGCACCAGCTGCACCGCCTGCATGCCGCGCGACTCGTCGGCTGCGTAGACGCCGCGGCGCGCGAAGGTCGTCATGCGCGCGTCGTGCGAGCGGACGCCGCGGCTCTTCATGCACATGTGTTCGCCCTCGACCATCACCACGACGCCGGTCGCGTCGAGATGCTCGACGAGCGCATCCGCGATCTGGTCTGTGAACCGCTCCTGGAGCTGCGGCCTCCGCGCGAACACCTCGACGGTGCGCGCGAGCTTCGACAGTCCGACCACGCGGCCGTGGTTCGGGATGTACGCGACATGCGCCTGGCCGTGGAACGGCAGCAGGTGATGCTCGCACACCGAGAAGAAGTTGATGTTCGTGACGGTGATGAGCTCGTCCGAGCGCTGCTCGAACACGCGCGCGAGGTGCGTCGACGCGTTCTCCGACAGCCCGCGGAACATCTCGGCGTACGCCTTCGCCACGCGCTTCGGCGTGTCGAGCAGGCCGTCGCGGTCGGGGTCCTCGCCGATCGCGAAGAGGATCTCGCGCACCGCGCGCGCAATGCGCGGCTGGTCAACTTCTCCGCCCGTCACACTCTTGGGCCGCGCGAGACCCGCGTTGCCATCCGTGCCACCTTCGAACTCAAGCATGTCGTCGACTGTGCAATGGCTGCAGGAATGGGAGTTCTGGGGGGCGATCATGCTGGCTCCGTCGCTTCGGGATTCACTCGACAGACCCTGAATCCGAGCGGCGGCTCCAGAGTGTTGCCAAGTTGAATCGCCTGCTGCGAGGGCGCGGATTCACCGCGAACGCAAAAACGCGGCCGCTCGCCTACGGAATCTTCCCGTCGGCGGCGTCCTCGATCTTCTGGTTGTACTCAGCGATATCTTCGTTCACGAGGCGCTCTGCTCGTTCCTTGGCCTTGCCCAGCGCACTCTTCGCACGCGGTGCGCCCCCGTCTGTGCCCGCTTCGTTCGCGGGCTCCCCCTTCGCGGGCTCCACGTAACCGCCGCCTCGGGTCTCTTCATCGGACTGTTCTGAGCAGCCACCGAGCGCAAGGCACGCCACCACGCCGACCAGTGAGATCGACGCAACCGGCGAGAACCAACGGATCTGGCGAGACGCTCGGCCGGAGCCAGAACGACGCAAACATGTGGTGAGCATGGACATAGGGCACCTGATTCGAAGGCACACAATGAACCGGTCTCACAACCGGTCTCAGCAGCCGCGCATGCGAATCGGCCATATCGGCGGCGAAACGCTCCGCGCTTCCGTGGATGCTAGCATCTCGGCTTGTCACTCTAAACCCCAACGGAACATCGACATGAACCGACTCGGATTTCTCGCCCTTCTCCTCTCCGTCGGCGGACTCGCCATGACCCAACCGCCTTCGACGCCTGACTACACGTCCATCCCGCTTGATCCCGCTGAGGTCGAGCAGAGCCTCGCCGCCGCGAAGATTTCGCTCGCGCAAGCGATTGAGCTTGCGGAGACCGCAGCGAGCGGCGCGTCGGTTGAGGCGCGCGCGATCATGAGCGGCGAGCTTCGCTACGAGGTCCTCGTGGCCTCTGGCGGCATGACCAAGAAGGTGATCGTCAACGCAACGTCGGGCGCCGTCGGTGCACCGACGATCACGGTTGCCTCCGCCATGAAGATCGCGAAGGAGCGCCACGACGGCTTCATTCGAAGCGCTACGCTCAACTACGACAGCGAGCCCCCAGTTGCCACAGTGCTCGTGTACGCAAGCGGCAAGGCATATGAGATCGTGCTGAATGCAAACGACGGCAGCATCGTCTCCGACGTTGAGAAGCCGCGATTCCCGGGCGCGCCGTTCACGGGCGAGCTTCTTGAGTTGCCGAGCGGTCTCAAGTATGTCGACCTCGTTGAGGGAACCGGTGCGCAGCCCGCGGGCCGCAACACGACCGTGACCGTGCACTACACCGGATGGCTGACCGACGGCAACAAGTTCGACTCGAGCGTTGACCGCGGCCAACCCGCGCAGTTCACGCTCGGGGGCGTGATCGCAGGCTGGACAGAAGGCGTCGGCGACATGAAGGTCGGCGGCAAGCGCAAGCTCGTGATTCCGTTCGCATTGGCGTACGGCGAGCGCGGGCGCGGCCCGATTCCGCCGAAGGCGACGCTGATCTTCGATGTCGAGCTCATCTCGGTGCAGGAGCCGCAGGCGCCCACAGCACCCGCGGTTCCATGATTAGTTGCATGATTAGTTGCATGATCAGTTGCATGATC
>JBILDS010000079.1:0-12372 GCA_044352505.1 Phycisphaerales bacterium
CGGCCATCGCACAAGGCGAGCACGCTCAGTTCGGGCCCCGAAAGGCGGTCTTCGATCAGAACGGTTGCACCCGCGTCACCGAAGATCCGACGAACGAGGCAATCTTCGACTGCGCGGCGCGCTTCAGCGACTGTGCCGCACACGACGACGCCCTTGCCAGCGCACAGCCCAGTCGCCTTCACCACACAGCCATCCACGCGCGTCTCGACATAGGCAAGGGCTTGCTCAGCGTCGGTGAAGACGCGAGCGTCTGCAGTGGGAACGCGACCGGCGCGCATGACCTGCTTCGCGAAGGCTTTGTCCCATTCCAGCCGTGCGCCCTCGCGCGAGGGGCCAAAGACCACACGCCGCGGTGGATCAGCCAGTTTCGTGGCGAAGTCCGCCTCAAGCGGCGCCTCTGGCCCGACCACGACAAGCGAGATGTTCTCTCGCTCGCACCATCGGGACAATCGAAAGGTGTCGCTGACGGGTTCGGGGCACACGCTGCCGAGCTCGAGAATTCCAGCGTTTGCCGTGGGTTCGACCCACAACTTGCCGAGACGAGGGCTCTTTCGCAGCCGCCATGCGAGGGCGTGCTCGCGTCCTCCCGTTCCGAGGAGGAGAACATGTACGGAGTCGGGGCAGCGAAGTTTGCTCATGGGGACGGACACTCTACTCGCGAACCGTGCTAGATTGCCGACCCCTGTAGGTGATCTCATGATGCAAAGGCCCCGACTGAACTCTCTCTCGACGCATTCGACCTCTCGCCTCGGCTGCCGGCTCCTCTGTCCGGCGATCGCGCTCGCGGCGTGCGTGCTGTGGACGCCAGCGGCGCAGGCTCAATCCGAGAAACTCTTGAGCCAACTCAACGCGCCGTGGGTTCGACTGACCGACGCTGCGAAGAGTTCCACTCGGCTCTTCACGACGTACCTCGACATGACCTCGCCCCCAATGGAGGTGGGCGAGGATTTCAATCAGACCACGATCTACCCCGGTATGGAGGGTTGGAGCGACGTCCGCGATTGGGCTCTGGCCAACGCGATCATGGGGAAGACGCTCATCGAGTTGGAGAATTGCCAGGTACTCGGCGTGCCGTACGGCACCGAGGGCGTTGATGCCCGATTTGTGGAGCGCGGATTGGTTGCGGTGATTGCACCCGGCGGAGATCTCACCAAGGTTGAGTTCCCGTACTTCCGGGCGCTTGAGTCGATCAGTGCCTACGTGACAGCGGACATGTACCGCTTGTGCGAGGACGGCGCGTTCGACGACGCGTTCAAGGTTGGTCTTGCTCATCTGCGCGTGCTGCGCCAAGCGTGCGACGCACAGATGTTCGACGAGAAGGTGGCCGCGATGACGCTCCTCGCAGACGCCATGTCGGTGCACCGTGACGTGCTCTACACCTATCGAGACAAGCTCTCGCTTGAGGTCCTGAAGCAGCTCTCGATGAAGCAGTACCCATACTTGAAGGCGACCGATGACCAGCGCCTCAAGCGCATTGCCATGCCAGAAGGAGATCTGTGGCTTGCCATGGAGCTTCTTGAGAGCGTGTTTGATGACAGCGGGCAGGTCAACGAGTCTGTCTTCGGCACCACCTTCTCGGGAATGCAGGCGCGCGAGGCGCCGCTGACGGGGTTTGGCGCTGTGAAGCGCTGGGAGCGCGTGGCGGGTGTGCACGGTTCGCTCGAGGCGAGTCGGGTGAAACTCAACGCTGTCTACGACGACTGGTGGCGGCGTTGGCGCATGCGCGAGTACGACCCACTGATGGCGCTGCCGACTGAGTTCTCAGTGCTCAATCCGGTCAAGTACGCGGGCGTGGCATTTTCGGCGCGCGACATCGATCAGTTGTTTGGCCTGCGACGACGGTTGGTGGCTGAGTTCTGCGGTCTTGTGGTCGGATGCGGCCTTGTTGCGTATCGAGATCAGTACAGCGATTGGCCCAACGCCATCAAGATGGCGTACTCGGAGATCTTCCCAAAGCGGTTTGACTTCGATCCATACGATCGCGAGTACGGCGCGTTCCGATACGAGTATCTCGGTTCACGCACGCGAGGCATCGAGACGGCGACTGAGCGCGTGGAAGCGTCGGGCTGTCTGCTGTACGCCGTGAATGATGACAACGTCTCGAACAACGCGGCGCGACATGCGGAGGGCGGAAACCTTGGTGACTTCGTGCTCTGGCCGCCCATTCGCTCGCTGATGCGCGAACAGGCGCAGTGAGTGTTGCATTTCGCGCGCCGATGTCCGCCGCACGCTTGGCGGCGGGCGTAGGTTCAACAGCGCCGCGTGTGCGTTGCATACGCTCTTGGGAGATCTCATGACGACATCGAATGGCACCCACGACGGCTCGATCGAAAGGCTCGTTGTGATCGGTTCAGGGCCCGCCGGGTGGACGGCCTGCATCTACGGTGCGCGTGCGAACCTTTCGCCGCGTGCGATCATCGGCGTTCCCGCTTCGAACCCGGCACCTGTGCTGCCAGGTGGGCAACTGATGCTGACGACGGAAGTCGAGAACTATCCGGGCTTCCCGCATGGTGTGTCGGGGCCCGAGATGATGGCGCTGTTTCAGCAGCAAGCCGAGCGATTTGGAACCCGCATCACCCATGCTGATGTGGTGCGGTGCGATTTCACACAGCGGCCGTTTGTGCTTGAGACAAGCGAAGGCGAGTCGATCCGGGCGCATGCAGTCATCCTTGCAACGGGCGCAACGGCCAATTGGATTGGACTTCCCAACGAGTTGCGCTTGGCGATGAATGGCGGCGGCGTGAGCGCATGCGCTGTGTGCGATGGCGCGCTTCCGGTCTATCGCGATCAACCACTTGCAGTGGTTGGTGGCGGCGATACCGCGATGGAAGAAGCGAGCTATCTCACCAAGTTTGCGTCGAAGGTGTACGTGATCCATCGCCGCGATTCGTTCCGTGCGTCGAAGGCTATGCAGGCGCGCATTCTTGACAACCCGAAGGCTGAGGCGGTTTGGAACTCGGTCGTTGTGGATGTTGTGGGCGATCAGTTCATCGAGGGCGTCGTGCTCGAGGACGTCCACACCAAAGCGCGCCGAACGTTGCCGGTTCGAGGTCTGTTCATCGCAATCGGCCATTCGCCCGCGACCGGATTCCTAAAGGGTTCCGGCATTGAGTTCGACGACAAGGGTTACATCTTGCTTCGCACGCGCACGAGCCGTACGAACATCGACGGCGTGTTTGCGGCGGGCGATGTGGCCGACTCTGTGTATCGCCAAGCTGTGACTGCCAGCGGGATGGGCTGCCAAGCTGCGATCGATGCAGAGCGATGGCTCGCCGAACACGGCGTGCACTGATTTGTGCACAGATTTGTGCACTGGGAGAGGTGTTTCGGTCGTGACCCCGCGCGCAAGGTGCGGGTGCGTTCGTGTGTTGCGCAGCGGCCGCGCGACGAACGCTCCTGCGGATGGCAGGGCCTTTCCGAGCCATAGATCGTGGTGGTTTGATCGGGATGCACGCTTGATGCGTGAGGTCCGACGCGTGACTTCCGATCTTTGACGCCGCTCAAAACGGACGACTGAAAGTCGTACAGATTTGTCCCGCGCAATCAGAAGTCGCGAAGCACAGCCTCAGCGCGTGAAGAAACTCTTCACCGCGTGCACGGTGACCGCGCGGCCGATCGCCGCAATCGATTCGGTCAGCGGGATTTCCTTCGGGCAAACCTTCACGCAGTTCTGCGCGTTCCCGCAGTCGTTTACTCCGCCCTTGGCCATCAGCACATCGAGCCGCTCAGATGCAAGCGCGGCACCCGTTGGGTGCGTGTTGAAGAGCCGGGCCTGCGAGATCGCGTGCGCCCCGATGAACTCCGCGTCCCACTTCGACGCGTCTTCCTCAAGGTTGAATTGCGGGCATGCCTCAAGGCAGCACGCGCAGGTCATGCACGTCGACAGCGTGTAGCGCATCTCTTGATTCGCGGGAGTGTCCTTCGGGCCAGCTCCGAGGTGGTACGTCCCGTCGATCGGCACCCACGCCTTCACGCGCTCGAGATTGTGGAACGCACGCGAACGATCGACCGCGAGGTCGCGTACCACGGGAAACTTCGACATCGGTTCAAGGGTGATCGTGTTGTCGGCGTCGACAACCTTGTCGACAAGCGCCGAGCAAGATGGGCGAACCTTGCCGTTGATCACCATCGCGCAACTACCGCAGACTTCTTCAAGGCAGCCTGAGTCGTAGCAGACAGGCGTGGTTGCTTTGCCGTCCGCCGTCTTTGCCATGCGGGCGATCTGCTGCAGGCAGGCGATCACGTTGGATCCCGCCTCCGCGTCCACAAGAAACTCCTCCCAGCGAGGTGCCTCGCCCGGGCGGTCCTGCCGCTTGATGCGGAAACGGACGGTGCGGCTGGCGTTGGCGGCGGGGCGGGGGGCGCTCTGGGTGTCGGAAACCATGGCGATCTCGGGTGAACGGACATCATAGTCGTTCGAGAGACGCGCGTTGGTGATTCCACGCACAGAATGCCTGAACCAAGGCAACCTTGGCTGCGTTCGCACAGACACTTCAGGACGCACCCGCGAAAGCGCCGATAGAACCTCACCGTGGCAGAGCCTCGAGCCATCCTCAAACTCATGCGTCCGGGCGACTGGACGAAGAACAGCTTCGTGTTGATCGCATTTGTGTTTTGGGCGGCCAATGAGGTTCGATCCGCTCATGGAGATGAGGTCTTTGCGCGGGGACTTGACGCGCTTCTTGCGTTTGGTGCGTTCTCGCTGGCCGCGAGTGGCTTCTACGCGATCAACGACGCGCTCGACGCTGAGAAAGACCGCCAGCATCCCGTTAAGCGCAGGAGACCCGTCGCGTCGGGTGCAGTGTCGCGCCCGTTTGCGATCGGACTCGGAGTTGTGCTGGAGTGTGCTGCGCTTGCGCTTGCGGCGACCATCTCGGCAAAGCTCGTGGCAGCGATTGCGCTCTATGGCGTGCTGCAAGGCCTGTACAACGCGAAGTTGAAGCGCGTGCCGGTTGTCGATGTGACAACGATCGCCACGGGATTTGCGTTGCGCGCGGCAGCTGGCGCGATTGCGATCGATGTGCAGATCAGCGTCTGGCTTGTCCTCTGTGTGTTCTTCCTCTGTCTGTACCTCGGATTCATTAAGCGGATGTGCGATTTCGTGAGCGCGGAGCGCGCGCATAGCGCGTGGAAGCCGTCAGCGGACTACCGCGGTCGCGACGAGTTGCAGTGGCTCCTCGGGCTTTCGGCGGTCATGACGATTCTCATGTACCTCTCGTACACATTGAGCGAGCATGCGCAGTCGATCTTCGGATCGCGCGCAACGGGTCTCGCGCTCCTAACACCACTCGTGCTCGTTTCGATTCACCGTTTCTGGCGCCGCGCAAACGAGGGAAGTTCCGACAGCCCGCTTGAAGCACTGCGCGCAGATGGTGTGCTTCTCTTGACGATCCTGCTTTTCATTGCACTGCTTGTGGCGGTGCTGTTTGTGCCAGCGGTTGGCGCCGCACTTGACGACGTCTTCTTGGCGCACGCTTCCGCGGGGTCGACCGCGTGATGGCTCCGTCTCTCGATCGGCGTGAGATTTTGGTAGCCGCGCTTATCGCGGGCGCGCTGCACGGCGCGCTGGCATGTGCGGGAATCTTCGCAGGTCTTGAAGGCACGTACGCCCACGCAGATCAGGTTCGCTACCACGCGCCCACAATTGCGAAAATGGCGGCGGAAATGCCAAGTCCGGTGCTCTCCGACTACCAATCGGCGACCGCTCCTGGCTTTCATCTCATGATGTCTGCGCTTCGTGCAATTGGTGCAGACACGATTGTCTTGCACGCATGGAACGCGCTCCTTGGTGTGTTGCTTGTGGCATTTGCCACAACGCTTGTGGCAGCGCGCGCGGGCGGCATGGTTGGCGTTGTCTTCGGCGCGGCGCTCGGTCTTTCGCCGTACACGCTGAACCCCTCGATCTGGCTTGCGACCGACAACCTCGCAACGCTCTTCGTGCTTGCGGCGTTTGCGGCAGCACTGCCTCTTGCGGTGGGGCGTGATCCGCGTTCGGCTGTCGCGGGCGCGGCTGCGTCGATTCTGGCCGTGGCGGCAACCTTCGTTCGTCAAATCATGGCGTATGCGGCGGCGTTTCCTGGCGCGGCGATTGTGGCTCGCGCGTGCGCTGAGCGGCGTCTCCCACGCGCGACAACGCTCTTCGCAGCCGGAGTTGCTCTCGTTCCGTCGCTTGCCCTTGTTGGCGCACTCGTGTGGCTTTGGGGTGGGCTTGTGCCCCCGTCGTTCCAGCAGTACCACGGCGCCGGCGGGAACCCCGCAACACCCATCTACGCGCTCGCGCTTGTGGGTATCTGGGGATTGGCCGCATTTCTCGGAGTTCCCGGTTTTCTGCGCGAACTCTTCACGCCGCGCATCGCGCTCGTCGCACTTCTTGCTGGCGCTGCATGCTGCCTCGTTCCATCGAACTACGTCGTCCATGTCCGCTTCGGCGGCGTTTTGTGGACGATTGCCTCGAAGTTCCCCGTCGTCATGGAGCGGTCGCTCTTCCTCGTGCCGCTGGCCGCGCTTGGTGCTGCTGCGATCGGTGCGTATCTCAGGCTTTGGTCGCGCACGCATGACACCACGGCGCGCGGGCTCGGCGCGTATGCGCTCTTGGCGCTCTTCGGAGGCGTGGCTGCCCAGACCGCAAACAGCCAGTGCTTTGAGCGCTACCTGCAGCCTCCGGTGCTCGTCTTTACGGCGATTGCTGCAACGGCGCTTGCCGGCCGCAACTACCGCGTTATGCCGCTCGTTGCTGCTGCTGCCCTTGCTGCCGTGCTTTCGGCAATGAACATCTTGCGCGGCGGCTCGTAAGCGGACGAGCGCGAGCACGAGCGAGCGCGAGCGCGAGCACGAGCGCGAGCACGAGCGAGCGCGTCGCGTCGCGTCGCGTCGTTCAGCCGCCGACCTTGCCGTAGGTCCGTGCGCGAGGCTGGATGAGCGGCAGCTCGTACGGCTCGAACGAGATCGACGGGCGCGAGCTCTCCGGGTCGAACTTCGCCACCGTCGTCTTCATGAAGTTGGCGTCGTCGCGCTGCTGGTAGTCGGTGCGGAAGTGGGCGCCGCGGGACTCCTTGCGCTCGAGGCCGCCCTCGATCATCGCCTCTGCGAGAACGAGCATGTCGCCCGCCGCGCGCGCAAACGAGAGGTTCTGGTTCGTCCAGAGGCCGGTGTCGGAGATCGAGATGCGCTTGAAGCGCTCGCGGAGCTCCGCGAGCTTGACGCGCGCCTGCATGAGGCGCTCGGCGCTCTTGACGACCGTGCTCGCAGCCGTCATCTCCTCGCCCATCTCCTTGGCGATCGAATACGGATTCTCGGGTCCCTTCGAGTCGATGAGGCGCTGCTGCCTGTCCTGCTCGATCTTCTCGTTGTTCGAGAAGACGGACGCGTCGGTCGCGTCCGCGGAGTTCTTGCGGTCGCGCGCATAGTTCGCCACGCCCGCGCCGCAGAAGAGGCCGTCGAAGATGCAGGAGAGGAGCGCGTTTGCGCCGAGGCGGTTGGCGCCGTGGTACTGGTAGTTCGCCTCGCCGAACGCGAACAGGCCGTCGATGTTCGTCATCATCGAGTTGGGCGCGCCGTACACCATGCCCTTGCCGTCGGGCTTCGCCGTGTAGGTCGTCCACAGGCCGCCCATCGAGTAGTGGACGCCCGGGAAGATCTTCATCGGGACTTCCGCCGGGTCGTCGCCCACGAACTTGCGGTAGATCTCGATGATGCCGCCGAGCTTGCGCTCGAGATACTCACGGTCGAGGTGCGTGAGGTCGAGGTAGACCATGTTGCCGCCGCCGACGCCGAGGCCGTCCTTGACGCAGATCTCGAAGATCTCGCGCGTGGCGATGTCGCGGGGCACGATGTTTCCGTACTTCGGATAGCGCTCCTCGAGGAAGTAGTAGCGGTCCTCGACGGGGATCTGGCGCGGATCGCGGTTGTCGCCCTTCTTGCGGGGAACCCACACGCGGCCGCCTTCGCCGCGCGCAGACTCGCTCATCAGGCGCAGCTTGTCGGAGCCAGGGATCGAGGTCGGGTGGACCTGGATGAACTCGCCGTTGGCGTACCACGCGCCGAGCTGGTAGCAGCGGCTCGCAGCGCCGCCGGTGCACATGACGGAGTTCGTGCTCTTGCCGAAGACGAGGCCGTTGCCGCCCGTCGCCATGACGACGGCGTCTGCGCGGAAGGCCTTGATCTGCATAGAGCGGAGGTCCTGCGCGACGATGCCCTGGCAGGAGCCGTTCTCGTCGAGGATCGGGCGGAGGAACTCCCAGTGCTCGTACTTCTTGACCTTGCCTTCGCTCTCGTAGCGGCGGACCTGCTCGTCAAAAGCGTAGATCAGCTGCTGCCCCGTCGTGGCGCCGGCGAAGTGGGTGCGCTTGTAGAGCGAGCCGCCGAAGAGCCGCAGGTCGCGCTGGCCCTCGAAGGTGCGGTTAAACGGCACGCCCATCCTGTCGAGGAGGTCGATGATGCGCGGCGCCCAGTGCGCCATCTCGTAGACGGGCGGCTGGTGCGCGAGGAAGTCGCCGCCGTAGATCGACTCGTCGAAGTGCTCGTACTCGGAGTAGCCCTGCTGTCGCGCGATCTCGTTGCAGGCGTTGATGCCGCCCTGGGCGCACACGGAGTGCGAGCGCTTCACGGGCACGATCGAGAAGAGGTCGACGGAGACGCCGGCCTCTGCGACGCGCACCGCTGCCGAAAGTCCTGCGAGTCCACCGCCGACCACAATCACGCGACGCTTGGTTGGTGTTGCCATGGGAGGGTTCCTGTCTCTCTCGTGCGTCAGCGCGCTTCGGCCGACTGTTCTTGCGAACTTGGAATCTCAATCACCGAGACCTCAGCCTGCATGCGATTCTCGACTTCCGCCGCTTTGTTGGCGTCAAGTGCGGTGAAGCCAACAACGGCACTCACGCCAGCACCCGCAAGGGCCACGCCAACACCTGTGCAGACGACACCCCAACGCTGCTGCGCCTTCTTGCTGATCGTCAGACCCCACGTGATCGCAGCGGTCCAGAGACCGTTGGCGAAGTGGAACACCAGCGCCAAGACACACACGAGGTAGAACATCGCGTTGAAGTAGGGGAAGATGCCGCCCTGAAGGTGGAGCGCGGTTGAACTGGCCGCGTTGTCTGGAAGGAACTCCGGCATGATGCCGCCGTAGGTCCAGCCCCATCGCAAACTTGAAATGTGCATGAAGAGGAAGAGGACACCGAGATATCCAGACGCGCGCTGCAAGACGTATCGCCAGTTGGCTTGATAGCCGTAGCGCTCGGTGTTTGACTTGCCGCTTTGGGCGAAGTACACGCCCAAAATCGCGTGGTATGCGATGGGAAGCCACAAGACGAAGATCTCGATGAAGATCAACGCCGGAAGCCCGTGGATGAAGTTCACCTCATGCTGGAATGTTGCGACTCCGGCACCGCCGGCGCCGAACTCCGCGTACTTCTTCGCGTTAAAGACCTCGCCCCAGACAATCGAGGAATTGGTCGTGAGGTGCGGGAAGAGGAACACGCCAATAGGCACCACGCCTGTCAGCGAGTGGAGGCGCCGCAGCAAGTGGTAATGGCGTTCCAGAAAGGGCGTTTGGTTTGATGCGTGCGCGTGCGCGTCTGACACGATTGGGCTCCGTGCAAAAAGAGAGCGGGTCAGTATAGAAGCCGCACCGAATTCATGTCGGTGGCGGTGGCGCGTGTTTGGTGATCGACGGGATACTTGGGTTTGCGCGGAAACCCCGAATGCTGCAGATGCGATGCGTTGCGATGCCGTCGTTCACAACAGCAGTCGTCACTCGCCCACGTGCGTGCATCATCGAGGATTGTGTGGGAGCGGCCGAAGGTGCACTCGCCACAAATCGCCGCAAATCGCCACAACCTTGTGAGCGGTCAATCCGGAATCACGAGTCCGCTGGGCGTTGTTCGTGGTGCCTGCGACGTTGGCGGTGCGACCGATGGCGACTGCGCACCACCCCCGATCCCGCCGAGGCCGATCGATCCGGCAACGCCCTCGCCGGTGGCTTCGCGTTGCATCTGCGCGGCCACGAGTTTGGCAATCTGCACAAAGCGGGCGCGAAGGTGGGTGAGCACTTCCTTCAGCTCGGTCGCTTCTTCCTCGGAAAGATTGCCCTTCGTCTTCTCCTCAACCACACCAAGAAGGTCGATCGCGAACTGCGCGCCGACGACGTCGATGACCACCCGTCCGGTCTGCGGATCGCCGTACGCGCCGAGACCCATCATTGCTTGGCTCGCGAGCGTCGCGACAAGGGTGCGGAAGTCGGCGGGCGGAAGTTCACCTTCCCCCTCGGCTCCGGGGCGGGTGGCACGAGCGGATTCGCGCTCAGCGAGACGCTCCTTTTCAGCCTGTGCTTGAGCCTTCCAGTCGGAGTCGATGTGAAGTCGCGGGGTTTCGTCCATGGTGCTGCGAGAATAGCGGCGTGGCGCCCCGTCCGGCGGCAGGATCGGTAGGATTCCATGCATGTCGATGAGCTTTCGCGTTCCCATGTGGGCTTCTCTCGCGCTCTTGGTTGGGTGCGCTTCCCCGAACGGCTCAGAACGAACGACGCTTTCTATCACCGACTTCGCAGCGCCCTCGCCCGAACTTCGAGCTGAGATTGTGGATCGAGCGGACGCACCCAGCGCGCGTGATGATTCTTCGGGCGACCCGTCGACGGCAGGGGAGAGTTCCGACCAAGCATTCGAGTCGGCTGCTATGCCGTCGAGCGCCATCGGATCGTCCGACGGATCATCCGACGGATCATCGGCGGGCGGAAGTCCGGGTTCGCAATCGCCCCAACGTGATGGCGGTGTTGCTCGGGTTCGCCCAATCCTTCCCGGCGAGAAGTGGCCCGTTGACAGTCTCGTGGGCCAGTTGAACGGGCGACCGCTCTTTGCAGACGAGTTCTTCGAGCCCATTGAGGATGAGATTCTCGCGATGGTTGCCGCGCGCGACCGTGTCGAGGCCGAGCGCGTTCTACGCGAACTGGTGCGTCGCCGCTTTGCGCGGACCGTCGACAACGAGTTGATCATTGCTGAGGCGGAGTCAAAACTGTCGCCTGAGCAGCAGGCTGGTCTCTTTGGTTGGCTTCGATCGCTGCAAGAGGAGACGATCGCGGAGCGTGGTGGAAGCCGCGCTGCTGCAGAGCAAAGCCTCGAGGGCGAGGGCGCAGTTTCGCTTGAGCAGTTCATGCGCGAGCGTCGCGATGAAGCACTTGTGCGCCAACTCATGCGTGATCGCATCAGTTCGCGCGTGATCGTGTCGTGGCGCGATGTCATTCAGGAGTACGAGCGGCGCCGAGCGGAGTTCAATCCGGCTCCGACCGTTCGCATTGGGCGCATTCGGTTGAACACCAATTCTGACGCGGAGCGCATTGAGCTCGTGCGCACCCGCATCGCGGAAGGGAAAGACTTTCCGACGATCGCTGCAGAACTTGGTGTCGCGGACGGGGGCTATTGGGAGCAATTCGGGCTTCCGCCCGAGGGAATCCGCGGGCTGCAGTTGTCTGACACGATTAAGGAGAAGTTGGATGGGCTTGAAGTTGGCGCGGTGAGCGAGCCGATTTCGCAGCGCGACTTCATCAGCTGGCTTTCGATTTTGTCGATCGAAGGCGCGACACAGCGCTCGGTCTATGACCGCGATCTCCAGTTTGGTCTTGAGCGGGAGCTGACAGCGAGGCGCGAGTTTCTTGAGCGCGATCGCTATCTCAACACGCTTCGGAGTCGCTGGGTTACCGATGACATCGGGCGCATGGAGGCGAAGCTGATCGAGATCGCGGTGAGTCGCTATCTCCGATAGTGTCGGCTTGAGCGTTGCAATCCGCGTTCGAAGATGCCTGCCACATGGCTCCGTACGGCGCATGTCCGGTCGCGCCCTTCGACGCCGATGAGGTCGACGCGAATGCGATCCACGCCATTGATCAACGCAGGAAATCCTCGTAGCGGGCGTGATTCTTGCGCAGCACGTTCAAGTGCAAGAAGAATGCGCCACAGTACTTCCTTCTTGCGTGAGTCGACCCGCTCGAGGGGATCCCACGGCCCGCTCGCGCGTTTGACTTCGACGATCACGAGTGTCCGGCCATCGGGCGAGAGGGCGAGAAGATCCGCCTCGTCGCGCCGATCGGCGGGATTGCGCCAGTTGCGGGCTACAACTCGATAGCCGAGTGCGCGGACGAAACGCTCGGCTGCGCGCTCGCCTGGATCACGCGGTGTGCGGAAGTGGCGTGGGATAAGTGTGCGCCACAAGAAGGCGAAGGCCACCGCAACGCCGTCATGCCGGAGGTGGCCGAGCGCAAAGCGAAGCCAGCGGCTGATGGGATGTGTGATTCCGCGCGACCACCGTGCGCGACGATTGCCACGGGGGGGGCCGACCAGAGCCTCTCGGTTCATTCTTCTCCTCCTTCACTATTGACTTGCC
>JBILDS010000002.1:0-37627 GCA_044352505.1 Phycisphaerales bacterium
ATATCGATGCCGCAGAGCGGCACGTGCACGTTGCCTTCTACATCGCACTCGACGACGCGACCAGTTGCGGCGTGTTCCGCGCACTTGAACGCGCGGCGCGGCGAGGCGTCACCTGCCGTCTCTTGCTCGATGGCCTTGGCTCGCGACCGTTTCTCAAGAGCGCACGTTGCGAGCAAGTGGTTGCGGCGGGGGTACAGGTCGTTGAGGCGCTTCCCGTTGGAGTTCTCCGCCGGCGATTTGGACGGATCGATCTGCGCAACCATCGCAAGATTGTGGTGGTCGACGGCACGATTGGCTATATCGGCAGCCACAACCTTGCGAGTAAGGAGTTCAAAGTCAAGGAGAAGTTCGCGCCTTGGATCGACGCCACCATGCGTGTGCGTGGGCCAGTTGCGAACGACCTGCAGAAGATCTTCGCGGAGGACTGGTTCCTCGAGACCGACGAAGAGCTCTGGTCGATGATCGCGCAGAGTCAGGCCGATGGAGCACAGCCTGCGATTGCGCAGGTGCTCGGCACGGGCCCCGCGACCTACGAGAGCGCAATGCCGCAGATGATTCTGTCGCTTGTGCATCTTGCCGAGGAGGAAGTTGTTCTGACAACGCCGTACTTTGTGCCCGACGAGCCGTCGCTTGCAGCGTTGATGACCGCTGCGCGACGTGGCGTTCGCACGGTGCTTGTGGTGCCACAGAAGATCGACTCGCGTTTGGTGCAGATGGCGAGCCAGAAGTTCTTCCAACGGCTGCTCGAGGCTGGAGTCGAGATCTGGCGCTACGAGGGCGGCCTCTTGCATTCGAAGACGATCGTCGCGGATGGACGAACGTGCCTCATGACGAGCGCGAACCTCGACCGACGCAGTTTCGAACTGAATCTTGAGGCGAGCATGGTGGTGTTCGACGCCGAGACAAGCGCAAAGCTGCGCGCGCTCCAAGAGCGCTACCTCCGCGAATCGCGGCGCATCTCGCCAAGCGAGTGGTACCAGCGCCCCGCCTGGAAACGCCTACGCGACAATCTGGTGGGTTTGATGTCGCCCCTTCTCTAAGCGCACCAATACACAAGCCCCGCACGTGGCGGGGCTTGTGGCTTCTCTGACGCAGGTGCCGATGGGCGGACTCGAACCGCCGACCTTCGGGTTATGAATCCAACGCTCTAAACCAGCTGAGCTACATCGGCGAAGGGTCGGGAAGTATAGCGCATCGGCGGGGACCCTCAAGATGGCGAAAACCCCGCAGTCGCGCGTGGCGGCTGCGGGGTTTGGGAAACGATTTCGTCGGTGGGTTGTGACGGACGAGTTACTCCGGTGCGTTGCCCCACGCGGCGAGCACAATCGCGAGATCCTTTCCGCTCACCACGCCGTCTCGGTCGACGTCGGCGGGTGTGCGTGCAGATGTGCCCCATTCTGCGAGCACGGTGCCAAGGTCGGTGCCGTCTACAACCCAGTCGCAGTTCACGTCACCGAGGAAGGTCTGCGGAAACTCGGGCAGAGGAAACACCGGAGGGTTTGGGTTCGGTGGATACGGGATGCCGTCCGCGATCGTCAGCGATCGCGAGGCCTTCGCGCCGCCGCCTTTGCCGACCAACACGACGAGGTCGTGCACTCGGATTTCGTCGCTCGTGAAGACGCACACGCGCGCCTCGTAGGAACCGAGGCCTCCGTAGGTGTGGAGGTTGGCGCCTGGAACCGCGCGGACGACGGTGCCGTCGCCGTAGTTGATCATCACGGCGACATCGGTGCTGAAGGCGAGGTTGAGCGCAAGCGTCCCACCGGCACCAAGGTTCACCGAACCGAGCTCATGCGGCGTAAGCGGCATCTCGAGGCGCATCGCCAGAACCTCGGGGTTCGAGCCGAGCAGACCGAGCGTCAAGTCCATATCGAAGCCATTGGGGTCGATCGGCGGATCTTGCAACTGGTTGCCCGAGACGATGTAGCCGCAGTCCGGTGGCTGGATTCCGGCGATGAGCATGTCGTGGAAGGTCTGCTTGAGCTTGCGCGGACATGGGCATCCCCACACGCCGACGGTATCCGGAAGCCAAAGGCCTGCTGCGGAAAAGACCTCGCGCAGGAAGACGACACAGTTGTCGGTACATCCGTGGAAGTCGCGGCATCGGTTGGGCGGCATCTGGGCAAGAGTGAGGCGAAGCCCGCTGAGATACTGCGCCATGGTCACCGGGTAC
This sequence comes from Phycisphaerales bacterium, assembly GCA_044352505.1. GTDB lineage: Bacteria > Planctomycetota > Phycisphaerae > Phycisphaerales > SM1A02 > QWPT01. The sequence continues at coordinate 2,174 of JBILDS010000002.1, forward strand.
CAAAGCGTGAAGTCGGCCATGCGGTTCGTGTCGTCGCGGAGCTCGCCAGGGTTCCTGTATCCGGCCGGCTTCGGATATTTGCCCACCGCAATCCGGCAGGGCCCTGGGATCTGCGGGTCGCAGTCGCTGCGAACGCTCTTCCACTGCACCCATGCGTGCCCGTAGGGCGAGTCCCAGGTTGACCAGGTGACCGTGGAGGCGCCCATGAAAAGTCCTGCGTTGTAACCACGAATTCGGATCCCAACCACTCCGCCGTTGAGAAGCGGCGGTGCGGATACCTCCGCCCGGAACGTTGGGCGGGGGCTGCAGTTGTGGGGCGTGCTCGATCGAATGTCCGCAGGAAGCGGGGCGGGTACGACACCCCATCGAAGCGATGCAGATGGCGCACCCCAACACGGCGGCGTTCCAGGGCCAAGCCCGTAGATCCCATCGCCGTCGCAATCATTGATGAGCGCAATCGGCGCATACTGGTACGCAAAGTGCGCCGTTGGATTTGCCGTGAAAAAGGCGGCAATGGGATCGGTTGTTCCTGCTGGGAATTGATGCAGCGCTGTGACGGCAACGAGCTCAACGTCGAATCGCTCGTGCACGCCAGGCGCAATGGGAACCTCGAACTCGATCATGCGCGCCACGTTTTGTGGCAAGGCGGGCTTACTCGGAAGTTCTCCGTCATGCATTGTTCGCGGGATGCCGCAGTACACGGGATTCGATGGATTTGCGTGCCAGATCAGTGACTGCGCGCTTGCCGTTGACGTGCTTCCGAGCACCACCGAAGCAAGTGCGAACAAGACACAGCCTGCGCGGCGTAGCGCCACGAAGTCGATCAATCTCATAATGGAATCTCCTGCGTTGGGAAAGAACAACGTATCCAAGCGGGTACAACGCAACCGCGAAGGCTTCAGCCTTTGAACCCGGACGTAGATCGCCTGTGATCTACGCAATCAAGTGTGCGTCGAAGGCAACCATGCAGCCAGTCTTCGAGTCTGCAAGGCTCGAATGCGTTGCGGCTTCCAACTGCGAAAAGGGACGATCGTTGTCCACGGCCGCGATACAAACAACGTGGCAAACGTCCCGCGGACACGCGCGATCGGTTGGTGTGTAGAACAATCCGTCACGCATTCACGGTCTTCGGAGCGCTTCGCACCCAACGACGACCGAGCTCGCTCTGCGCGAAATCGGGTTCTTGGCTCGCGATTGCTGCAGCCACAAGCCCCATGAACATCGGGTTTGGTGCGAGCGGTCGACTGGTGAGCTCCGGATGGAACTGGCCCCCGACAAAGTAGGGGTGTACCGACTGCGGCAGTTCAAGTACCTGCATGATGGGGAACTTCGGGTGTCGGCCACTGAAGCGAAGTCCGGCCTCTTGCAGCTGGTCGATGTAGCGCGGTTCGACCTCGTATCGGTGCCGGAAACGCTCGCGCATTTCCGACTTGTTGCCGTAGAGCGCACTCGCGAGCGATCCAGGCTCGAGCACCACTTCCTGGGCACCGAGGCGCATGGTGCCACCCATGATTCCTTCGAGTTTCTTCTGATCGGGAAGTTCCGCGATCATCGGGTGGGCGCAGTTCGGCTCAAACTCGGTTGAATTCGCGCCAGCGAGTCCAAGCACGTTGCGGCCATACTCGATGACCGCCATCTGGAACCCGAGACAAATGCCGAGGAACGGCACCTTGTTGGTGCGCGCCCACTTCACACAACGGATCTTGCCCTCGACGCCGCGCTGGCCGAAGCCGCCCGGCACGATCACGGCATGGACGCCATCGAGCGCCTTCGCGGTGATCGCGTCGTCGGTGAGTTCGCCGGTGTCGATCCAGCGCGCTTTGATTTCGCAGGAAAGCTGAATCGAGCAATGCTCAATCGCCTTATCGATCGACGCGTACGCGTCGCGCAGCGCGGCGTATTTTCCGGTGATCCCAAGCTCGATGTGATGCTTCCGAGGCGCGAAGATTCGCCGCGAGAAGTCGAGCCACTCGACGCGCGCAACGTCTTCCTTCGCGGGGTTGGTGCGATCGTGCAGATTGAGAATCGACAAGATCTCGCGGTCGAGACCTGCGGCGCGCATCGCCTCTGGAATCGCGTAGACGCTCTCGCGGTCGTGCATGGAGAAGACGCGCTTCAGCGGCACGTTCGAGAACATCGCGATCTTCTCCATGACTTTGTCGGTCACGGGGTTCTTTGCGCGACACGCGACGATGTTGGGTTGGACGCCCGCCTCCATGAGTCGCTTGATGCCGAGCTGTGCGGCCTTCGACTTTTGTTCGCCGAGAATCGACGGCTCGAGGATGTAGGTGAGTGCCACGAAGCAGGTTGACTCGTCGCCCTCTTCGAACGCAAGCTCGCGCAACGCCTCGATGTAGAAGCCGTTTTCATAGTCGCCCGCGGTGCCACCGACCTCGACGAAGACGACATCGGCCTGCTTTCCGTTGTTGCCCATCATGGCGAGTTCGCGCAGACGCATCTTCACCACGCCCGTCACGTGCGGAATCATCTGCACGTCGCGGCCGAGATATCCGCCGCGTCGCTCGCGCTCGAGGACTTCGGTGTAGATCTGACCCGCAGTCACAAAATTGCGACGCGTGAGGTCTTGGTTCAAGATGCGCTCGTAGGTGCCGAGATCCATGTCGGTCTCGCAGCCATCGGCAAGCACGAACACCTCGCCGTGGCGATAGGGGTTCAGCGTGCCCGAGTCGATATTGAGATAGCCCTCCATCTTGATCGGCGCAACGGAGAGGCCTTTGTCCTTGATGAGTTTGGCAAGCGAACTGGCAAAGATGCCCTTGCCAAGGCCGCTCATCACCGTTCCGATGACGACGACAAACTTGGTGCGCCCGCGTTGGTATCCGGCGGGTGCTGGCGAATGCCACTCCGTGCTCTCTTCGCTCTTTCCAAACTGCGAGAGAAACCCGCAACTGTCAGGGAGGTCGCCGGGGCTGCTTTCCGAGTGGGGCATTCCCGAATGTAGTCAGGAAGCACCCCGAAATGCAAGAGGGGTCGGCCGGAATCTGTTGGGTGCGGCTCAGCCCCGAAGTCGCGCCACGAATGCGGCGTACTGCTCGGGGGTGTCGATACCCTGGCTCGCAACCGATCGAACCGCGACGGCAATCCCGTGACCCCGCTCAAGGACGCGCAATTGCTCAAGGCTCTCGGTCTCCTCAAGGTCGCTGGCGGGCCAACCGACGAACGCAGCGAGGAACGGGGCGCGGTAGGCGTACAGCCCGACGTGGCGGAGCGGCTGGGACTTCGCCGGGGCACCGGACGCGGCGTCGCGGTGGAACGGGATCGCGGCTCTCGAGAAGTAGAGCGCCCGCCCTCCAAGGCCCAAGACGACCTTGACGAGGTTTGGGTCGGACACCGACTCGCCCGGCGCAAACGGGGTCGCAACAGTCGCGACCTCTGCCCACGGAGACTCGTAGAGAAGTTCAACCGCTGCGTCGACGGTCTCAGGCTCGATCTCGGGTTCGTCGCCTTGGATATTGACGAACACGTCCGCCTCGACCCGCTCAGCGACTTCCGAGAGACGGCTCGTTCCGTTGGGATGGTCTTCGCGCGTGAGAATCGCTTCGCCTCCCGCGGCCTCAACCACGGCAACGATCCGGGGGTGATCGGCGGCCACCACGACGCGGTCAAGCGACTTCGCCTTCTGCGCCTGCTGAAGAACGTGCACGACCAAGGGTGTACCGGTCTCGGCCTTGAGCACCTTCTCGGGAAACCGAGAACTCGCGAGGCGCGCTGGAACAACGCCCACCGTGCGCGGGCGGAGGTCGGTGCTCACGCGGGCAGTTCCTTCACCAGCGCATCGATTTCCTTGCGCTTGGTTCGGATGTCGCGGTAGGAAATGTCCTTTCGGACGATGGCGGAACAGATCTCGCCCGCCTCGCGGGCGAACGTGCCGTTTCGCTCACTCTTCGCAAGTTCCATGAGTGCAACCATGAGGTCGTACTTGATGGGAAGTTCCCGCTCGGACTCGCCGGCGCCGAGGGCGCTGAGCGCTTCGCGGTACTCGCTTGAGGCTTCGGAGTGCCAGCCTTCCGCAGCGAAGCAGCGCCCGAGCATGTGGGTTGCACCGATGCGAAGTTTGGCTTCATCCTTGCACGCTTGGAAGGCGGCCATCGCGTCTTCGTAGTTGCCGAGTTCGAACTCGATTCGACCGAGTTCCGCTTTGATCGAGCGATCGGTTGGATAGTTCTTCTGCTTCTCCCGCAACTCAACGCGCTCAAGCTCGAGCAATTCGCGCCGAAGTCCGTCAAACTCTGCCCGCGCGGCCGAGTCGGCTGGGTTCGCTTCTGCGCGCTTCTCAGCGGCGTTCACGCGGCGCCGCATCTGCGACACGCGAATCTCGCCCGCGAACATACGGAAGCGGTACTCGCTGAGCCGCTCGAAACCCGTCATGAAGACGGCGTGAGCCTCGTTCTCACTTTCCTCCGTGGCGCGGCGGCGCAAAATCGTGCCGAGCTTCAGAATCGCATCTGCAGACATGGGGTTGTCTTCGAAGTCCTTGCGAGCGCGCTCGAGGTTGCGGGCTTCTGTCTCCTCGCTCGCAGCAATCTGGTTCTGCTCTTGGAGCTGCTGCTGCTTCGCGCTGTCCTTCACCATCGAAGTGAAGTTTCCGCCACCGCCGACGGCTTTGTCGTAGCCGCCTTGCTTGATCGCGTGGCGCGCTGTGAGTTCTTTGAGATCGGCCGAAAGCTGGGTGTCACTTGGGTCGACACGCACGGCTTCCTCGACACACGCGAACGCTTCACCGTAGGCCTCGACGCCGGTGAAGAGGGTTTTCGCTTTCAGCCACATCGACTTTGATTGCTTCTTCTGCTTTCGAAGAAGATCAAGGAGCCGCGGCGCGATCCAACCGCCGAACTCGATCTGGCCAGCCTTGCCGGCTGTTTCGAGCATGCGGAAGGCCGCATCCATATTCAGCACGTCGCGCGCCCAGATGTACTCAGCCTGCACGAACTTATCGATTGGCCCAGGGCCATCGAGCTCGCGGATCTCCTCTTTGCCAGCGGGCTTCCCGCCTGACTGGTAAAAGCTCACGGCGAGCTTATAGAACTCCTCGTGGCGCGGAAGACCCGACGGATCGAAGCGGAAGCCCTTCGCATAGAGCATCAGGGCGTACTCGTAGTTTCCGGTCTGCGCGATCGTCTTCGCGTGATCGAAGAACTTGCGAGCCTTGTCTGGCTGCGCGACGAACGCGCCTGCGACAGGTGCAGCGCCACCGGCGGCGGGCGCTGCGGGCGCGTCTGCCTGCGGTTGGTCTGCTGGCTTCTTCTTACCGAACGAAAAGAGACCCAATCCGTGCTCCTCGAAGATTGCCCCAACCGTGGACTGCCAGGCGCGGGGCGGCACCAGCGACCATCGACCGACGAACCGTGACCGAAGCCCCGTGGCCTCGGCAACACGTGCCATACGGTCGAAACCGGAAGGTTACCCATCCACAGGGGGTGGGTCAAACGTTCGCCCTCGCCGCACGCAAGCCGCGAGGCCGCCATACGATGGAACAATGGCGCGCGGCCGTGACATCGTTCTTCACCCAGATCCAGTTCTTCGCAGGAAGGCGCAGGTTGTTGCTGCGATTGACGATTTCGTGATCGAGCTTGTCGAGGACATGCGGCGCGTTGCGGCCGAACTCGACGGGGCCGGAATTGCGGCGCCCCAGCTTGGCGAGAGCCTGCGGATCTTTCTCACCTGCGCGCGCGAGGATGAGCCGGAGCGGGTGTTCATCAATCCGGTGTTGGACGCCGTTGGCGCGGTGGTTCCGCACGACGAGGGGTGTCTGAGTTTGCCAGATATTCGCGGGACAATCTTGCGTCCTGGCGTCGCGCGGATTCGCGCGATGGGACTCGATGGCAAGGTTTTCGAGCTTGAGAGCGACGGGTTTCCGGCGCGCGTGTGGCAGCATGAGTACGACCATCTTGAGGGCGTTCTCATCATTGATCGCATGCGTCCGATTGACAAACTCGCCAATCGCCGCGCGCTGCGCGACCTCGAGCGGGCGGGTGGTTGAATGCGGAGCGTCGCGTGAAGCTGGTGTTTCTCGGCGCTGGAGCGTTCGGCGTTCCTTCATTGAACGCGCTTGCACAAGAGCATGACGTTGTGTTGGTGGTGTCGCAGCCCGATCGCCCTGCAGGGCGCGGGAAGTTTGTGACACCGACACCGATTGCGGCGCGTGCAGCGGAGTTGGGGCTGACGGTGATCAAGCCTCCAGACGTCAACGCGCCCGATGTGGTGCGACATCTCCGTAGCGCTGGCGCGGACGCTTGGATCGTGATTGCGTTTGGGCAGAAGTTGTCGCGCGAACTTGTCGACGGCGTCTTCGCAATCAACCTGCATGGGTCGCTCTTACCGGCATATCGCGGCGCGGCACCAATCCAGCGCGCTGTGATGGAAGGTTGCGACGTGACCGGCGTCAGCGTCATTTCGATCGCGGAGCGGATGGACGCAGGGCTTGTGTATGCCACACGTCCTCGTCCGATCGGCGCGACAGAGACCTCAGACGACGTGCACGATGCTTTGGCGCTCCTTGGTCCGGAGGTCCTTTCGCGTGTTCTGAAGGACTTTGCCGGAGGGCGCGCCGTCGGTGTGGCGCAGGACGAAGCGTTGGCAACGAGAGCCCGAAAACTCTCGAAGGCCGACGGGACCGTTGATCTTGCCGCGCTCGATGCGCGGCGGGCGCGGGCTTGGATCAATGGTCTGAACGGGTGGCCGGGCTGCACGGTGCTTCTCGGCGGTCTCGAGGTCAAATTGCTGCGCGTGGGTGAGGCGTTGCATCGACAGGGGGAACCCGGCGTAGTCGGAGAGGATGGCGTGGTCGGAACCGCCTCGGGAGCGATTGAGATCGTGGAGCTCCAATCTGCCGGCGGGCGGGCGATGCTGTGGCGCGACTTTGTGCGTGGGCGTCCGCAGGTGATCGGGCAGCGGTTCATGCCGCGACACTGAGTCGAGCGAAGACCCGCCGATTGCCGATAGACCGAAGCGATGTCGTTCGTTCAGTTGCTCTTCGACTTTGTGAGGGAGCAGTGCGGTTTGCCGCAAGGCGCCGACGCGCGTCGCATCACCAAGCGGAAGCGCGTGGTGAAGAAGCGCGTTGGCAAGCGCAAACGGCCGGATGCCGTGGGTGTTCGTCCTGCGCTCTCTGCGCAGTCACACACAATGGTGAAGCCCCCGCGGGGAATCGACCATGACCGTCCAGCGCAGAAGCGCTACGACGCGGTGGTTGCTGAGATGCTGTCGATGTACGGGCTCTCGGTGAAGCGTTGGCGAAACTCGCTCTCAGGCGTCGCCGTCGAGCGAACCTTCCGCGATGGCCGCGTCGAGCGCACGATCGAGTCGCCGTATCCGACGAGTCCGCTCCGTTTGGCGATCTTCCTGCATGAGGTTGGGCACCACGCGATTGGTTTGGGCGTACATAAGCCGCGATGTCTCGAAGAGTTCCTTGCGTGGCGGTACGCGATTGATCGGATGGATGCAATGGGATTTCCAACCAAAGGCTCGGTGGCGCGTAGGTTCGAGCGCTCGATGCGATATGCGGTTGCGAAGTCAACGCGGCGCGGCATTCGTCGTGTGCCGCACGAGTTGGCGGAGTTTGTGTGAGCGGAATGCACGTGGTTTGCGCAATCGCGACGGTGGTCATTTCCTGCGTCGTGAATGTGGGATTGGCGGCGAGAAACACACACTCAATCGGTACGCGCGCGCCGCTCGGCAGCGCTACGCTGCACCAGCATGCGTGATTGGCGCGATGTCTCTGTCTGGGAACGCCTTGCGGCCGATGGCTCGAATCTGATCGCATCCGCAGAGGAGTCACTCGCTCCGGGCGAATCGATGCCTGCGCCAGCCGCTATTGCGCGTCTTCGCCGCACGCATGACCACGCAATGGTCGCCGCAGCGTTTGAGCTCGTTGCCGCCAGACGCAAGGCGCGTGGGCGTTTGGTGTCGGCGTCAACACTTTGGTGCGACCTTGCAGGCGTTGAACAAGCCTCCGGAACGCGCGTCGCAACGTGGAAGGCAAGCCGAATGCGCACCGTTCTCGGTGCAGGCGGCGAGCTCTTCGATCTTTGTGCTGGTATCGGTGGCGACTCGATGGCACTCGCAGCCGCAGGTCTTCGCGTGACAGCGGTCGACATTGATCCGAGGCGTACCTGGATGGCAGCTCGGAATGCAGGGGTTGCGACTCAGGTGGCCGACGTCGAAACCATCGACGTACGCGATCGCGCCTTTCACGCCGACCCTGCGCGACGAGATGAGCAGGGCGCGCGGCGCACATGGACTCTCGACGACCATCGTCCGGGACGCGCGTGGATGGAGCGCGCGCTTCGCGAAGGGCTCGCCGGCGCGATCAAACTTTCGCCTGGCGTCGATCGCCATCTGTTTGAAAGTGCGCGCATGGAATGGGAGTGGATCGAAGACGACGGCACGCTCGTGCAGGCGGTTGCGTGGAGCGGACTCTTCGCACAAAACCCTGGCGAGACACGCGCCACGATCCTCGCCGCTTCGGGTGTGCCGCGCACCATTGTCGGTGTGCCCGATGACACACATGCGCACACGCTCGCAGTGGACAGTCGATGTCCGATCGGATTCTGGCTGTGCGAACCGTGTGCTGCACTGGAACGCGCACGGTTACTGAGTACTGCGGTTGGAACGATGGCTGCGCGCGAGGTCTCGCGTGGCGCAGGCCTCCTTGTCTGCGAACACGCACTTCCAACGCCTTGGTTCGAGTCGTTCCGAATTGTGGCGCACTGTGAGCCGAACGCCCAAGACATCGCGCGCGTCATCGGCGAATCTGGGCTCGTCGCGCGCAGCGTTCGTGTGCGAGGCGCGGCGGCTGATGCCGACATGATCACGAAAGCGCTGCGCTGCCGTCCTTCGGGAACAGCGGTCGTGTTCTTCTGGCGTGCTGACGGGCGACCGCGTGCAGTCGTTGCAGAGCACGTTTCTGGGTAAGGCTCAACCACGGGCACAGCGTCACGTCATCACCGCGCACATCGCGCACGACGCGCCAGTGCTGCTCGAACCGATGTTTCAGTTTCCTGCGACCCCGTTCTTACGGTGCACCGCAAGCGGGGCAGAACGCTTCGGCCAGCTTCACACAGATTGCATCCCAGGCCGCTTCGCAGCAGAGGGCATCGAGTGCACAGACCGATGTGCAGCACTTGGCGTTGTTGCAGTACGGCTCCGTTCGCTCGGTGCAGCAGTCGCCAGCTTCCGGTGCGCCGCAGAAGAGTTCCGGCGGCTGACAAGCCTTGCACTCGTCGTCAAGAAGCGATGAACTTGCAATCGCAGCGCATGTCGCATCCCACTCGATTGTGCAGCAGAAATCATCAATCTTGCACACGGCTTCACAGCAGTCGAGATCGTCGCAGTTGGCGTTCCCGTGTGGGAAGCAGCAACTTCCCGCACGCGGTGTGCCGCACTCTGGGTCCGGACACGCGGTGTTGCAGAGCACCTCGCCCTTGGCAAGATCCGCACACGCTGCGTCCCAACGCACGGTGCAGCAGAAGCTGTCGAGGTTGCAAACCGTCTCGCAGCAGGTCTGGTCGCTGCACCAAGGTGTGTCCTTCGGCTCACAGCACAGCCCTGCGCACTCATCGCCGCATCCGGGCTGGTAGCGCTCACATCCCTTGGTAACAAGGATCTGCTGCACGCAGAACTGATCCCACTCGATTTCGCAGCAGTACGCAAAGTCGGGCAGTTTGCAGATCGCTTCGCAGCAGGCAGCATCGCCGCAGCCCGGCGACGGGTGGGCAATGTTGCAGCCAGGTGCACCTTCTTGTCCGCACGAAGGAAGGATGTCGGCGCAGAGCTTCTGCGCAAGCTCTGCGCATGCCTCGACCCAGCCTGACTCGCAGCACACCGGGTTCACAGCACACACCGCTTCGGAGCACGCTGCATCGCGACAGCCGCGCGTGCCGGGGTGCACGGAGAAGCAGTTGCCTGCAACGAGAAGTCCGCTACCACCAGTGCAAGTACGACGTGCCTCTTGGACGCATGAAGCATCCCAGCGGGTGTCGCAGCAGAATGGATCGAAGCGGCAGACAGCCTCGCAGCACGAAGGGTCATTGCAGTAGGGCGTTGTGCGGGCAACGAAGCACTCACCAGAGCAGCTGTCGCCGCAACCCACATTTCCGCAGCAGACCGCGCGTGCAATCGTCACACAGCCTTGATCCCAAGACTCGGTACAGCAACTTGGGTCAATGCTGCAAACACCAGCACAGCAGACTTCATCATTGCAGCCGGCAGTTTCCGGGTGGCTTTCGAAGCAACTGCCAACACAAGGGCAGTTCCAGTTCGATTCCGGCACACAGAAAGATCGCGCCGCACTCGCGCACGAAGACGACCACGCCACATCGCAGCAGAGTGGATCTGCCGCGCAGACAATGTTGCAGCAGGTCGAATCACCGCAACCGGGCGTGGGGTGGCTCGCTCCGCAGTCACCAGACCCGGGGCACGTGCCAAAGGTCACGCAGACAGCCTTCGCGGTATCCACGCACGACTCATTCCAGCCGAAGGTACAGCAGATCGGATTGACCGCGCACACCGCTTCGCAGCACGCCTCATTCGCGCAGCCCGGTGTTCCGTGAACCTCGAGCGCATTTCCGGGCGCAGGGCAGTTTGGCGTGTTCAGCGAGCAGCGGCTGATTGAGGTCATGGCGCACGTTTCGTCCCACGCCCGCGAGCAGCAGGTTGGGTCGACGTTGCAAACGAGTGTGCAGCACTCGACATCCTCGCATGCGGGGAGGAAACTCGGCAGCGCGCAGGGGCGCGTGCGAGGATCGCCGCAACCAATTCCGTCGAGGCACACGGTGCCTGCGTTCAGCACGCAGAAGAGATCCCACTCGCCGATACAGCAGAAGGGATCAATGTCGCACACACTCTCGCAGCACGCACTGTCGACGCACGACGGGGTTGCGTGCGGGAAGAAGCAACTTCCTGCGGAGATAGAGCCGCAATCGTTGCACACGGTGCGGGCACGGGCGGCGCAATCTTCATCCCACTTCACTTCACAGCACGTCGGGTCAAATGCACAGATGGTGCCGCAGCAGGCGTCGTCAGAACATCCGAGCCCGTTGTTCTCGCTGAAGCAGCTGCCCGTTGCCGCTGCGCAGACTGCGTTGATTTCAGGAATCGGCGTCAATGCGCACTCTGCAACAGCGCCTTGGACGCAGGTGAAGTCCCAGCTGACGGCGCAGCAGAATGGGTCAATCGAGCAGACCTCATCGCAGCATGCGAAATCATTGCAGCCTGGCGTGATATGCACCGCTCGGCACGAGAGATTCTGCCCAGGAATCGGCGTGTTGTTTCCGCATCGACACTTGGGGAGATTGCACACGCTGTCGGGTGCTGTGGCTAGGTCGGCGCACGGACGATCCCACTGCTGGTCGCAGCAGAACGGATCAATCAAGCAGACTGCCTCGCAGCAGGCGCGGTCATCGCAGTAGGGGCCGTCGTGGGTGTGACAGCAACTTCCCGCTTGCGGATTTCCGCATGTAAAGCAGAACCGCTCGGCAAACTCCACGCAGGTTGCATCCCACGTTGTTTCACAGCAACGAGGATCAACCGAGCAGACACGCTCGCAGCACGTGACATCACGACAGTTGGGGTTCTCATGCGGAACCAGGCAACTTCCTGTCGCGGGCTTGCCGCACTCATTTGTCAAGAAGATTGCAAGATCAACACAGGATTGATCCCAGCCCGTCTGGCAGCAGTTCGGCAGGATGGCGCAGACCGCTTCGCATACCACGCCGTTGTTGCACGACGAGCCCGGATGTGGTGTGAAACAACTCTCATCGACACCTCCGCACTCGGAGCAGAATTTGCCAGCGAGCGCAACGCAGACGTCGTCCCATGCAACGGCGCAGCACGACGGTTCAATCGAACAGACGAGTTCGCAGCATGACGTGTTGCTGCAGCCTGGCCCGAAGAGATTGGCGGTAAAGCAGTCATTTGTGGCGGTTTCGCAACCTTGTGCGCTCGCGCTGCGCGGCGCGGCGAAGAGCGCGAGTGCCGCCAGAGCGAACGTTGCGAAGGCCGTGACGGCGCGCGAGAGAGAGGCACGGCGGCAGATGGAGCGGAGGAGTCGCATGGTGGCGTCGGTCATGGGAAAGAACAGTGCCGGAGTCATCAGGGATTGATCGTGATGCGAATCATGCCAGCGTTGAGACCGGCGGCGTCGTTGAAAGGGGCGCCCAAGATGGAGAAGCCCGGGACGGCCGCTGCGGAGTAGCCAAACTCGTCTCCAGAGGCAGGAGCGAACGCAGCGCGCACGGAAAGCAGGCCAGCGCCACTTGCGCCCGTTGACTTCTTCAGGATGTACGCGGCACCCGCATCGGTACGCGGGGTGGTTCCGACGTTGACCTCGCGTCCAGGCGCACCAACCGTGACCGTGAAGACGCCAGGTTCCGCCGCGGCGGCGACCGCCACCGATGCGCCGAACTCGTCGCCCTCAGCGCCATCGGCGGGCGCGAACGAACCGCGGAAACTCCAAGCGTTTGTCGACCCGGTGCCGTTGCCGCGCTCCCAGAAGTAGACGCGACCCTTGCCGCCATCATCCCCAGGCGCGCCGACGACGACGAGCTTCTCGCTGATTGCAACGGCTGTTCCGAAGCGATCGCCAATTTGCAACCCAAATCCGGTCGGAACCAGATTGACCGGCGCCGCCCACGTGCCGAAGCTCGACGGCGCAGCAGGGCGCTCATAGATGAAAGCGGCTCCAGTTCCGTCGTTTCGGCCAGGTGCACCTGCGACGAACGCAACGCGCGCGTTGCCAGAAGTCGGAATGCGCGGCGCCAGAGCGACTGAGGTTCCGAAGCCGTCGCCGTCTTGCGCGGAGCCAAGCGTGCGAATGGTGTGAAGCGCCGGCACATTCGACGCAGGGTTTCGCACGACGTAGACGGCACCTCGGCCATTGCTTCGGCCAGGTGCGCCCACGATGATTGTTTCGCTCTGCTCGATTGGGTTTCGGCCAAGCGCAACTGAGTATCCAAAGAGCGAGTACGGGCCCGCTGCGTTGCCGCCGGTTGTGGGGGGCGTGTAGCGCCACGGCGTCAGCGCCGCTCCATGACGAACCTGTGACCATGACCCATCAATCTGTTCGTCGAAGAGATAGATCGCGCCCTTCGAAGGGAAGTTTCCGTTTGCCGCCGATTGATTCCATCGAAACGCGCCAACGCACGCCATGTTGCGCGCTGGGTAGGCTGGCGAAAGGTTGGAGGGTCGCTTGAAAACGGAGAGTCCGCGACCGAAGAACGCGTTCGCGACGGGATCCGACGGACGAAGGACGCGCGCCAGTAGAGGGTCGGGTACTCCCGCTGTCACGGGGAGCACCCACGCAGCGCCCGCATTGTTGGCACCAACGTCGTTGCCAGGTGCGCCGAAACCATAGAGAACCACAGGATCCGCGCTCTTCGACGATGCAGAGACAGCGCTGCCAACGGTGTCGAGAATCGCAAGCCCCGGCGGAATCAACTGCGTGTCAGTCAGCGGACACTCATCTGGAATCCCGTCGAGATTTGCGTCGATACTGATTCCAAGCGCGATGTCGCAGGAGTCGGGAATCCCGGTGAGATTGCAGTCGGGAACGATGCCGGCCGCGATCGCTTCGCTGTCCAGAATGCCGTCGCCATCACAATCAGGCGCTGCACCGAACGAACATCGATACGACGCAACCGTCGCGGAGACGAGGCTCATTGATCGCGCGTTGTTCGCGGTCGCAAGACCAGTGTCTTGCCCGAGATACTCAACATTCGGATTCGAGAAGTGGGGAATCTCAATGCCAGGTTCGCGTGCCATGAGCGTGCGATACACAGCGCCGCCAGCTGCGAATCGATGGGCGTTCGAGAAACTGAACGCGCCTTCACACGCCGGTGTCGTGTCGCCTGGAGCGTCGCAGGAGCCGAGATTGAACGCGAGTGCGCGCGCGAGGTCAAACCCGCCGATAGATCCAACCACACTGAAACCTGCGGCTTGGTTGCCGACTCCGTTCACGACGCTCAGGAATGCTGCCACGCCCGGCTCTGAGTCGGTGTAGAGCACAACGAGATCCGCGCGTCGAGCGTTGCGCGCTTGGTGTACTGCGTCGGACCATCCATCGGCCGGAAGCGCGAGCTGGATGAGATCTGTCACGCGATCGCCAGTTCCGTTGTCCTCTGCCGCGATGATGTCGACGGCTCTGAACTTGGGCGCACTGAGTGAATTGGTCTGCGCAAGATTCATGCGCTGGACGTCAGCGAGTACGAGTGCCTGCAGCAACTCCTTCGACGCGAATTCGGCTGCAAATGCCGGTGTGTACGCGATCAGCACGTCGATGGTGGCGCCTGAATCGTCGCAGCCGTCTCCGGCAACTCCGCCCTCACTTGCTTGCTCGAGCAAGCCGGGCGGTGGCGCAAAGGAACTTCGAAGTACGGGCGTCTCCGGCGTTCGGGTGAAGCGATCGACTGCGCCGCCATCGGCACCAATCTCACTCGCGAGCGTCCACTCCTCAAGCCCATCTGCGCCAAGGAAGCGCAGCCCGCCAGCAACAAGGCCGCGATGAAGCACAACCTCAGCAGAGCCGCCCATCTTTGGTGCACTGAAACTCAGGCCGAGCGCGCCGAGACCAATCCAGTTCTTTTCGACGAGCTGAAGCGCAACCGTGCGGCCATCGGGAAGCGTGAACTCGAAAGAGTCGCCGATCTCAAGTGTGGCGACTTCGATTCGTGGGAGCTGCCACGCAAACACGTCGGAGCCGTCGATGCTTCCCGCAATCTGATCGACTGAGGAGTGAAAGCGCGCGTCGATGCCAAGTTTGGCAACGCGGCTGTCTTCATTGGTGTCGGATGCTCTCGCGGCGTCAACGTTCGACAGCAGCGCTCCGGCAACAACACTGAAGGCGGCTGCGCGAGAGATCCCGCGGCGCAACGGCCGCCCCGGACGTGGGGAATCGAAGGTCATGGCGTCGGAAGACTCTGATGGGAGGGGTTCAATGATCATCGCGGCTTGGGAAGGTTCGCGGCTTCAGAGAGATACGGACACGACACCCGATCGCACCCGCGACACCGACGGAATCCCCGCCGAAGCGCCTATCTTCACAGACTCCCGGCGCATTGCAAGGCGGCGCGCGCGTCTGATACGAATTCCCGCGAAATTATGCGGCGCGTGTTCGCTGTCCAATCGATTGAACGGGCGCGTCAGCTTGGTCGGAGGCCGCCGAAGCGCCGATCCCGACCCGCGAACGCGAGAATCGCATCGTGGAGGTCGTCGACCGTGAAATCCGGCCAGAGAACTTCGGTGACGTGGATCTCAGCGTACGACACCTGCCAAAGGAGGTAGTTCGAGAGCCGGAGCTCACCCGCGGTGCGAACCAAAAGGTCTGGGTCAACGATCCCAGTCGTGTAGAGGTGGGAGGCCATCGCCCGCTCGTCGATTGAGTCGGCGCTGCGTGTACCGGCTTCGACTTCTCGGGCGAGTGCGCGGGCTGCGTCGGCGATCTCAGTCCGAGATCCGTAGTTGAGCGCGAGTACGAGAAGAAGTCCGGTGCCGTGCGCGGTGGCGCGTTCTGTCTCGTCGAGTTCGGCGAGTACTTCGGGAGGAAGGCCGTCTCGCCGCCCGATGCGACGGAAGCGAATGTTCTCGCGCAGCATCGTTGGCCGCTCGACGCGGAGAAACTCGCAGCAGAGGAGCATGAGCGCGGCGACCTCGTCGGCCGGGCGCTTCCAGTTCTCGCTTGAAAACGAGTACAGGGTGAGGGCTTCTAGTCCGATGCGCGCCGACTCCGTCACCACGCGCCGAACCGTCTCGACACCCTCGCGATGCCCCGCTGCACGAGGGAGTCCGCGCGCCTCAGCCCAACGGCCATTTCCATCCATGATCATCGCGATATGACGTGGCCAACGCTCGCGCGGAACCTGCTCGAGTCGCGCAGGATGTACGAAAGAGCGAGCGGGGGTAGGCGCTGTCATCGAGCGATGCATCTTGGATCAACGAGCGACTGCGAATCGGCGCGTGGACTCGAACGTCTGCGTCCGCTCGGGACCAACACTCACAAGCTCAACTGGAATACCGACGAACTCCTCGACGAATCCAAGATACGCCTGCGCTTCGCTCGGAAGATCCTCGCGATCGGTGCAGGTGGTCAATTCGCGCTGCCATCCAGCGAAGGTCTCGTAGACGGGCGTGAATCCCTCCATCCGGTCGGCATCGGGGATGAATCGATCGGTCACGCTGCCATCACTGCGTCGATATCCAACGCAGACCTTCAGCTCGTCGAAACCAGAGAGAACATCAAGCAGCGTGCACGCAATTGCATCGGCGCCACAGACCATTGCCGAGTAGCGGACGGCCACAAGATCAAGCCATCCGCAGCGGCGCGGGCGACCGGTTGTGGTTCCGTACTCACGACCGCGCGTTCGAATGCGATCGCCTGTTGCATCGACGAGTTCCGTGACGAACGGCCCGCCGCCAACGCGGGTGGAATAAGCCTTCATGATGCCGAAGACCTTGCCGACAAGGCGCCCTGGTACACCGGAACCAGCGGGAATCCCAAGTGTTGAGCAGTTCGAACTGGTGACGTACGGGAACGTTCCATGATCGATATCGAGAAGGCACGCATTTGCGCCTTCGAACAGCACGCTGCGGCCTGCGCGAATCTCGTCATGAAGGAGATACACGGTGTCGGTGACGTGCGGTCGCAATTGCTCGCCAACTGCCGCGAAACGATCCGCAAGTTCGCGCGGAATGAGCGGCGTGACGTTGGCGCCGAGTGCTTCCAACTCAGCCATGCGAAGGCCGCAGATCGTTTCAAGTTTGCGCAGCAGTAGCGCATGGTCAAGCAGATCCCCGATCCGGAGCGCGGTTGAGCGACGAACTTTGTCAGCGTACGCAGGGCCAATTCCGCGACGGGTGGTGCCGATCTGACCAGCGCCTGACTTTCCGGAACGCTTCTCGAGCAACTCTTCAAGCGCTGCGTCTTGCTCC
Organism: Phycisphaerales bacterium; assembly: GCA_044352505.1. Lineage (GTDB taxonomy): Bacteria > Planctomycetota > Phycisphaerae > Phycisphaerales > SM1A02 > QWPT01. The sequence continues at coordinate 19,115 of JBILDS010000002.1, forward strand.
TTGTGATAGGGCATGACGACGTGCGCGCGATCAGACACGCGAAGGTTTGCGCCGACCTCAACACCGCGTTTGCGAAGCCCGGCGATCTCTTCGAGCAACTTTTCAGGATCCACAACGACGCCGTTTCCGACGATGTTGACTTTGCCCGCGCTCAGGATGCCGGAAGGGATGAGGTGCAGCGCGTAGCGCTCTGGTCCGACCTGAACCGTATGACCGGCATTCGCTCCGCCGTTGTAGCGGACAATGCAGTCGTAGCGGCTTGTGAGGAGATCGACAATCTTGCCTTTGCCTTCATCGCCCCATTGGAGGCCGACGACGGCGGCGTGGGTCGCGGGACGGGTTGGCTCGGAAATGGAATGCGCCTGCTTCAAGCGCAAGAGTGTACCAACGCGAAACCCACCGCCACAGTGGGCGGTGGGCGCGTGTTTGATTGCAAGAATCCTCTTCGCCGATTGTTACGCGGCGGGCTTCTTCTGCTGCTGGCCGTTGGCCGGCGGAGTTGCAGCGCCGCCCTCTGCGCGCACTGCCGGAATTCGGATGTTTGATCCGCACCCTCTGCAGCGCACAACTTTCCCTCGGGCCGCGGACGGCACTGCGAGAACGCGTTGGCAGCCCAAGTTCGGGCACATGATTCGTACGACGTCTTCGTTCCCTGGCATCGATGGTCTCCTCCAGCGGGGCGGGGTATCCCGCCCGTTCCGGGATCGGAACATCCCGACCCACGCTTGAGCAGGATTGCCGAGAACCTTGTAAATGCCACACGGCGCGATCCCTCATCTATCCTTCCGGGGTGCCGACGCTGCGCCTCCACGATGACTCTGCGGGACCGAATCGGCCGACGACCTTGCTCGAAACGGTTCTTCCGCCGGGAAAGCACGCCGCGCGTGGCCTCTATGTGCACGTTCCGTTCTGCTTTCACAAGTGCCATTACTGCGACTTCTACTCATTCGTCGATCGGGAAGGGCAGTCTCCCGCGTATCTCGCGCGCCTTGAAGCGGACATCGAATGGGTGCACACGCGGGTTGCGGCGCCGATTGAGACGGTCTTCGTTGGTGGCGGAACCCCGACGCTACTCTCTGCGCAGGAACTTCGCGCACTGTGCGCCACCATCCGACGGTTGCCTTTGGGCGACGCGTGTGAGTGGACCGTGGAGGCGAATCCCGAGACAATTGACCAGGAGAAGGCGGACGCGTTGGTGGCAGGAGGGGTGAATCGAATCTCAATCGGCGCACAGTCGTTTGATCCAAAGCACCTCAAGACCCTCGAGCGTTGGCACGACCCTGCGAATGTGGCTCGCGCGGTGTCCGTGCTCCGCGCCGCGGGAATTGCCAACATCAATCTTGATCTTATCTTTGGCATTCCCGGCCAGACGCTCGCGGAGTGGCGCAGCGATCTCGATCGCGCATTGGAGCTCGGTTCGGAGCACGTTTCGTGTTACGGATTGACCTACGAGGCGAACACCGCGATGACAAAGCGCCTTGAGCGCGGCGACTTCGCGCCGTGCGAGGAAGATCTTGAGGCTGCGATGTATGACGTCACACGCGAACGCCTTGCCGCTGCGGGGTTCGGGCAGTACGAAATCTCAAATTTCGCACGCGCCGGACGCGAGTGTCGGCACAACCTCGTCTATTGGCGCAATGAGCCATGGTGGGCAGTTGGCCCGAGTGCCAGCGGCTTCGTCGCGGGGCATCGATTCAAAGTTGTGCCTCGACTCGGCGATTGGTTGGCGCGCGCACGCGGAGACGACTCGCAACCCGTGGTTGAGCATGAGGCGCCAGACGAAATGCGCAACGTGAGTGAATCACTCATGCTTGGACTTCGACTGATGGAGGGGATCGATGCCGGACTCGAGAGTCGAGCTATCGCGCTTGAACCTGGGCGCGCCGCTGTGATCGCCCGCGCCATCGACTCTGGACTTCTCGAACGAGCCCCGCAGAGCCGGCTTCGATTCACGCATCGAGGCGCGGCGCTCGCCAATGAAGTCTTGACGCAATTGGTTTGACCAATCGCGCGGGGTTCACGCCAATCGAGGCCAATTCTTCGAACTCACTACGCCGGCTCGATATCGGGTGTGACACGCGACATGATCTTGGCGACCACGCAGTCGCCCCAGACATTGACCACCGTCCGGCACATGTCGACCACTCTGTCGACCCCAATGATGATGCCGATCGCGGCGATTGGGAGCGGCTCGATGCCACGCCCTGCGATCGTGGAGTTGACAGCCGAGATGACGATCACCATCGTCACCAAACCCGCGCTTGGAATGCCAGCTGCGCCGATCGCGGCAAGCACGCTGGTGATGACGACCAGTACAACGTCGGAGAAGGCAAGATCGACCCCGAACAGTTGGAAGAGAAAGAGCACGACGACCGCCTCGTAGAGTGCGGTTCCGTCCATGTTCATGGTGGCACCGAGTGGCACACAGAAGTTTGTGGCGCGCTTCGAGCAGCCGCCTTCATTGATGCACGCATCGATCGTGACGGGTAGCGTCGCGTTCGAACTGGATGTTGAGAATGCCGTCAAGAACACGCGGCGGAGGCTCCACATGAGGCGCCAGCCATTGCCGCCGCCGAACGCCATGCAATAGAGCGGAAGGATGATCAGCGCGTGCACCGCAAGCGCCGCGAGTGCGACCGCCATGTAGCCGAGTACAGGTGTCGCAATATTCTGCAGTCCAATCTTCGCGATGACGGCTGTCACAAAGAAGTAGAGTCCGATGGGGAGAAGCCAGAGAATCCATCCCACGATTCTCATGACACCGCTGAGAAGCGACTGAAACAACTCAAGCGCGGGGCGTCCGCGCTCGCCCGCAGCGGCGAGACCGAGGCCGAGCAGAATGGCTGCCGTAATCGCGGCCATCGTCGAGCCTTCGACAATATCCTTCAGCGGATTGCGCGGGAACAGCTGGGCGAGGATGTTGAGCCAAGCGCCCGCAACGCCCGTCGTCTGAGCATCCTGCATGCGCTGGGCGCGGGTCGAGTCGGACGAGAACTCCTGCGTTGCCTGTGCCATGAGTGCGTTGCGCGTCTCTGGGGCGACGCCGACGCCAGGGGCAAAGAACTCGATCATGGCTGCACCAAGAGCGGCCGCTATCAGCATGCTGAGGATGTAGAGAAACACCGTCCCGAGACCGAGCTTCCCGAGTTTCGCTGGCCCTCCGACTGAGGCGATTCCACAGGCGACACTGAGAAAGACGATCGGAATGACGAGCATCTGCAGCGGGCGAACCAGAAGGTAGTCGCCCGTGATCTGCCAGAACATGCCCGGCGTGCCGCCCTGAGCATGGATGACTTGCCCAGTGATGACCGCCGCGATAAGCGCGATGAAGAGAAGCGTCGTTTGCAGCGCCGCGCGTCGGGAAGACATCGCCATGAGGCGATCCTACCAAGCATGGCGTTGATGAAGCGATCAGACCACGCTCTTGACGTGCGTTTCTCGGAGTTGCTCAGGATCAACCGGCCCAGGTGCATCGGTCATGAGATCCGCGCCCGACTGCGTCTTCGGGAAGGCAATGACGTCGCGAATATTGTCGGTGCCCACCACGTGCATTACGAGCCGATCGAGTCCGAAGGCAATACCACCGTGGGGCGGTGCGCCAAATTTCAGCGCATCGAGGAGGAACCCGAACTTGATCTTCGCATCTTCCTGTGTGAGGCCGATCAACTTGAAGACCGTCTCTTGGACCTTCTGATTGTGGATGCGAATGGATCCGCCAGCAATCTCACTGCCGTTGAGGACAAGGTCGTAGCCCGCAGAGAGACACGCGCCCGGATCGGAGTCGAGCACGTCGAACTGATCGGGGTTCGGACTCGTGAACGGGTGGTGCAGTGCAACCCAACGCTTGCCGTCGTCGTCCCACTCGAACATGGGAAAGTCCACAACCCACAGGAAGTTCCACTTGCCCTCTGGGACGATCTCGAGATCGCGCGCAATCTTCTGGCGGAGTTCGCCGAGCGTCTTCGTCGCGATGTCGTAGTGGTCGGCGGCGAACACGACGACATCGCCCGGCACGAGGCCGAGCGCCGCGACGAGCTCCGCGCGCACCGGCTCAAGGAACTTGGCGACGCCCGTCTCGAATCCGTTGGCGCCGAGCTTTGTGTAGGGAACTCCGCCGGCCTTGAAGGTCTTCGCGAACTCGGTATAGCCATCGAGCACTTTGCGCGTGAGCTTCTCGTTTGGCGAGGGGATTCGGATCGCCTTCACGACACCACTCTTGCCTGCCCGCGACTTTGCGAGGGCATCTTTGAAGACAGCAAACTCTGTCTTCGCTGCAATTGCAGAGACATCGCGGATCTCAAGGCCATAGCGCGTGTCTGGCCGGTCGATACCGAAGCGCTCCATCGCATCGTGGTAGGTCATGCGCGGCACTTCGCCGATGTCGTAGTTGAACAGCTCTTTCCAGAGCCCCCGCGCGAAGCCAGACATCATCGACATCACTTCCTCGCGCTCGACGAAGCTCATTTCGAGATCGATCTGTGTGAACTCGGCCTGGCGGTCGGCGCGCGGATCTTCATCGCGCATGCACTTGCAGATCTGGAGGTAGCGGTCGCACCCTGCAACCATCAGAATCTGCTTGAAGAGTTGCGGGCTCTGCGGCAGCGCGTACCACTTTCCCGGGTGCAGACGCGCCGGAACGATGAAGTCGCGTGCGCCCTCGGGCGTCGTCTTGATGAGAAGCGGCGTTTCAATCTCGAGAAATCCGTTCTGGCTGAAGTAGTCGCGCGCGAACTTCGTGATCCGCGAACGCGTCTGCAGAATGTGCTGCATGCGTGGCCGACGCAGATCGATGTAGCGATACTTGAGTCTCGTCTCCTCGCCGATTTTGTCAGCGTCTCGGTCGTCGGGCAGAATCGGCGGGGGCTCCGCGGAGTTGAGCAGCTCAAGCTTCTCGGCGACAATCTCGACCTCGCCTGTTGCAAGATTCGGATTCGACCCGCCGGCTCGGATGCGCACCTTGCCTGTAACGGCAATGACATACTCGCGGCGCAGCGTGCGCGAGAGGTTCACGAGATCGGCGGGGGACTGCTCGAGGTCAAAGACCACCTGGCAGAGACCTTCGCGATCGCGAAGGTCAGCGAAGATCAGGCCCTTGCCTTGATCGCGGTAGGTGTTGATCCAACCGGAGAGCGTGACCGTCTGGCCGACGTGGCTTGCCCGGAGGGAGCCACACATGTGCGTGCGCTTCAGCATAAGGGGCGGGATGGTACCCGGAGCGGGGCCGAGGTAGCGCGCCGATCGACGCGCAGATTGGGGAGAATTGCGTTAGCCTTCCGCAGTGGGCAAAAGCCGCAGACTCGTTCTCTTCACCGCGATGGAGCCTTCGGGTGACGCGCATGCGGCGCCGGTCATCGAGGCGTTGTTGCGGGATCATCCGCACCTTGAGATTGTGGCGTGGGGAGGGCCGCGGATGGAGGCTGCCGGCGCGACGATGCTCGGGCGCACCGCCGACGATGGCGTCATGGGAGTCGCCGGCATCACGCGCGTGGGCGCGGTTCGCGCGCTCCACAACGAGATTGACGATTGGGCGAAGACCCGAGCGGTCGCGGTGCACGTGCCTGTCGATAGCCCGAGCGGCAACTATCCGCTTGCGGCTCGACTGAAGGCGCGCGGCGCTCGAATTGTCAACCTTGTTGCGCCACAACTTTGGGCGTGGGCACCGTGGCGCATCAAAAAGGTGCGCGCGATCTCCGATGTACTGCTTTGCCTTCTTCCCTTCGAAGAGAAGTGGTTCCGCGAGCGCGGCGTCCCCGCGAAGTACGTCGGGCATCCGGTGCTCTCGCGCCCGCTCGACCCGGAGAAGATGGCGGAGATGCGATCGAACCTCCCGCCGGGCGGCCCTCGCATCCTCATCCTCCCCGGTTCGCGTTCGGGCGAGGTCCGGCGCAACGCGCGCCTCCTCGTCGAGGTGTTCTCGCTGATCCAAGGTCGTCACCGCGCCGCCCGCGCGGTGGTCGCGGCTTCGAGCGAGGCGAACGCCAAACTGTTCCGCGACCTCATGGGCGGACGCGTGCCGCCTGCCGTGAACGTCGTGAACGCCTCGGGCGACCACGCGCTTGAGGGCGCGATCGAGTGGTGCGAACTCGCGCTCGCCGTCTCAGGCACGGTCACGCTCGACTGCGCGCGTCAAGCGAAGCCGCTCATCGGCGTCTATCGCACCAGTTGGATCGAGGCGATGCTCGCGAAGTTCGTCATTCGCGCGCCGCATCTCCTGCTGCCGAACATCGTCGCCGGTTCGGAGATCGTCCCCGAGTTCGTGCCCTACTCCGGCGGCGCAGGCCCGATCGCGGAGACCGCGCTCACGCTCCTCGGCGATGGCCGGCAAATGGCGCGGATGCGCGACGACCTGCGTCGCGTGGCCGCCACCTTCGACGGGCGCGATCCGGCGCGCGACGCCGCCGCCGTGATCGCGCGCGCCGCGAGCGGCGAGGGGCTCTCGAACGCGCAGCTCGACCAGATCGTGCCCTGAGCGGCGCACCGGCCGCTGGAATGGCGGCGTCCCGCGAGCGTCCCTGCGCTTCGAACCTCTCCGACGCCTTTGATTTCGCCTTCGTGCGGTCGCCGCCCGACCATTTCTGACGCTGCGGCTCAGGAAGGTTTCCGCTAGACTCGCGTCCCGACTTCGTACCCCACAAGGACCGAACCCATGATGCACCGCAGACTCGCCGCCGCCCTCGCCCTGACCGCGCTGCTGGCTCCCGCCGCCTTGGCGCAGAACGCAACCCCGCCGAAGGGCGCGGAGTCGGCCGACGGGGTGATCAAGATCGTCTCGAGCCTTCCGAGGACCGGAAGCGCGAACGCCCAGACCACCAGCATGGTGAACGGCATCCGAATGGCCATCGCCGAGGTGGGTGGGGCCATCGGCGCACGAAAGATCGTCTACGAGGACTGGGACGACGCGAGCCCGCAGCGCGGCAACTGGGATCCCGCCGTCGAGGCGCAGAACGCCGACAAGGCGATCGGCGACCCGACCGTGCTCGCCTACATCGGAACCTACAACTCCGGTGCGGCGAAGATCTCGATGCCGAAGTTGAACGCGGCCGGGATCGTCATGGTGAGCCCCGCCAACACCGCGCCGAACCTCACCAAGGAGGGCTTCGGCGAGGCGAACGAGCCTGCCGTCTATCGCCCGAGCGGCAAGATCAACTACTTCCGCGTGGTCCCCACCGACGACGTGCAGGGCGCCGTGGCCGCCGACTACGCCAAGGAGATCGGCGCCAAGAAGGTGTTCGTGCTCAACGACCGCGAGGTCTACGGCAAGGGCGTCGCCGGCGTCTTCGAGAAGCGAGCCCGGGAGATCGGACTCGACGTCGTCGGCGTCGACGGACTCGATCCCAAGGCCTCGAACTACAAGAGCCTCGTCACCAAGATGAAGCAGGCGGGCGCCGACCTCGTCTATTTCGGCGGCACGACGCAGACGAACGCCGGGCAGCTGGCCAAGGACATCGTCGCGGGCGGGCTCAAGGCCAAGCTGATCGTTCCCGACGGCTGCTACGAGAAGGCCTTCATCGAGGCGGCCGGCAACCGGGCGCTCGAGGGCCGCTGCTTCATCACCTTCGGCGGCGTCGATCCGAAACTCCTCGCCGGCAAGGGCAAGGAGTTCTACGAGAACTACAAGAAGACCTACGGCGGCGAGCCCGAGGGCTACGCGGTGTACGGGTACGAGGCGACCAAGGTCGTCCTCGCGGCGATGCAGCGCCTCTACGAGGCCGGCAGGCCGCTCACCCGCGCGAGCGTTCTCGAGGAGGTTGGCCGCACCAAGGACTTCACCGGCGCCCTCGGCACCTGGAGCTTCGATGCGAACGGCGACACGACCAACCGCACGATGAGCGTGAACACCGTCAAGGACGGCGAGTTCACGACCGTCAAGGTCGTGAACTGACGCCGCGCGCTGCGCGACGAACCCTCAGACGAACCCTCAGACGAACCCTCTGACGAGGCCGAGCCGAATGACCGAGAGCGAAGTCTTCCTCCAGCAGGTGATCTACGGCCTTTCAAACGGCATGATCATCGCCCTGGTGGCGCTCGGCTACACGATGGTCTACGGCATCGTGGAGCTGATCAACTTCGCGCACGGCGACGTGTTCACCCTCGGAGGGTTCCTCGCGCTCACGATCGTCGGCGCGCTCGGCGCCGCCGCGATTCTCGATCCGAACGCGGCCGGCGAGAGCTCGCACTGGGTGCTGCTCTTCGGTCTCGTCATCGGCGCGGGGCTGTTCTGCGGCGGACTGAACGTGGCCATCGACAAGGTCGTCTACAAGCCGCTCCGGCGGGCGCCCAAGCTCACCCAGCTCGTCGCCGCCATCGGGGTCAGCTTCATCCTCGTGAACCTCGCGCTCTTCTGGGGCGGCGTGCCCATGGAGGCCTTCGGCGGCGGCAACGCGGCGGCGGCGCCCAAGGACTTCCCCGAGATTCTCGAGGGTTCGAACCTCCTCGGCGAGGAATCGAACGTCGTGCTCCGGCTCGAGGACGTCGCCATCTTCGCGATCACCGTTCCGATCATGATCGGGCTGACGCTCTTCGTCCGGAAGACGCGTCTTGGCCGCGGCATGCGCGCCACCGCGCAGAATCCCGTGGCGGCGAAGCTGATGGGCATCGACACCGACCGGGTGATCTCGGCGACCTTCCTGATCGGCGGATTCCTCGGCGGCGCGGCCAGCGTGATGTGGGCGCTCTACAACAACACGATCTCGTTCCAGATGGGTTTCCGGGCCGGAATGGACGCCTTCACGGCTGCGGTCCTCGGCGGCATCGGAAGCATGCCAGGCGCCATGCTCGGCGGCGTGCTGATCGGACTGATTCGCGCGATGAGCGACCAGTACATCGCCACCGAGTGGACGAACGTCGTCGTCTTCGGCGTGCTGATCCTCATTCTCGTGTTCCGTCCGAGCGGACTGCTCGGCCTGAAGCAGAGGGAGAAGGTCTGATGGCGGCCGACGCGTCGGCAACGCCGCCGATCTCGCGCGGACAGCTCGCCGTGCTCGGCGGGCTCGCGCTGGTGCCGCTCCTCGATCTTCTGTTGCCGGCGGTGCAGCTGAGCGCGCAGATGCGGACCGTGGTGGTCTTCGCGATCCTCGGGCTCGGGCTCAACATCGTGGTCGGATGGACGGGACTGCTCAATCTCGGAATCGCCGCCTTCATGGCGATCGGGGCCTACGCCTACGGAATCCTCACCTGCGAGATCTACCCGTTTCAGGTGGGATTCTGGCTCGGGGTCGTGCTCGCGGGCGCGATCGGCGCGCTCGCGGGACTGCTGCTCGGCGCGCCGACGCTGCGCCTGCGCGGCGACTATCTGGCGATCGTCACGCTCGGTTTCGGCGAGATCGTCCAGGACGCCATCAAGAACCTCGAGGTGATCACCAAGGGCACGGAGGGCATCAATCCGCTTCCGGCGCCTTCGATTCCCGGCGAGATCCCCGCTGCGGGCGCCAGCGCCTGGCACCATCTCTTCGAGCCGGTGACGAGCGAGACGCCCGTGCGGTGGTTCTACATCTACCTCGCGATCCTCGCGGCGGTGGTGTATCTCGCGCGCAACCTCGAGTTGAGCCGTCTCGGCCGTCAGCTCTTCGCCGTGCGTGAGGACGAACTCGCCGCGCGCTGCATGGCGATCGAGCCCGACAAGGCGAAGCTCAAGGCATTCGCGATGGGCGCGGCGCTCGCATCGGTGGCGGGCGCGCTGTTTGCAAGCGGACTTTCGTCGACCGGCGAGCCCGCCAACTACGACTTCCAGATCTCGATTCTCGCGCTCTGCATCGTGATCGTCGGCGGCATCGGCTCGATCACCGGCGTGCTCGTCGGCGCGATCGTCATGGTCGGCCTGAGCAACGTGCTGCTCCCGAACCTCACCCAGGCCCTGCAGCGAAGCGGCATCGGCTCGACCGGAAGCGTCTTCGCGTCGCCGGACAACTACAAGTACCTCATCTTCGGCCTCGCGCTCGTGCTGATGATGCGGTACCGGCCCGACGGGATCGTGCATTCAAGGAAGGCGGTGCGGAAGTGACCGTGCCCCTGATCTCCGTGGAGCGCGTCACCATGCGATTCGGCGGTCTTACCGCCGTGAAGGACGTCTCGGTCGACGTGGCGCCCGGTTCGATCACCGCCGTCATCGGCCCGAACGGCGCCGGCAAGACGACGCTCTTCAACGCGATCACCGGCGTGTACGAGCCGACCGAGGGCGCCGTCAAGGTCGCGGGCCGCGATCCGCGCCGGCCGCTCACCAACGGGGTGATCGTGGGAGGCGTCGCCACCGGCGTCGCCACCGGAGTCGGACTGGCCGTGCTCGTGCGCATCGAGGCGATCTGGCAGGCGTCGGTCCTCGACCTCTACGAGTTCCAGAAGGACTTTCCGTGGGGAGAGTCGATCGGGGCGTTCGCGCGAACGCTCCTCGCCGGTGGCTTCGTCGGCACTTGGCTTCCGTTCCTTCTCGGGCTGGCGCTTGGAGCGGTCGGACGTCTGGTCATCTGGTCGCGCACGCGCCGCACGCCGGACGTGGTGGCTTCGGCGGGCGTGGCGCGAACCTTCCAGAACATCCGCCTGTTCCCTGAGCTCTCGCTGGTCGAGAACGTGGTGGTGGGCATGGATCGCCGCCTCTCGAGCGGCATGCTGGGCGGCCTGCTGCGGCTTCCGCAGGCGGTCGCAGAACGACGGAGCGCTCGCGCCGCGGCCCTTCAGATGCTTGAGTTCGTGGGCCTCGCCGACAAGGCCGAGACGGCGGCCGGCAACTTGCCGTACGGGCATCAGCGGCGGCTCGAGATCGCCCGTGCGCTCGCGTCTCGTCCGGAGGTGATCCTGCTCGACGAGCCTGCCGCCGGCATGAATCCGACGGAGACGGTCGACCTCATGCGCCTCATCAAGGCGATTCGCGACAAGGGCACCACCGTCGTTCTCATCGAGCACCACATGCGGGTCGTCATGGGCATCTCCGACCGGATCGCGGTGCTTCAGTACGGCGAGAAGATCGCCGAGGGGACTCCCGAGGAGATCAAGAACGATCCCAAGTGCATCGAGGCGTACCTCGGCAAGGAGGAACTCGGATGAGCGCGCCGCAACGGGCCTCCGAGCCGCTCCTTTCGGTGAACGGTCTTGTGGCCGGCTACGGCTCGGTCGAAGTCCTGCATCAGATTTCGCTCGAGGTGCGTGAGGGCGAGATCGTCACGCTCATCGGCGGCAATGGCGCGGGGAAGTCGACCACGCTCATGTGCATCTCGGGAATCGTTCCGCTGCGTGGCGGCGAGATCCGCTTCGCCGGCGAGAAGATCGCCGACGCCTCGAGCGGCGTGCGGGCGGACAAGCTGGTCGGGCGCGGCCTCGTGCAGGTGCCCGAGGGGCGGCGGATCTTCCCGCGCATGACCGTGCTCGAGAACCTCATGATGGGCGCGTACGGTCGCGACGACAAGGACGGAATCGCCCGCGATCTCGAGCACGTGTACGGACTCTTCGACATCCTCAAGCAGCGCTCGGCGCAGCTGGGCGGGACGCTTTCCGGCGGCGAGCAGCAGATGCTCGCGATCGGCCGAGCGATTCTCTCGAAGCCGAGGCTCCTGATGATGGACGAGCCCTCGATGGGCATCGCGCCGCTGTTGGTCGCGCGGATCTTCGAGGCCGTCCGCGAACTCAACCGAGAGGGGCTGACGATTCTCCTCGTCGAGCAGAACGCGCGGGCGGCGCTGAAGCTCGCGAGCCGCGGATACGTCCTCGAGACGGGGCGGATGATCCTGACCGACGCCGCCGCGAAGCTTCTCGACGATCCGCGGGTGCGCGAGTCGTACCTCGGCGACTGAGTCTCGCCATCAAGCCGCATGCGGTTCATGCGCGGCGTTTGGAGGAAAGGCACGGCGCTGGCGTTCCACGCCGCTACCATGCCCCCATGCGCGAGTTTCGTCTTGGACAGAACATCGAGCGGCTCTCGCTCGGTGCGTACAAGTTGCCGCTGGGGGTCGCGGGGACGAGCCTCCGCGAACCCACGCAGGGCTACACCGTCCGCTACCAGGAAGGGGCCGACGAGGAGCCCGACACCTACGTCTTTCACGCGGTGGTGAGCCATGACCGACTCCGTCCGGTGGTCGATGCCGCATTCAATCTGCTGCCCAAGGAAGTGACGCCCGTCGTCGAGATCGGTTCGCGCGATGCGTACCGGTCGGTCGACATCTATCTCGGCGAGGAGCCGATGCCGCTCGTCGAGTTTCTAAGGACTTGGTACGAGTTCGAGGAGATCCTCCTCGAGGACGTGACCATCGGCGTCGGCGCCAACGCGGAGGATCCGTGGGTCGACGTCTTCGTCGACAGTTGGAAGGGGATCCTCATCTCGGTGCCGACGGAGATGCGCGATGAAGTCGAGTCGATGCTCGCCGCCCACGGTCTGCGCGAGGTTGCCGAGACTTGGGAGGAACTGCCGCCGGATGCGCGCGAGGACGATGAGGCGCTGGTGACGCGCGACGTGCTCGAGATCGTCGATGAACACTCGCCCGATCTCGACGAGCTCCTGCTCGTGCTGCGGGAGCGCTGGATGCTCGAGCTCAACGTGGACCGCGAGACGAACGTCGACGAAGCAGGACGGCACCTCGGCATGACGTTGTGGCACGCGATCGTGCTGGCGACCAACTCCGAGGGCGAGACCGACCGAGGCGCGTACATTTCGGTTTGGATGACGGCGGGAAGCCTCGCTCAGGCCGAGGAGCTCCTCGAGGACGCACTGCTCGATCATCCGCAGTGGGTGTTCGAGTCGGTCTACACGATGGATCGGGTGGCGTTCGACGATCGGCCGCCGTCGCTGTCGCATCTGCCTCCGACCCGACGGCGGGCCGCCGTCCACGAGCTCGACATCGAGCCATGGGGCGAGGAGCCCCCGAGCGGACCCGGCGACATGCCTCCCCGAAGAGGTCCCACGACCTCCGGAGGCGGCGTAGGCGGAGGCGGCGGTGGCGACAACTGACCCCTTCGACCGGCGCGATCCGGGTCATGCAGGTTCGGGCGGATCGCCCTGGTATGCGGACGGCCTTCGATTTGAGTGCACGCAATGCGGAAACTGCTGCTCCGGCCCCCCGGGCGCGGTGTGGTTCACCGACGACGAGGCCGAGGGGATGGCGCGGGCGCTCGGCGTCTCGAAGGCGGAGTTCCTCGAACGCTACACGAGGCGCGTGGGAGCCCGGCGCAGTCTGAAGGAACTCAAGATCGACGGGCGGTTCGACTGCGTGTTTCTCGACCGCACCAGCCGGCCGGGGAGGGCGATCTGCGGGATCTACCGGACTCGCCCGAGCCAGTGCCGCACCTGGCCATGGTGGCCCGAGGTGGTGGAGTCTCCGGAGTCTTGGGCGGAGACCAAGCGTCGGACCCCATGCCCGGGGATGGGGAGCGGCCCTCTGCACAGCCTCGTCGAGATCACGATCGGCTTGACCGGGGGTGAGCGCGCCGGGCCTCCGGGCGGGTGAGGAACGGAAGTCGCCTCCGGCCGATCCCGCCTACATTTGGCCTCCATGCATCACCCTCCTCCTCCGCCACCGCCGGGACACGTCCTTCCGCCTCTCGATCCGGCGCAGACGAGCGCGGGTCGATACTCGCTTGCCGAGTTCGTCCGCGCGCGAGCCCAGCGCGACCGCGGCCACGGACTGTTCGAGCTCGAGAGCGAGCGCATGCTCGAGGTCAATCTCAACGGCGACATGTGGACGAAGACCGGCTCGATGGTGGCGTATCTCGGCGAGATCAAGTTCACCCGCGAGGGCGTGCTCGAGCACGGCCTCGGCAAGTTTCTGAAGCGCGCCGTGAGCGGCGAAGGCACGCAGCTCACCAAGGCGCAGGGGCAGGGCAAGCTCTATCTCGCCGACGAGGCGAAGAAGATCTCGATCCTCAAGCTCCACAACGAGGCGATCTTCGTGAACGGGAACGATGTCCTCGCGTTCGAGCCGTCGCTCAAGTGGGACATCACGCTCATGCGCAGCATGGCCGGAATGTTCGCGGGCGGGCTCTTCAATGTGCGCTTCGAGGGCTCGGGCCTGCTCGCGATCACCACGCACTACGACCCGCTCGCGCTCGAGGTGCGGCCCGGCCAGCCCGTCTTCACCGACCCGAACGCGACGGTCGCGTGGTCGGGGACGCTCCAGCCCCAGATCCACACCGATGTCAGCCTGAAGACCTTCTTCGGTCGCGGCAGCGGCGAGTCGATCCAGCTCCGCTTCGACGGCTCGGGCTTCGTTCTCATCCAGCCGAAGGAAGAGGTCTACTTCCAGCAGCAGTCTGGCGGTTGAGTTTCAGACGACGTTGACAAGGTTCGTGCGCGCGGGAACGTCATGGTGGACGCGTCGGACCTTGCCGCCGTGCTCGCGGCCTGGGGGCCGTGCCCGCAGTAGACACTGCGCCGGAGGCTGATTTCTGCTGAGCCCGTCATCGACCGCGGTCGGAATCAGCCGCTCGGTTTGAGCCAGTTCTCGAGCGTGAGTCCTTCGACCCGACCGAACTCTCGGGTGTTCCCCGTGACGAGCGTGACGCCCATCGCGAGGGCGTGACCCGCGATCAGCGTGTCGATCGGGCCCATGGGCGTGCCGCGTGCCTCCAGCATGGCGCGAGTGCTCGCATACCTTGCGGCCGCGCGGTCATCGAAGGCCACGACTTGCAGGCTCGCGCAGAACCGGACCACGCGGTTCAGGTTCTCGCCTGGAATCTTCGAGCGCGCGGCGCCCGTGAGCAGCTCGCCGACGGTGACCGCGGAGAGGTGCACATGCTCTAACCCGAGCTTGCGGAGAAGCGCCACCGCGCGCGGGGCTCGCCCTCGCAGCAGTGCGATGCAGCAGTCTGTGTCGAGCATGACGCGTGTTGCGGACTTTCCCATCCCTCAGTTCCTTTCTGTACCCCGAAGTTCTCGAGCGACCGGCAGGCTACGCCGACCTGCGCTTCTTCTTGATTGAGGCCTTCGAGACGGCGGCCGACTTCTTGCGATAGATCCGCGCCCGAGTCGGAGCGGGGGCTTGATCGCGACTCGGGTCGAGTGACGCCGCCTCGCGCTCGGCCGCGCCCTGCGTTGGCCGCTCGAAGTCGTCGCCGACCGTTCCGATCGCCGACTCGAAGAGGTTCCACGCTTCGTCCTTCGGGAAGATGACGATCATCGAGCCGATCCGCGCGATGCAGACATCGGGCTTTGCAAAGCGGTACTCGGCCGGAAGCCGCACGGCCTGGCTCGCGCCGTTCATGAAGATTCGGGTGGCATGCATAGGTTCTCTCCCGACAGATCGTGTGTATATACGCGAGTATATCAATCGGCTGTGGCGGCTTCCAGGGAACACGCGGATTTCCACGACGATTCTCACCCTGACTGCGTCACCGCCGCGAGCGCGTCGCGCCACTCAAGGTAGCGGTACGGGACACCTAGCCGCTCGTGCAGCGCGATCGTCGCTGCGTGCAGCTCCTCGTAGAGCGCGCTCTGCCATTCGGCGGCGCGGCCATCCGCACCCTTGTCGCAGAAGTAGATGCGGCAACCGAGCGGGCGCTCCTCGTGCTCGCCGCAGAGACCCGCTCGCAAGTACGGGCAGTCGCCGCGCGTGCGCGCGTCGTCGACCTCGTAGAGCCTAAGCGGATTCGTAGCCCGCGCGGTGCGTGCGGCGTCGATCCGCGCCACCACGAAGGCGGCCTCGAGCCCCGACACGTACATCCGATGCCCGTACGCTTCGAACCTGCAGCACGCGCCCGACGCAAGGCAGATCGGTCGCCTCTCGCGCGCAACCTCGGCGACGCGGACTCGCGCGGCCGCGAAGAACGCGGCAACCTCCGCGTGCCGCGCCGCCTCGCGCCATCGTGCAATGTCGTCGGGCGTGGTCACGCGGACAGCGTACTCCGCGAGGCGCGATACGTCGCGGATTTGATTCTCTCACGGAGGCACGGAGGCACGGAGGCACGGAGGACAGGGGAGGGCGTGCGTCAAGCGCGCGGGAAGGACGGAAAGGTAGCAGCCGAGGAGTGAGAAAGAAGAAGGGACAGACAGAGAGCGCAAATGCAAGGGGGCAGAAGGCGAGGAGGGACAAAGCAAGTCGAAGAATGACGCGGCGAAGAGGCGGTATCGCAACGCGGATGCGCTCACTTCCCTGTTTCCTTCCTTCCTTCCTTCCTTCCTTCCCATTGCAAGCGTCGCGCCCGAGTGCAACGCGTGGCCTCCGTGCCTCCGTGAGAGACCTCCCAACCGTCAGCAGCAACCACTCTGCGTTCGGCGCATAGCCTCCGTGAGACGCCAACCGCGCGCCATTAGCACACCCTCCAGCAGCACACCCGCAAAACAAACCCGCGGCGGGTGCTACGCGCGCCCGCCGCGGGAAATGGACTGGTTCACGCGCTCACTCGTCGGCGCTTGCCGCCATGAACTCACGTTCGCCCTCTGCTTGTGCTTCCTCAGTCTCAGCCATGTGGCCGGGAAGGAAACTGCTCAAGCGCTGGCGTCGCACCGGGTGCTGCAGCTTGCGGATCGCCTTCGACTCGACCTGGCGCACGCGCTCGCGCGTGACCTTGAAGATCCGGCCGACCTCCTCGAGGGTGTAGGTGTAGCCGTCGCCGATGCCGTAGCGGAGCTTGAGGATCTCGCGCTCGCGGTAGGTCAGCGTCTTGAGCACGTCGTTGATGCGCTGGCGCAGCATGTCGCTCGTGGCCGAGTCAGACGGGCTGGCCTGGCGCTCGTCTTCGATGAAGTCACCGAAGTGCGAATCCTCGCTCTCACCGACCGGACGGTCGAGCGAGATCGGATGCCGCGAGATCTTCATCACGCGGCGCGTCTCCTCGATCGGCATCTTCGCCTTGATGGCGATCTCCTCGATCGTGGGTTCGCGGCCGAGCTCCTGCAAGAGCGCCTTCTGGATGTTGCGCAACTTCGACATCGTCTCGATCATGTGGACCGGAACGCGGATGGTGCGGGCATGGTCCGCGATCGCGCGCGTGATGGCCTGACGGATCCACCAGGTCGCGTAGGTCGAGAACTTGTAGCCGCGCTTGTACTCGTACTTGTCGACGGCGCGCATGAGGCCCGTGTTGCCTTCCTGGATGATGTCGAGGAAGGGGAGGCCGCGGTTGCGGTACTTCTTGGCGATCGACACCACGAGGCGGAGGTTGCCGCCCGAGAGGTCGCGCTTCGCCTGCTCGTACTCGCCGAACACGCGCTGGATGTCGCGCATGCGGCGCTCGAACTCGTCCATCGGCTCGAGCACGAGGTTGCGGAGGCCGTCGAACTCCTCCTGCATCACGTACACGTCTTCGGGGTCGTAGCGGTCGGGGTGCTTCTCGGCCTTCTGGAGGTTGCGCTGCATCTCACGCATCTTCGAGACGATGCCGAGGAGCTTGCGATACAGCGGAATGATGCGGCCGGTGCGCAGACAACACTCTTCGAGCAGTGTGCCCGTTCGACGGCGACGCAAGGTGATCTCGCGTTGGAGTTGCGTGCGTTGGGTGGCAGAGATACCGCCGGCCTCGAGCTTCTCCCAGGCATCAAGATTCGTCTTGAGGAGTCTCTCGATGGTCGGAAGATTCGCGGGAATCCGCTGCTCGATCTTCTGCTTTGCGTGCGGCTCAGCCGTCGAGATGCGCATCGTGCGATCGAACGGCAACTTCTGGGCATGCACGTCCTTGAGAATCTTGACGGCTTCACCCGCGGCGTAATCGCTCTCGAGCACCTTGCGGCGGAAGATCATGCGCGTGGTTTCAATCTTCTTCGCAAGGCGAATCTCTTCCTCGCGCGTCAGCAGCGGAATCGTGCCCATCTGCGTGAGGTACATGCGAATCGGGTCATCGATTCGCTTTGATCCCTGCTCAGCGAGTGCTTTCTCAACAGCGGCTTGCATCTCGCTGTCATCGAGGATGTCTTCCTCGACATCGAAGTCATCGGGATCGGGCCCGTCTTCTTCGCCGCGGGCGTCGCCATCAGCCGCCTTCTTCTTGCGCTTGTTCTTCTTGATCTCAAGTTCAGCGGCCGCGAGCGCTGCTGCACTGGGCTGCGCTGGACCAGCATGGGCGACGCCATCTGCGCGGGCGCCCTTCTTCGGGTCATCGCGCTGGAACTTGAGGTTCGTCTGAAGCGGCGCATCGAAGCAAACGTAGTTGTTCCGGCGAACTTCTACCTCGTCAACCATCTCGATGGAGTGGTCTCCCATGAAGACGAGCAACTCGTCGATCTTCTCCGGATCAACGTACTCATCGGGGAGACAGGTGTTGAGTTCTTCGTAGCTGATCCAACGACGGCTGATGCCGTGCTGAACAAGCTCCCGAAGAACGGGCGAGGCGGAATCGAGGGTTTCGAGTGAAATGCTCACGTGTTGCTGCTCCGTCCAGAATCGGCGTCGGAGGAATTGCTCCGTCGCCGGAATAGTGCGCTGACCACGGTGACGTCATGGGTACGCTCGCGCAGACGCGCAAGACGTTCGACGGCACCCTTCAGTTCGTGATTGGGTTCGTGTTTCGGTTCGTGACTGCTGTGTTCTTCATCGGTCGGGGTAGGTGTGCGAGGGTCGTGATTGTGTTCGTCGTCGCGAGGCTGGTCGCTCTCAGATCGCT